>JABGYH010000006.1 GCA_018675335.1 Candidatus Woesearchaeota archaeon
AAAAAAAAAAAAAAAAAAAAAAAAAAAAAGATTCAAAAAAGAGCGTGAAAAATGATACAAAAAATTACTAAAAACACACCTCAAGAATATATTGAAGAAATAAATACTGTTTGCAAAAAATGCGGTAACTGTTGTAGTCAAGGAAGCGGATTTGTTCTTAAAAAAGAAGTTGACAAAATTGCAAAACACCTTGAGTTAAGTGAAGAAGAAGTAAAAACAAAATTTCTCACAGAAGTTGAGTTTTTTAATACAAAACAGTTCAGACTAAAAATGAACATCCCAAAAGACAGCATAAGACCTCATGGAAATTGTGTTTTTTTACGTGCAGATCATTGTTCAATTCAAGATGCAAAACCTCTTCATTGTAGAATTAGTAATTGTAATGAATTTGGCGATGAAGTACAAACTTGGTTTTTAGTTAATTTTTTCCTAAATCCCAATGATCCGGAATCAATAAGACAATATTCCTCTTTTTTAAAAACAGGAGGGAGATTACTCAAAGGCGCAGAACTTGAAAAACTAGTACCTGACAAAGAAACTTTAAAAAAAATTTTAGATTTTGAAAGAATAAAATAATTCAAAAAAAACTAAATCAAAAAAATACACAAAATATTAAAAAAAAAATTATTAACAGATCATAATCGCAAATAACTGTAATTAACTAACGTGTTTTAAATTTTTTTTATATTTTTATTTTTAAAAATAAACAAAACCAATTAAATCAACAACAAAAATAATAAAACAAAACCAACATAGGGGGCATACAAATGGAACAAAAAAATGTTAAGATTTCAGTCAGCGAAGGCACTGATTTTTTTTGTCATGAAATATCAATCAATTTTAATCCAATGCAATTTATTTTAGATTTCAAAAATATTACTCCTCGAGTAGATATCAGAAATAAAGAGGGTCCAACACTCGTTTTAAGACATAATGTAGTAATGCTCGATCCATTCAATGCAAAACAAATGTTAAATGTTTTACAAAATGCAATTGAAAAATATGAAACTGAATTTGGAGAAATTAAAAAACCAAAAATGATTAAAAAAGCAGAAACTAAAATGAAGAAAAAAGCTAAAACTGCTAAATCAAAAAAAACAAACACTACAGAACCAAATTCTCCAAACTACTTTGGATAAACAATGAATAAAAATATCTAGGTGAATATTATGAAAATAAATCCTCAAGATCAAAACCAATTTAAAAATAATCATATCCATTCGACAACCAGAATGCCTATGAAAAGACTTTACTTAACAAGTGAAGCTATTTTAAGATACTTAATTGGAAACGATGAAGACTTAAATACATTAATTATTTGCAAACACACTCAATTTAGTTTAGAAACAGATGATCATGCAATTTATGAATCCATGGGATCTATTAAAGAGCAAGATGATTTTAAACTAAATAAATTAGTTAAACTTTTTGAAGTAGTAAAAATTCATAGCGGAAAACGTCAAGGAATTTTAACTGAAGAAAGAGTTGAACTAATAAGAAAAGAGGCTCTTCGAAAAAAAGACGACTCAAATAAAAACAACGCAAAAAAATAAATCTGAAATAGATTAATTCAATTAATCTAATTGAGGATAATAAAAAATAAAAAAATGCTAAATTAAACAATTTGGAGGTTGATATTATGGCAAAAATAATCGGAATCGATTTAGGCACATCAAATAGTTGTGCATCAGTACTAGAAGCAGGAAAACCAAAAATTATTCCTAGCGCAGAAGGATCAACTTATGCAGGAAAAACAGTTCCTAGCGTAGTTGCATTCGCAAAAGAAGGGCAAGTATTAGTTGGAGAACCAGCTCGTCGTCAAGCAGTTTCAAATCCTGACGCGACAATAACTGGTGCGAAAAGAAAAATGGGTACATCCCATAAATACAAAATTAATACAAAAGAATACACGCCACAACAAATTAGTGCATTTATTTTACAAAAAATCAAAAAGGATGCTGAAGCATATCTTGGCGAAAAAGTAGAGAAAGCAGTAATAACTGTCCCAGCTTATTTTGATGATAATCAAAGACAAGCAACAAAGGATGCAGGAACTATTGCAGGACTTGATGTAGTTAGAATCATTAATGAACCAACTGCAGCATCACTTGCATTCGGACTTGATAAAAATAGTGAAGAATTAAAAATTCTTGTTTTTGATTTAGGTGGTGGAACTCTTGATGTTACTGTAATGGAATTTGGTGATGGAGTTTTTGAAGTTAAATCAACCAGCGGAGATACCCAATTGGGTGGAAGAGATATGGATACTTCAATAATCAATCATATAGTTGACGAATTTAAAAAACAAGAAGGAATTGATTTATCAAAAGATACAACAGCAATACAAAGAATTGCTGAAGCTGCAGAAAAAGCAAAAATTGAACTTAGTACAACTGTAGAAACAGACATCAATTTACCATTTATTACTGCAAATGATCAAGGACCAAAACATCTTGTTATGAAACTAACACGTGCAAAAATTGAAGATTTGGTAAAACCTTTAGTTGATAAATGTAAACACCCAATTGAACAAGCAGTTAAAGACGCTAATTTAAGTTTTAGTGAAATTGACAAATTAGTTATGGTTGGTGGACCTACAAGAATGCCTATTGTTCAAACATTTGTTGAAAGTTTAGTTAACAAAAAAGTTGAAAGAGGAATGGATCCAATGGAATGTGTATCTATGGGTGCAGCAATTCAAGGAGGAGTTCTTGCAGGAGATGTTAAAGATGTATTACTTTTAGATGTAACACCTCTAAGTTTAGGTCTTGAAACTTTAGGCGGAATTTTTACAAAACTAATTGAAAGAAATACCACAATTCCAACTAAAAAAAGTCAAGTATTTTCAACTGCAAGCGATAATCAACCAGCAGTAACTATTCGTGTAGGTCAAGGAGAAAGACCCATGTTTGGAGATAACAAATTATTAGGTCAATTCGATCTTGTCGGTTTGCCTCCAGCACCAAGAGGAATACCTCAAATTGAAGTAACATTTGATATTGATGCAAATGGTATTTTAAATGTGAGTGCTAAGGATTTAGGTACAGGAAAACTACAAGCAATTACGATCACTGCACCAAACAAACTTAATGATGCAGATGTTGAACGTATGAGAAAGGAAGCAGAATCTCACGAAGTAGATGACAAGAAAAGAATGGACCAAGTTGAAACGCTTAATAACGCAGAAAGTTTAGTTTATTCAACAGAAAAAACATTAAAAGATTTTGAAGGTAAAGTTGATGAAGCAAAAATTAAACCTATTAAAGAACACGTGGATGAACTTAAAAAACTTTTAGAACCTGAAGAAAAAGATATTGAAAAAATTAAACAAAAGCTTGAAGAAGTTGAAAAGTTAGTTCAAGAAGTAGCAACTGAAATGTATCAAAAAGTTGCAGCAGAACAACAAGCAAAAAAACAACAAGAAGAACAAGCACAAGGTACTTCAAGTCAAGAAAACTCTGCAAAAGACGCAAATAATCCTAATAACGGTGAAAAAGTTGTCGATGCAGATTATGAAGTTGAAGACGACAAGAAAAAAGAATAAACTTACAAAACATAATAGTAACAGTAATTAACAAAAAAGTAAGTAATTCAAATACAAATCTTTTTAAATTTTTTATTTTTATTATATTTTTTATCTTAAAACAATTCACAATCCAAATAATCAAATAAAACAACAAAAATCATAATTTATCCAAAAAAATGAATCAAAACATCATACCTACTGAAACCGAATGTATTGAAATACTAAAAGAAGCAGGTGCAAAACCCTTACTTAATCACAGTCAAAGAGTCAAAAAAATTGCATTGGCAGTTTCCAAAAAATTAATTTCACAAGGAATTGAAATTGATATTCCATTAATTATTGCATCTGCATTATTACATGATATTACTAAATTATCTGCAACCATATGCCACATGAAAGAAGGAGGAGAACTTCTTCGAAGCAAAGGTTTAGATAAAATTGCAAAAATTGTCGAAAGACATGGTCTGACAAGCATTAATGATCCAGAATTTACTCCATCAACTTATGAGGAAAAGATTATTTTTTATTCAGATCTTCGAGCAAATCCAGGAAAAATTGTATCTCTTAAAGAACGATTTGAATATATAAAAAACGCATATCCTCATATCGGACCTAAAATTCAAACATATTATGAATTTGCAAAAAAAATTGAATTAGAATTACTCGGAAAAGAACCAAATTTAGAATTATGACATTTTAAAATTATAAAAATTCGAAAATATAAAAATTTAAAACAAAAATAAATAAGTACAAATTAGGGCGGTACAAATATGGCTAAAGATTATTATAACACATTAGGAGTTTCAAAAAATGCGTCTCAAGAGGAGATTAAAAAAGCTTACAAAAAATTAGCTAAAAAATTTCATCCAGACATAAACAAAGAAGTAAAATCAGCAGATAAATTCAAAGAAATTAGTGAAGCTGCTAGTGTTTTAACTGATTCTAAAAAAAGAGAACAATATGATCAGTTCGGATCTTCAGATTTTCAAGGTTATCAAGGAGGTCAAGGTGGATTTAATTCTGATTTTTCAGATAATTTTGATTTCGGAGATGTTTTTGAAAGTATTTTTGGAGGAGGGTCTCCATTTGGCGGCAGTAGACGTCGAAAAGCTGGACCTAAAAGAGGGTCAGACTTAAGATATGATTTAGAAATTGAACTCGAAGATGCAGTTAATGGTATTGAAAAAACAATTATAATTCCACGTTATGAAACTTGCACCAAATGTAAAGGTAGCGGTGCTAAATCAGATTCAGAAATTATTACTTGTTCAAATTGTAAAGGTAGTGGAGTTGTTCGTCAAACTCAACGAACTCCTTTTGGTATTTTTTCATCAACATCCACGTGTAGAACCTGTCATGGAGAAGGTAAAACAATTAAAGAATATTGTCTTGTTTGTGATGGTGCTGGAAGAGTAGAAAACAATCGTAAAATTAAAGTTAAAATTCCTGCAGGTGTTGAAAATAATATGACACTTAGAATGCCTGAAGAAGGCGAAGCAGGAGAGAAAGGTGGACGTAAAGGAGATTTATATGTAGTAATTGCAGTTGCACAACATAAAATATTTGAACGTAGAAATACAAATTTATACATGGATTGTCCAATCTCATTTATTACTGCAACTCTTGGAGGAGAGATTGAAATTCCAACCATTAAAGGAAAAGCTAAACTTAAAGTTCCTTCTGGAACCCAAAGTAATACAATTCTTAGAATGAAAAACAAAGGAGTCCCCCATATCAATAGCGACTCATGTGGAGATCAAATGGTTAAAGTAATTGTTCATACTCCAAGCAGTCTTAATAAAACTCAAAAAGATAAATTAAAAGCATTTGCTAAATCAATGGGGGATAAAATTACCCCTCAAAAAGGTTTTTTTGATAGACTTAAAAGTACATTTACAAAATAAAAAACGGTTTCAAGTAAAAGTAATTTATACCAAAATTGCAGATTCTATAAGTAGTAATACTAAGTATAAAATAACTCCCATTAAGAAAAACTTAGGCGTACTATCACTAAATGACGGCATAGTATCCCTAATAATAATATACAACAAAACTCCAGTAATAAACGCAAACAAAGAATAATATATTACTCCAGGTATTGTAACAAACAAAGCTAAAATTGCTCCAAGAAAAATACTTCCTGAACTTAAAAATTTACCAAACGTAGTTTCTCTAATTCTATGATGTAAATGTTCAATGATTAACGAAGAAGATAGAATGTGCGAAATAATAGGAACTAAACTAAATAATGCAAGCATAGTCTTACCAGTTTCAAAGAAAAACACCAGTGTCAATCCTAAAACAACATGGTTAATAAAAAATGCCGAAGTTCTTACAGCAATTATTCCTTTTAATTTACTTCGTTTATTTGAGACATGATGAAAAACATATTGTTCAAGTATGTGAAACAAAATAAAACCCCACAATGCAATAAACAAGATATTGTTATCTAATAACTCATATCCTTTAATAATTTCAGGAAATAATGTAAGAAATATGTAGGTTATGAATATACCTGAACTAAAACTAATGAATGAATAATCTATTTTTTTTAAATGATGTGCATATGATTCAAAATAGAAATGGGTTATACTAAGTAAAAATGCGAGTACTAACGGAATTATCATTTTAAACCAATCATTTACAAATTTACTCTCAATAACTACGGCAACACACATAATTTACTAAATAACACTCAAACATTATCCAAATAAATCATAAAAAACCCTAGACTTCATAAAAAAACCAATAAAACCCATTTAAGAGAAATAAAAAAAAATAAAAAAAAATAATCAAAGCAAAATTATTTTCTTCTTTTAGCAGGTTTTTTCTTTACTACTTTCTTTTTAACAGCTTTTTTCTTCACTACTTTTTTCTTAACAGCTTTTTTCTTTACTACTTTCTTTTTAACAGCTTTTTTCGTCACTACTTTTTTCTTAACAGCTTTTTTCTTAACTGCTTTCTTTTTAACTGCCTTTTTCTTTACTACTTTTTTCTTAACTGCTTTCTTTTTAACTGCCTTTTTCTTCACTACTTTTTTCTTAACTGCCTTTTTCTTTACTACTTTTTTCTTAACTGCCTTTTTCTTTACTGCAGGTTTTCTAACTGCTTTCTTTTTTACAACTTTTTTCTTAACTACTTTTTTCTTTAATACTTTTTTCTTAGTAGCTTTTTTCCTTACTAATTGTTTCTTTGCTGCCAAACAAATCACCTCATTTTTTAAATCGAAGCTAATTAAAGCCTATTTAAACTGTATTTTGTGTTTTATATTATATAAAGGTTGCGGTTTTTTTATTTTAATTTATTTTAATTTTATTTTAACAAAAAAATTCATCACAAAAAAACAACACACAAACTAAAAAAATAAAAAAAATAAAACAATCACACCTACAATCATCGACGAGAAAATACAATAAATCAAAATAATCAAACCTAAAAACAAACAGCAAGCATAACAAAATAACTAACAAGTAATTAAATTTAAAAAAAAATAAAAATAATAAAAAATCCACAATCAAACAAAAATTAAAATAATATTTGCAAACAATCAACCAATCATGTCCAAATACTTTTGCTCTAATTTAATAATTACCAAATCTAAAATTGTCTTTAAATTAACCACATCATCTTCATTATATAAAATCAATTCTTCAAAATATGATTGATTTCCCGTCGAGATAAATGAGTTCCACAAATCAACAGGACTCAAACACATTTTTTCAATAGGAAGTTTTCTACTAACTTCTAACTGTCGTTCTATATCTTTGAGTCCCCCAACTAACCCTACTTGTTGACAAGCAAATCTTAAGTCAAAATGCACTACTTGTTCAAAATTTTTCTGAAAATATCGTTTCATAACTGGAAAATCAAATCCTTTACCATTAAACGAAATTACAATCTTTTTTCCGTCAAATGCTTTTTTCAAATAATCTTCAGTTAAAGTTTTCCCTTTAACCAACGCAAGATAATCTTCACAATCATACACGCCAATCAAAGTAATATCACCATAATATTGAGACGTTTCTATATCTAAAAATAAAATTTCTTTATTTGCTAACAATTTTTTAGAAACACTCGAATAAAGTCTCCAAATCTGAGAGGGCTTAATTAATTTTTTAAAATAATTTAACTCACCTAAGTTTAAATTTAATTGTGCTTCTTTAATTTTTTGATCATAAAACATTTTACGTTTTTTAGAAATCCCTTTAATCTGAGACGCATCTGACTTTAAAAAAATACTCCAATTAGAAATACCTTGATCCCACAACTTTTGTTCAAATCGAGAGCCAATCTTATCAAATATAATAAAACTATTTTCAATCATATTTTAACCTCAAAAAAAAAACTAAAAACCAAAAACTAAAAATAATAAATAAAAATACAAAAAAAAGAAATAACAATAAAAAACCATCTAATACTCGCTAAAAACAATTAAGCAAAATTAATAAATTTAACAAAAATAATCTCCATTATTAGCAAGAAATAAACACCACTCACCCAAAATAATACCAACAAACCAAATTCAAATCAAAAGTTATATCAAATCATTCGCTCATTTGAAGGAAAACACGGAATCCCATATTCGCCATCAAACCCTGGCTTAACTTCAATTGTGCCTTCACGATTTTTCAAAATAGCTTGCGCAATTCTAAAATCACTTACAGAACTTAATTCCTCAAATGATTTGTTAAGCAAAATATCAAATTCAGATCCTAACTTTAATAATTTATTATATTCTGCCCAAACAAGTTTTGTAGAAAGCCCTTTACAATACAAATTAGATAAAAGTTCATGTAACGGCATAATTGATTTGAATTTTGCACTCACATTCTTCAACACAAACCCTTCTGGACGATCAGGCGATGCTAATTCTTCAACTCTATTCATAACACCTATTGTCAAACCTTTTTTACATACGGGACAAATCCCACTATGTTTTCTGCTTTGAACAGGATCAAAACAAACTCCACATTTTCTATGACCATCAAAATGATATTTACCATAAGAGGGATTAACTTCTAAAGTTTCAGATATTCTATTTTTAGATGGGTTATCGCATCGATTGGATCTTAATGCTTTTATTAAATTTTTATAAGTGAGTCTTGCAAGTTCAAATGTTGTAGCTTCTCGCCCCATCCTCCAAGGCCAAAATGAATGAGAATCAGAAAATGATACTAAATTAAATTTGTCAAGAACAGAAACTCGCATATTCATTGCAGGATCACTACTAATTCCAGTTTCAAGTGCATGAATATGTTTTGTTTGATCTTCAAACCCATCAGAAACAGACCTAAATTGATTATATTCACCAAGTAAACTAAAATGAGGCGTCCATATATGGGCAGGTATCACTTCAATTTCTTTACTTATCCCCCTAAGCATTTCGACAAAATCAGGACAAGGAATTTTAAAGATTGGCCTGCCATCATAATCAACTCTTCCTTTTTTTTTGAGTTCATCAGTGATTTGAGTTACAACTTCAAAACTAGGTGC
The DNA here is from genome assembly GCA_018675335.1 of Candidatus Woesearchaeota archaeon. Lineage (NCBI taxonomy): Archaea > Nanobdellati > Candidatus Woesearchaeota > Candidatus Woesearchaeota archaeon. Next base: position 9,020 of record JABGYH010000006.1, read on the forward strand.
TAAAACAACATTATGTATGCGTCTCCCCTTACCTTTCGAACTATAAATTAATGAAATTTCTGTTTGATACACAAAAGGAAATCCCGTTTTAGTTTTGGCAATTCCCGTTTCATCTTCAATTAACTTAGATTTAAGTTCTTTTTGCCAAATTGGATGAGTAAAATCTGACGTTCCAAGTAAACCTAAACCCTTTATTTTACCATATTTTTCTAAATTTGTTAAATCTAAATTTTTACTACAACCTCGACTATGTTTTGAATGCAGATGTAAATCAGATATTATTTGCATAATCAAAACCGTCCTTCATAATAATCATCATTTTTTCTTTTTTTCATAAAATATCTTATTATAAATATGTTAATTAAAACAGAAACTAATACAGTAATTACAAGTATTGAAATAAAAAACATACTTTTTTCTTTTTTCTCATCTGAACTTCGAAGTTTTTGAACAATTCCCTCCTGAGTTTCATAAGACTGTTCTTGCGAAGAACCGATAATCTGTCCAGTTACTCGCTCCATAACCGGTTTTATAAAATCAGTTCCAACTATTACTTCTACTTCTTTCTCAAATATTTTATCTTCATGGATTATTTCAAGAACAATTCTATATCGATCAGGCGTAACCCCATTAGTATACCAAAATGCTTCAACATTACCAATTTTTCTCGGATCAATATCAACTGGAAATGTTTTATGTTCTCCAATCAATTTATCAGTTTCATCATAAACTTTGAATTTCAAATAAACATTTCTTAATGGAACATTCCATAAATTCAATAAACTAATATTAAATCGTGCAACTTCACCAAGATTAAAACTTTCAACTTGCATATCGTAAAGAGCAATCTCAAATAAACCTATATTAAATTTTTCAGTTATATTAAAACGATACTCATCATAAGCAATTGTTGCAACTGCAGTGTATTCTCCTTGAAAAACATCTGCAGTCCAAGTAAGTTCAAATCGATGTTCTCCACTAGACGATAGAGTTACAGGTTCAGAAATAACTTCATCAATTTTTAAGTTATCAGGATTAAATATTTCAATTTTTACTTGAGCAGAATTAATATCTTCAGATCCTAAATTAAAAACTCGACTAGTAAATGTAACTGTTTCATTAACAGATCCCGATGTCACAAATAATTTTCCTTCAGCATATTTATCAGGAAAAGGCACTCGAACTATTGCTTGAGATACCATAACAAGTTTAGTTGACATCCCTCTTTTTTCTTGAGGAATTTCTTCAATAACTATTTCAATTAAATTTTCTCCCGAAACGACCACAACTTCTGGAAGAATTAATGTATATGGAATAACTACCGAGGTTTGATCTGAATCTACTGAAAAAATTTCTTTATCAAAATTCACATAAGCGGCTAATTCACCTTTCGCATAAACTCTTGCAGTAAATAACCCCCCATCATTCATCAAAGTTAATTCACCTTTAATTGACTTACCAGGCACATAATCAAAATATTTTCTTGCAGGCAAAACCCCAACTGAAAAAACAAATGAAGAACATAAAATAAGTAATGCGAGTAAAGTTAAAACTAATAAAATTATTTTTTGAAATTTACAAATTTTATTTTGTTGTTTCAACATCATTGTTCAAATATATTTTTTAAATAATTTTTTTAAATAAATTAATCAAATAAATTTAAATTCTTAAGACGGTGCAATCTGAAAAGTAATTGAATTATTTTTGTATCCTAAATCACCTGGAGATACATGTATTCTTACATCAATCTCAGCAGAATCTGTAAGATCAAAATAATCAAAATCAAAAATCATTATTTGACTCACATTAGAAACATTCACCCATTCAGTTTTAGAACTGCCCCAATTAAATGAGGGTTTTTCAGAAGTATTACCCGTTTTGATTTGAAAATTTTCTCCGGGAAATTCAGCGTACTCAAACAATGCAGTTCCTGCAATAGATAAATCACCTAAAATATTCCCTGTATTTTCTAAAATAAATGGCATAGGTGCATAATTAGTAGTGTCTTTAACTTCATTAGTATTCATAAATCCAAAATCAACATTTGAATTCAAAAGTACAAACGAAATGTAAGGAGCAATTGAAAAATTTAATTGCGGTGACCAAGAACTATAATTAGTTTCATTAAAAGATCTAACTTGCCAATAATACATACCACATTCATCTTCAGTTCCCAACTCTGAAAGCAAGGTATAATTTAATTCAGAAATATTATTTTTAAATAATGGTCCGCAGCCACCAGTAATATTTAATTCGTATGTTAAATTAGAATATCCATATGAAGCATTCCAATAAAAAGTAGGAGTTCTTAACGTTAAATTTGTTTGATTATTCAAAGGATAAATTAAATCAGGAATTGGTAAAGTATAATTTGGAATAATAACAATATTATCTGTTACATTCAAATTTTCAAATAAATCAGACATACAAGTAACATTCCAATCATATGTAGTTCCAATTAAAAACGAAGTTTCATAATAATATTGATCATCTCCCGTAAAATTAAATTCCATTTCAAATGGACCTTCAGGGCTCACATTAAATGAAATATTGCAAGATCCATTAAATTGCGAACTATTAGAAATTACAACACCATTTGTTTTATTAGTATAATTTGCATAAAATCCAACTAAATCATGATCATAAGCACTCAGCCCATAATCAACATCATCAGAAATATTAAGTTGCGAATTAGTACTTGAAGTATATGCAGAAAATCCTAATACATCAAAAATTAATGTATAAATTCCACTTCCTTCTTCTTCAGACTCAGAATAACTAACAAGTTCACAAGTTGGGGGGAGACAAAGCTGATCATCTTTCACAATAACTGGAGAATATAAAAAACTCAAGTTATGCAAGATCAGCCTTGCCTGTTTATTCAGTTGAGCTGCACTAGCAGAATCAACAGAAATATAATTTTGGGATATATTAATTAATGAATTTAAATTTAGACCAGAAGATAAATCTAAATTTTCTGTAAAATTTATTCCCCCCATACCAACTGATTCTACAACAAAATTAGAAACTGCAGATACATTAGAAACATTTGCCAAATTTGTAGTTTCCCCATCAAAATTATCTGTGCGAATAATATATAACAATCGCGATTCACTCAAACCAAAATGTCCAAACAAATCAGTACAATTAATTTGCCAAGAATATTCCCCGGAATTAAGTTCGGACGTATTAAATTGATTTGATTGAAATAAGTCAATAATTTCCTCATTCATAGTCACCACATCATCAAGAAGCAGACTGCAATTATCAATACTAAATTCAGAATCGACATCATAAGTTAATGCAACATTGCCTTGGCCTGAAGCTTTTGAATCATCAGGAGAGATAAGAATTACTGCAGGTTCAGTATAAATTGTTAAAGCGGAGTCACTAATATTAGTATTATTGATATTATTTTCATCATCCACAGAATAAACAAAAATAGTATAATTTTCTCCTGGAACAAGACCTGATACATTAGCCCAATTGTTAGACGTATTAAATAAATTAACAAACTCAAATCCAGTTCCATTAATAAAAATTAAGTTACTCATAAAATCAATATCTGAAGGATTTGTCCAATTCCAATAAGCCCAATCATAACCTGCAGATTGATTTGCTAAATTACTAATAACTCCAGGAGGATCAATATCAGAATTTAAATTAAATGCAACATGAGAATAATCTGAACTAGATCCCGAAGTCCAAGACATATTATAACCTGGATTTCCCGGATACATACTTCCTCCAAAATTTTCGCCACTTGCGCCCTCACCACCTAATTCTAAATTCCATTGTTCAGTTTGGCCTACTGCAGAAATAATTGAATCTTCCCAGGTTATAAAATCAATAATTAAATCATCATTTTCACTAAAAACTTCTAGTTCCGAACTTGTTCCAGTTCCAGATGTAGAACTCACATTTTGAAACGTAATGAACGTATTAATATCTTCATAACTTGTTGCACTCGAACTAATTTGATTAATTTCTGAACCAAGAATATCAATTGAAACATTATACACTCCAGGAGGAGGTTCGATTAAATACCAAACATCAACTCGTACAGAATCAGAATTTGATTTTTCAATTAATCTAGATAATGGAACACCACCAAAAGTTACATTTTCAATTCTGTTTTGTGAACTCCCATTTGAAAGACCTATTCCAACAATCAAGACACTCCCCGTTCCAGTAGCATTATGTTCAAATTCTAGCAGCCCACATTCACACGACCCAAATGATTGATTACCCACAGTTATTGCATCGCTTCCTATTTTCCATTGTCTTGCTTCAAAAAATGAACCAACAAATAATGGGCCCACAATAAATAAATCAGGAGACCTATCAGGTGCATCAAACTGATAAGTTAAAAAAGTTGAATCATCTTTTTTCAAATCAACTAACCATTTCAAACTTAATGTTTCATTATCCCATTCAGATATTTCCATTCCTTGTTGAGGAGTTATTTCAAATGAAGAAGGAACAAATTCTTGGACATAACCAGTATATTTTTTATCAGAATTTATTAAAAAACTCATATTATATTTTACAGCAGGATAAATCCTAGTAGGACCTATTCTTTCAATATCATAATCAATCTTTTTTTGTACAACAAAATAATCACTCACACTTCTAATTCCATTAAAAGTTTTTGCAGTTAAATTTAATTCATAAATTCCTTTTCCCGCTACAGTGTAATACCCATAATAATCAGGTAAATTAGTTATACCATAAACAGTACACTCATCAGAAATAAAGATCTTACCATTGTCAGTTGATAATATTTCAACTGATCCCTCAGGAGATATAATTTGTAAAGAAACATTAGAATCACAAACCATATCACCATCATCATCTAAAACAACAATTCCTAAAAATGCAGTTTCATTTTCAAAATATCTTGACTTATGCGTATTTACTGCCAAAACTCCCCAAGTAAAATTTTGTTCATTTTCGTAATATTGACCATCCAATTCATATATTAAATTTAATTGGTAAAAACCTGCTTTCAAACTTCTTTTTTTAATTTTTTTCAACAATAACTTTTTTTTATTTTTTCCCTGCTCAGAAATACTCAAATCAGAACTATTCTCAAACTCAACTAAATCAGTTCCAGATTCAATTTCATCTAATTTAGAACCATATTGGAGTGACACACCATAAATTTTCAAATTAGGTTCTAATTCCACATCAAATGATAATTCATCATCAAGAGTGAAATGTTTTTTTTTATTTACAAACTTTAAAATTGAACCATCATCTTGTTTTATATTTAGATTAATTTGATTATTCGAGTTAGAATTAGTTAAAATTTCATCATCAACTCCTAAATTCAACGCGTTATTATTAGAAGAAAGATTCACTCCTAAAACAACATCAGATTTAACATTTTCCAAAAGATTAGAATTATTATCCGATCCTACACCTAGTATTGATACTCCCGTAATGCCCGGTGAACTTCCACCTGATGAATCAAAAATTAAAAATCCTAAAAAACTTGCAAAAATAAAACTGAATAAAACTAAAGTAACCCAAAAAACTTTTTTATGAGGTTTAGAAATTGATTTTCGTAATTTTTTAAACTGAGTTAACTCACTTTTCAAACTATTTAATTCTTGATCCATATCTCCAATCTTTTTTTGCGCATTAGTTTCTTCATTCATTTTTTTGGATCATATTTTTCTAAAAAATCATCAATACTTCTAACGGTTTTCTTAGGAATTTTTTGTTTAGCGACTCTTTTTTTAGAATCTGCTTTAATTTTAGTGCGCTTAACTACTTCAACATTTTTTAATAAATCTTCATTTTGTTCAACTGATTTATCAAGTTCTGCTTGAGAATAATGTTCTTCATAAACCTTTTTTTTAATTAGCCTTAACCAAAATTTTGATTTAAACATATTTGTTTTATTTGTTTCTAAATCAATTTCGCGATTTAATATATCCCCATATTTATCTTCATTAACTTTATATTCAACTTGTTGAAAAGTAAAAAATGGATCTTGAGGTTTCTCATTACCTGGTCTTGTTGAAAGCCACATGGCCGTAAGTGTTAACACAAATGCAACAAATGCCATAATCCAAGTCATAATTATTTCTGCTTGACGAACCTCTACATGTTTTGGTATTTCTACAACAATTATTTCTTCAATTCGTTCTTTTTCTGCCTCTTTATCTAACACCAAAGTCATCTCCCCAATTCCTGCAGAATACAAATAAGAATTTGAACCTTTCCAACCATCAGATTCAGCTTCAAGTATTATTTCTTTACCATACATACATTCACTAAAATGTGCGGAAAAATATCCCGAGAAAAAATTTGGAGGAGGACCTTTTTGAGTGATAACTTTTATTATTTCACTCCCAATTTTTACATCAACAGATTCTTTATTTCCAACTCTACTACCATTAGAATAAAATACATATCCTTCCATAACACACCATTCATCAACTTGTTCTTCAGATGATTCTGGTTCTGGTTTTGGCAAAGGAATTTCTGGAGCATCCACTGGAGGAATAGTTTCAGGATCCGGATCAGGTATTGGATCGCCTCCACCTCCAGGACCACCTGGACCTCCAGGACCTGGACTTGGCTCAGGTGGGGTTGGCGACGATTCATTAACAGATAAATAAATATCCACCATAACAACTGAATCTTCAATTAAATATCCTTGAGCTTCTGCCTGAAAATTAGTTAACTCAGTACCAACAGAAAATAATTCTCCACCCATACATTGAGTTGTTCCAACATAACTTATTGAATAATAATTATCACAATAATCACAACTTGGACCACCAACTTGAGTTATAGTCGATAAAGTTGTTCCATTAAAATCACCTTCATTAACTGTTGCGGCAATTGTTTTTCCAACTCCCACACTAGAACTATCATTGTAAAACACTTGTCCTTCAACATCACAATATGCGACACCTAAAACAAAAGAGGAAAAACAAATAAGTAAAACTAAAATAAGTAAAAAACTCATAACTCTCTTACAAACAAATGTCTGCGCGCGATCAGTTAAGTTACTCATTCTCCACCCCTGAATTAACTGTAATTATTGAAGTATATGATTGATTTATTGGATTAAAATAGTATCCATAGCCCGGTTCTAAATAATCTAAAACAGGATTTGATGCAGAAAACCAACCAAATAAATCTCCAAACCAATACGCATACTTTTGATTCGTTTCACCATAAAAAACTCTTACTTTATCAGAACAGGATACTGCACCACAGTATTTTTGTAAAGGTGCAATTAACGACAAATTAAACATATAAGGATAACTCATACCAATAGTACTAACACTTCCAGAAACAAAAGAAAAACTAACTTCTCGATTCAAATTATCTATTACTTGTCCAGTAAAAGTGATATTGTATGTTTGACTAATTGGATGAATATAATATCCAACATTATTCTCTAACTCTAAAAGTTTAGGATTTGATGGAGAATACCACCCAGTGTCAGGCCCAAACCAATACGCATATTTTTGTAAATTATCCCCATAAAACATTCGAATTTTATCTGCAGTAACACTCAAATTATGATTTTCCTGCGCAGGACAAATATAATCTCCAACTAACTGTCCAGAACTATTAAACGGATTTGAAATTGTTAGTATACTATCCTGATACGCAGTTAATGATATCTGACCAACAATATTGCTTGATGCTTTCAAAACTCCAAATTCTGAAAGTTCCCATTCATTAACCGCAACAACTTTGTAAAACTGTTTACTGGCAATATTATCAGTCCAATTATTAATTAAATCTCCATCTAAATTTGAGACATTAGCAATTTGTTCATAAGTATTAATTTCTCGTAATTCAGTTAGACTATCAGAATAATAAATTTCATAATAATCAGGAGTTACATTAGTCCAATTAAGAACAATAAAATCATCAGTGCAATTCTGTTTGAAAGAATTTAACACAGGAGAATTTGGAGTAACTACTTCTTCAATAATTGAAATGTTTAATTCCACTTGATGCAAACTATTAGCACAACCAAGATCATCATTTCCAATAATTAAAAAAGAATGATTTCCAATCATACTTGAATTAGGTGTGAAAGTAATAATTCCAGTTAATTCATCAATTTCAAAAAAAGAACTATCATCAACAAAACTTACATCATGACCATCACTATCACTTGATTGAACTCCACAAAAATAAGGATTGCCAACAAAAGCATATGGTTCACAAGAATTCACAGATACAACTGGTTGATCATTCAAGCAAAGACTAACTCTTCCAAAATCTTGAGGGTTATCTTCTGCTGCGTGACCAACCACAATTACTTGAGAAGATGAATAAGAAACTTGAACATATACGTTAAACAAAATTGAAGAAAATATTAGTACAACTATCATTAATGCAAGCGCATTATTAGAAATACCTTTTTTATCATCAAAAAGACTTCTAATTCCCCCTTTTTTTACTACGAGTCTATCACTACTAGTAGCTCTACTACTACGAGTCATCTCGACTGAATAAATACCCCCTTAATATTTATAAATACAAAATATTTTAATATATAAAGGTTTTGGTTAAATTATTAAAAAAGAAATATGACTCGCACAATAATAAACACATAAAAAAACATAAAAAATCATTCAATTTTTGAAAACAAATACGGGAAATAACCATCTCAAACATAATTTAAAAAAATTAATTAAATACATTATCAGTAATTACATAATCAACTCCTGAAAATATGAGATCTAGAGTAGTATTAATATTATTTGACGTATATGTGTGAATTTTAAATCCTTCGTTTTTCAAAATTTTAATAAGTTCAGGATTTAAATTTAAATAATTAAAATCAAATCCCAAAATTCCCAAATTCTTAAGCTGTTTAAGTTTAAACTTATTTAAGTCAAATCTTATATTTTCATTCCAATAAATAAGTTTTATATCTGAATTTAATTCATGAACTTTCAATAAATAATCAAGATTAGTAGATTCTAAAAATATTTTATCAGAAAGCCCATTAATTTCAATTAAGTGTACTAATTTTTTTAAAAAAGTAAGAGGTTGACAACCAAAATCTTTCAAATCTAAATGATAATTAAGTTTCCTACCCATTTTAATAAATACTTCCTCAAGAAGAGGAATTGACTGATTAGAAATAGTTCCATCAAGATTTTTTATTTTAATTTTTTTCAAATTACTCAAATTCAAATCACAAACATTTCCAGCACTATTTGTCTTATCTTGTAATAAATAATCATGAAATAAAATTATAGTTCCATCCTGTAAAGAAGTAATATCAATTTCAACATTAATAAATCCACGCTCAAATGCTTTTTCTATTGCAAGTAACGAATTTTCGGGATACAATGATAATAAACCCCTATGACCAAACAATTTATTTAATAATAACAAATTTTTAAATCGTTTACAAAGATTAGTTTTTAAAAATAAATTTATATTTGATTTTTTTACCAATACAGGGTTAGATTCTGAAGGATCTTGACGCAAATCAAAAACTAATTCGAGTTTATTTTCAAAACTATAAACTTTTTTAATAGTGTTGTTTTGATTTATCACCATAAATCCCCCTCCATAAGGTTGCATCAAAACTTGACAAGACTCATATTGATCACTAAACATACTATGATTTTTTTTAATTAAAAAAGAAAATGAATTAGAAAAATAATTATCACTTAATAAACTTAAAATTGTTGGAATAATATCTAATTGACTATATTTATCAGTTATAATCCTATTTTTAAAAAAAGTTTCATTTTTTGATTTTGGAGGAACTAATAAAAAACTTGTAACAAACGAATCTTCATAAAAAGAAATTTCATTACTATAAATATTGTGTCGCCCAATAGGAAATGAATGATCTCCAAATATCATTAAATAACTATTATTTTCATATCTCATAAATCGTTTTTTAAAAACATTCAAATGATTATCTTGAACGACTAACGAATTAATATATTCTTCATACTTATTTTGTGCAGGATTGAATTTATAAACTGAAGAATATTCAGCTATATTCTTAAACGGGTAATGATGTTCATCTAAAGCCACATAAACAAATAATTTTTGACCTTCAATATAATTTTGTTCCAAATAATCAAATAATTTATCATATACTACATCATCCGGATATCCCCACTCAGTATTTTTTTCTTGCCCAGTTAAAAATTTGTCAAACAAAACATAATCAAACCCTATTTTTTTCATAAAAATTCCCGTTTTTTGAAAATTTAAATCATCTGCACTAAAAAAATAAGTAGTATAACCTGCATCCTTCAATATTTGAGGCAAACAAATTTTATTAAATTCAGATAATCTATCAACATAAAATGCGGCATTATTACTATAAATTCCACAAAGTATATTTTCTTGAGCACGTAACGTTTGAATACTATTGCTATAAAATTGAGGAAAAAATACTCCTTCTTTTGAAATATTAGTCATAACAGGAACATAATTTCCCACATATGTTTTATCAAACATGGTAACATTAGGCATGATATCCAACCCGTTAAGAGATTCTAATTGCACAAAAAAAATATGTTCATTATGTTTTTGAGAAAAATTAAAATTACCAAAAACCTCCAAGTAATTTAAATTATATAATTCTTCTTTATTGGCTAAATTTTGCAAATAATCTCTACTAGAAACCACCAAAGGAACTGGGAAAAAAAAGATTGAACTTATTAAATTTACAAAAATTAAAAAAACAAATAAAATTATAATTAAATTTTTCTTTTTAAATATCTGAATCAAATATTTTTCTTTTAACAAATTTTTAATAAGTTTAATTCCTGATCGAAAAGTAAAATAAATTAAAAAAAATAATCCTAAAATAAAAATAATCAAATATGAAGTACCAACAGTATTTTTTAATGTTAACAGTGAATAAAAACCACTATCAAAAACAAAAGATAAGTCAATTAAATTCCCCGTATATAAATAATAAAAAAGAAATAATATTGACAGTACCCAATATGACAAATATAATCCCCATAAAAAAAAAGTTAAAAATTTAAATTTAGTTCCAAACAACAAACAACTTAGTAAAATAAATATAAATAAAAAAAGATGAAACAAAGTTGATAAAAATATATCTAAAATTATAAATTCCAACATATTTTGTATTAGTGGTAAAAAAACAAACAATATAATTAACGGAAATAACTCCCCCCAATTATGTTTTAACATTTGCATAAATTTCATTTTTTAATCAATTCACCAAGTTTTTTTCTAAAAATAAATACCAAAATAAACGAAAATAAACTAAAAAAAAACAATCCAATTCTTAATGCTCTTAATTTATATTCAAAATAAACTTTGTAAACTCCTGGAGTGTCAACTTTTACAGACATAAAACTTGGACTAATTTCGTAAATTTCAGATTCAGTTCCATTAACATACGCGCGCCATTCAGGATGCGCACTAACTTTTAACATAATAAAACAACTAGAATCAGTTACATTAACTAAAGTTTCATAATATCCTCGCCTAACAACTTCAGTTCCACCAATAACAGATCCACAATTTTTAGGAACTGATTTAAATGTTTGAAAAAAATGGAGTGCATCTACTGTTGTTAATTCATGTGTTTTTAAATTTTTAACATCAATATTAAAACTATTATCAGTTATAACAACTCGTTTTCTATCCTCACTTAACAATGATTGATAATTTTTCATCAAAACAGATCGTTCAGGGGGAATAATTAAAAAGTTCAAATCAATATGTTCAGTTATACTAGTTAATTCATTCAACAAACGAGGTTTTAAAATTAGGATATGTTCATTAGTCGAAGGAAGTACACTAAAATACCACATAAGAAAAATAGGCCTGGAATCACCTAAAGAAGAATCAATCGCAATAGAACTTTGAACTAAATCAAAATAAGAAGAAGACGTTTTATTAAAAATAACATAGTTTTTATTTTTAAAATAAAAATCAGTCAAATTAGTTCTATTAGAATTTGAAATAAAATAGCCTAAATTAAATAAATTATACAGATCAGTTTTATTTGAGAATGAAATAAATGGTTTATTCACATAAAAAATACTCAAAGAATCATGTCCTCCTATTCCACCACTAAAAAAAGACGGTTTATTAGAATAAATTGGAATGCTATTAGGAATCATAGAATATGAACTAAAATTTTCAAAAATTACTCGAGAATTAGGCATTAAATTTAACTCATTCATGATTTGATTAAGATCCGGTTCAGACCCCACATCATGAAAAGTAACAACGTTTCCCACATAATTAGCAGATGTATCTATAACAACAGGTGCCAAAAAAAAAACACAAACTAATAATACAATCAATAAATTAATTTGTTCATACCGGTGAAGCCTAAATTTAGAAGAAATCAAATCAATCAAAAAACCAAATGCGACTCCGATAAGAATTATTGAAAAAAAATGAAGCAAACTAATAAACCTAAATAATGGAATTGCACTAACACCAGGAATAAAATTAATTAAATTTCCAAATAATGCACGACCAATTAAAAAAAAGAAAGATAAACAAAACCCTGCCAAAATAAATTTATGTCTATCTTCTTGACGAAAATGAAAAGAAATCAAAATTCCCAAAACAGCAAAAAAAGTTAAAAAAGGCAATCTCCCAAAATCTAAAAAATTACCTGAAAAAAAATGAAAAAATGATGAAACCCCATAACCATCAATACGATCAAAAGATTTATGTGAAAATTTACCATCATTCATATAATCCCCATAAAAATATATTGGAATCAAAAGAAATGCCACAAAACAGAAAGTACAAAAAGCTAAAAAAAGAATTTTCTTTAATTTTAGTTTATTAAATTTCAAAAAAAGAGCAGGCACAGCAGTTAAAGCAGCCATAAACCCAGATAAAAAATGGGTTAAAAAAGTAAGAGATAAAAAAACAGATACTTTAAAAAAAGTAATTTCATTTTTACAATTTTTAATAAAAAAAAATCGGTAAATAAACGCAATTGTAAGTGGAAAAAAAATTAACACCATCACTTGAGAGTATATACCATATTTAAAAAAAGCTACAATCTCTAATCCAAATCCCTGATAAGAAGAAAGCATTGTTGAGACCAATGCACTAAATAATGAACTAATTTGAGAAAATTCCATCAACCTCATACTTTTATAAATAACTAAAGGGAATAACCCAAAAGATAAAAAGATCGATAACTTAAATAAAAATAACAAATCTAAATGAGTGAATACATATATTAAACCAATAAAAAAATAAGATAATGGTGCATAAAAATTAAACAAAGGAAACCCCAAATTATAATCTGGACTCCACCAATTAAGAGTATGAGTTTGAATTAAATCTACCGTATTAATAACTAAATTAAAATGACTTACTCCATCGCCCCCCGGAGGAAGCCCTCGCTGCAATAAAGGAGATAAAAAAAATAAATTAAAAAAAATAATAATTCCTAAAATAATATACAGCGATGTTTTGTGTAATTCTTTCATCAAAAATTTAAAAATAAAAGATATTTAAATAGTTTTAGAATCATTTAAATAGGAAAACAAGTATATCCAAATTATGAAAATATCCATAGTAATTCCCGCATATAATGAAGAAAAAAGAATAGGAAATTCATTAAAAAAAATAATCAAATTTTGCAATAAAAATTTGACAGATTATGAATTAATCATAGTGAATGACTTCTCAAAAGACAATACATTAGAAATAATAAACAAAAACAAAAACAAAAAAACAAAAGTTCTAAAAAATAAAAAAAATAAAGGAAAAGGTTATACTGTGAAAAGAGGTATTTTAAATGCAAAATACCCTCTAGTCCTATTTTCAGATAGTGATCTTGCAACACCTATTGAAGAAATTTTAAAAATGCTCAAATACATCCCAAAATATGATATTATTATTGCATCCAGAAACCTAAAAAAGTCCGATGTAAGAGTCAAACAATCTTGGTATCGTCAAATAATGGGTAAAACATTTCCAATTATTGTTAATATGCTAGCAGTTCCAGGAATTCGTGATACTCAATGTGGATTTAAATTATTCAAAACAGATCTAGCAAAAAAAATTGTATCAAAGCAAACAATTAATAGATGGGCTTTTGATGTAGAATTATTATTTATCGCAAGAAAAATGAATCTAAAAATAAAAGAAGTCCCAATTATTTGGATCGATAAAGAAGGAAGCACAATAACCAACCCCCTCCGAGACGCAACAAAAATGCTAAAAGATGTTATAAAAATCCAATTAAATAATTTCAAAGGAAAATATGATTAAAAAAATTTAAAAATAAAATAATTCCATAAATTATACAAATAAAGATAATATTCTTTAAAATTTGCTTTACTTTTTCCTTTAACGCGATCAGTAAAAGTTATTGGTACTTCTTTAACGATTTTCCAATTTGATTTAACCAACAGCTCTAAACAAATTTTAAATCCTTTTGCATTAAATCGTTTTCCTTCTATACATTTTTTTTTAATTAAAAAAAAACCAGACATGGGATCCTTCGCTTTAGTAAATGGACGAGATAAAAATGTTGCTCCTTTTGAAACAATTCTTCGAAATAAAGGCCACCCAACAATTTTACCTCCCTTAACATACCTGCTTCCAATAACAAAATCAGGAAATCGCTTATCATATCCAACAGGAGTAATAATTGCATTATAAAGTTGAGGAATTAATTGGGGAGGATGACTCATATCAGCATCCATAACGCCTAAAATTTCTCCTTTTGCACAATCAAATCCTGCTAATACTGCAGAACTTAAACCAGTTTTAGCAGTTCTACTTAACAAATGAAGTTTAGAAAATTTATTTTTAAGTTTTTTAACCATTTCACTCGTTCCATCAGGAGAATTATCATCAACAACAATAATCTCCGCAGAAATTTTATATTGACTAAATAATTCAAACAAATTTTTAATTAAAATAGAAATATTTTCTTTTTCATTATAAGTTGGAATTATTAAACTAAGAACTACCATTGTTTACTCCTCGCATCTTTTGTTTTGTTAATAAAATAAGTTTATAAACTGATTGATCGGGTTTCATTTGTAACGCAAAATTAAATGCAAATAATGCCTCCTCATATTCACCTAAATAAAAATTAGCAATTCCTAAGTTATTCCACGACTCAAATGAAGAATTATCTAATTTAATTGCTTGATGAAAAAAATATTTAGCTGAGTTATAATCACCCATTTTCAATTTGTTTATTCCTAAAAATGATTTAGAATTAGAAAAATCTCTTTTAAGAACTAAATATACAGGATCTTTTGATTCATTATGACTTATCAAATAATTAGCACTATAATATTCATAATCTAAATCAACATTCAAAGTAGACAAATTATTAATTTGAAAAATAATGCCCCTAATAGAATAAGTTTTATTTTCAACAGATAAATTATTAAAAGTGGAAAACAAAACATAATTAGTATCTAATTTAGCAATTAAATTATTAAATATATCATCAACACTCAAATAGTTTTCATTTGATAAAATAATATTAAATTTAGATTCAAGTTGTTTTAAATAAACCTTTGATCCAAACATATTTATATGAATGATCTCAGTATTAACAAATTTATTATCAACATACTTTAAATACCAAAAAATGGGCAAAGTTACATCACTATCGGTAAACAAAACATTTTTTTCAGACGTAATACTATAAATAGTATTATCAACATCTAATCCATACCAATAAGGCAAATAATTATCAGATTCATTATTAATTTGAAAATTACTATAAAATTGAAAACATATCAAACAAAAAACAATTAAAAAAATAAAACCTTTAATTAATTTATTTAACTTATAATTTAATAAAAAATAAAAGCCATAAAGTATAATAAATAAAACAAAAAAATAAGAGCTTAAAAAAAATATATCAATTCCTTTAATTTCAGTACCTATTTTATAAGTTATATTAAATAACAAATTAACTAAAAGAACTAATAAAAAAAAAATTCCTAATTTTATATCTTTTCTTTTAAAAAATAAATAAAAAACACCTAAAAAAATAAATAAACTTAACAAACCAAATTGAAAAAACAAATCATTTACAAAAAAGGATATATAAGACGAAACTTGAGAATAATCTGCAGACCCCATCAACGGCCTAAATTGTTTTGCAGTTACATGATCTAAAAAATTACTAAATAATTCTGGATTACCCCAATCCATTTCAGGATTCATTGAAGATCTAATTGACAAATATAAATAGGGAGTAAGGCCAATAAGAAAAATTAAAAAACAAATAATAATTATTTTAATATTAAACATTTTTTTATTTATTTTTAAATTAAAAATATTAAATCCTTGTTTTTTAATAAATATAAAATATAAAAATCCAGGAGCAAACAAAACATAAGTAAGATGATTTGTTAAACAAAGACCGTAGGTAAAACAAAAAAAATATAACCATTTATTATCTCCTAATTTTTCAAATTTTAACAAAAAATAAAAAGATACACTCAATAAAAAAATACCTAAAGTATGAACCTCGGCAATCACTGCTTGACTCCAAAATGTTTTAGAAAAAGAAAAAAGAAAAACTGCTAATAACGAAATTAATTTATTTTTAGATAAAATTAAAGCAGATAAAAATATGAAAATAGCAGCTAAACTTCCAAAAAATGCAGACATTAAATTAATCCTAAATCCCTGAGTTCCTAAAGGAATATAAGAAAACACATGCCCTAACATAGTATGCAAAGGATATCCTGTTGGGTGCGCTATTCCCAAAGTTATTGCAGCAGTTGAAAGTTCAACTGAATCTTCCCATTCAATAATTGGATTTAAAGTAATAAAATAAATTGAAAAGGTTAAAAAAAAAACAAATACAACCATAAAATAAGTATTTAAATATTTATTAACCATTTAGTTATTCAATATTAAACATTTTAAAAAGATTTAGGTAATATAATAATTATGTCTCATAACAATCAAGTAAAATATTATAACTTCTAGTTATTATTTTTGTTCTTTCTAAAATATTTTGTTAACAAAAAGTAAAATACTAAGAAATATACAACAAACAGAATCCACCCAATATTATTATGAAACAAATTTATTGCAAATTGCCTATCTATTTCAATTGCAACAATAGTTAATAAAAAAATTCTAAAAGAAGTAAGAACAAAATCACCAATTAATGCCAATCCAAATGCAGTAAATAGCTTCCAATCTTTTTTCAATTTGTCATCATATAAAAGAACTACAAGAAACAAAAATAGAAATAAAGAACTTGACTCAATACCTGAACAATCTTTGCTTATTCCTGCTAGAAATCCTTTAGCAACTAATCCCATTCCTTGCTCATAAGGAACTACTGTCGCAATATTACCATAAACTAAATTCAACATCCCTGCAGTTAAATTTGCAACCAAACTTGAAAAATAAACCCAATTTAAGTTCAAAAATTCTTTAATAGCAACATATATGACAATAAGAAGAATTAGAGAAATAAATGTTTTTTTGTATTTAAAAAAAACTTTTTTGAAATAATTCAACCCAAAAATTGCGCAAAAAAAAGTAATTGTACCCAACCCATATAAAACGGAAGATACATAAAAAATAGTCCATGCAAAATCATAATTACTTTTTGGATGAATAAAATACCTAAGTACAAAAAAAAGGAAAAATAAAATAAGCGAACTTACTGAAAAAACAATTAGTTGAAATAAATCAGTTTTGGGTTTTAATTTCATTAATTCTTCTTCATTTAAAATAAAAAAAAGAACTAATAACACAAAAAAAAGAATATGTAATCTATGAAGAATTATATTAAATCCAATAACTAACTCAAATATATTCGCTAAAAAACTAAATAATAAAGGAAGTAACATAAAAACAGAAGTAAAAAAAATAAAATAATTAATTCTAAAAAAATTATATTTAGACAAATTCATTTTATTTCCTTTCAAAAATTATTATGATTTTTCCAGAATAATAACCATCTTCAATACCAATTGGAGGAAATACTCTAAAAAACAAAGGAAATTTTTCCAAAGGTTCTAAACTAAAAGAATTATTACGAGGAATAACTAAATCAGGATAATCACCAACTGCATAAATTTTCACATTTACAGGCACATCATGCGAGTTTGTTACAAATACTTTCCGTTCAGAACTAGATCCTCCAGGAACCATCCCAAAATGAATAGCGTCTGGATCAACATTAATTCCTACAATCGAACCATTAACTTTAAAATCGTATAACATAGTGCTTTTTTCAACAACTTTATAACTAGAATACGCTAAAGAAGTTATACCAATACTAAATAATAAAACTAAAAAAAATAAAATAAAAAGAGTCATTTTTTTCATAATATCACCACTGTGTTTGTTGTTTTTTTTTCCTCTTTTTCAAAACAATTAATACTAAAATATTAAGTAATACAAGGACAGTTACAGCACCTATCAACATCCAATTAGTATCCCCATCAAAAGTTGAAGGTTTTTTCTCATCTTGACTTTTTTGAAACTCTTCTTGACTCAGAACAGTCACATTACCCTTATAATTAGAACTGCTCCCATCATAAAACAAAGTTATTCTTAAATCTTTATTTCCTGATGTTAAGCTTTGAGAATCTAAGTACGTAGACAATGTTCCCATTCCCATTTTATCTAATTTAATTGTAGGTGTCTGAGTAATAAGGTCATCAATAAATATTTTAGCATATATATTAACATTATTATTCCAATTACTCTTAACACGAACATCAAATGGAGCTATAATACCTGCAATTAATCTAGTAGTGTGACTCATAACACCTATATTTTTTGTTCCTACAAAAAAAGAATCGCTAAGATTTTCTTCAGGTTGACCATCATAATTAATAATTGCAGTTGCAGTATATTTACCAGGGGGAAACCCAGTAGAATCAAAGTCTGCTTCCAAAAAAATCTGTTCAAAATAACCTACTGAAAGCTCATTTGTATAAAGCGTAGTAATAGAATTTTGTTGATCATCAAATACATTTATTGTTGCACTTATTTTATCAATTAAATTTGTTCCTAAATTTTGAACTGAAATTTGCATTTTTGCAATATCATTCTCATTTAAATTAGGCGCATTTAATTCAGAATTAATTTTATACCCTTCATAAGGCATATTAATTATTATTTTTCCCCTCGCACTACCAATTGAACCCGTTCCTCCACTATTTAAACTAGATGTTGGCACTTCAGTTACCGTAACAAAATTAGTTATTTGTCCTTGTTCAATTAAAGTTTCAGGAAGGTTTACATGAACTTTAAAATTAAGTATCGCAGGATTTTTAATATTTTTTATATATTTAGGTTCAACAGTTATATACTCCGATAATTTACCAGACACAGTTATGTCATAATCCAGCACTAAAGGAGGCCTGTTTGCTTTTATACTATAAGTATACGTTTTTTTATCACCTGGTTTAAAATTAATTAATTTTCCAGGTCCTCCAACCGAGCCAATACCAATAGCTAAAATAGAATTAGTAAACATAATTAATATTACTATATATAACACAAATTTTAATTTCATTTTATAATAAATCCCCCTTTACAATAAAAGAAAAAAAAAAAAAAAAAAACTTAGTCTGGATCCGCATCACAAGGAGTTTCAGAACATTCTGCTACAAAAGTCCAAGTTGCTGTCTGTCCACCTTTGTTTGCTCCTTTTGGAATTTTAACATATGATGATACACTTGTATCTTCTGCTACATCCAAGTCAGTACAAACTACTTGTGAACTTCCAGTAATTTCAGCATACGTTGGTATATCCCCATCAGCACACTCATTAACATAACTTCCTCCAGCTAAATTTGAAGCATACTTAAATGATGGCGCTACATCATTACACTGATCACAAATAAATGATGTACTAACTAAACTTGAAGTAAAGTTAATTGACAAGTCAAAACTTCCATCATTGTGAATTTGAACTGCATCTGTAGGACAAACTAAATCAGGGAATAAAGCATCGTTAGTTTCAGTTCCATTTCCAGACCAACACTCATAATATGTTGAATCATCACTACCATTTAATGTTGCACTACCAAACGCGATAGCAGAATCAATAAATTCGAAACTTGAATACGCTGTAATGTTCAATGTAACTTCTCCATCTTGAGTTGTGTTTGTTCCGGACGCAAATCCAGTCACAACTGTAACTTTACCTAATTTATTCATACTTAATACTACGCCCCCTAAACTAACAACGATTGCTGCTACTAATAGGATAGCTAATGTTTTGTTTGAAACTTCTTCCATATTATATCAAACCTCCTCTTTTATTCTGTAGGATTTTCAGTTCCTTCAACTGCTTCTGGTTCTACTGGTGCAGGTTCTAAAACCGCTTCAGCTTCTACAGGTTGTTCTGCTGGTAATATCTCTAAACTTACTTCTGCATCTTTAGGCTCTACTGGTGCAGGCTCTGGCGCAGGTTGAATTATTTCTAATGAAACCTTTGCATCACCTTTATCAGACGGACCTACGATATTAACATCAGTAGGTGCCTTACTAGCCATCTCTAATACTGTCACTGTACCAACAACTGAAACAACAAGTGTAAGAACCAGCAAAATCAAAATAGTTTTTTTCGAAACGTCATCTTTTGCCATATTACTTACCTCCTTTTAAGAAACTTTGTTTTTAAAAAAACTCCATTTCTTCACCTTAAAAATTAAATTATTGTACTGAATACAAAAAATTATATTTAAAGCTTTCTATTTTTTGGCCTTTTTTCCATACCAGGACCCAAATAACGCCACTGAAACGACCAAGAAGTAGTAAACATAAAAAACAACTAAAAAACCAATAAATTTCACTACTTAATCATAGTTAAATAACCAAAAGATATTTAAATGATTAAATTCTTTACCAACTAAAATGTGGGCCGACTTACTACATAAAATTTGTATTTTCTTAATAATTATAATTTTAATAACATTAGGTTGGACTGCAAATGATATCATCAGTGAAAGCCTAGAAATAAAATATGAAAAACCATTCGCATTTTCAATTAAAGAAATAACTAAAAGTACAGAAATTAGTTCTCCCTCAAATCACATTAAAGAAAACCAAATTCATGTTTACCAAGATTTAATCATTTTAGATATAAAAAACGCTAGTTGGGGTAGTTTTACAGATACTAATAGCATGGATCCATTCTTAGATCAAGGCTCAAATAGCATCGAAATCAAACCAACAAAACAATCACAAATTCAAGTAGGAGATATTATTTCTTATGAAAACTCTAAAAAAGAAATCATAATTCACAGAGTAATAGAAAAAGGACTTGATTCAGAAGGTACTTATTATATACTTAAAGGAGATAATAATCAAGGTAAAGATCATCAAAAAGTACGGTTCAATCAAATCAAAGGAATTTTAGTTGGAATAATTTACTAATCAAACCAAAATGGTTTTTCAAGAAGAAGCTAAATATTTAAGAGAATGCCAAACAAGGGTCATAATCCCTGTTCCAACTAGGTCAGGAATTGAAAAATTTCTATTTCACCAAGATAAAAATTCTCAAACAGGACAAGAATCTCACATTAAATCAATTGGGGGAATAGTTGACTTAGGTGATTTAAGCATTACTGAAAGATTATCTTTAGAAGTTTCTCAAGAATTAGGTGCAGAATTAGTTTATGTTGAACCATTTTATGTTGCAATTGATTCAAGAACAGATTCTACAACTGGCTCAACAGTTCATTCAGTTATTCATTATTATTGGGGAAAATTAAAAAGAACGCCCCCTGAAGGAATCATAACTCCTGATAAAACATTAATTACTCCCTCAGGTGCAAAAATACATCTCCCTAACATAACTCCTGATGAAAATGGAGATATCACACACAGAATTAAACATTTAACAAGGGATGATGTTCAAACAATGTGTTATGATGGCACTCGAAGAGCAGTAGATCAATTAAATGATTTAAGTTTAAATGAACGCGCAAAATCTAGAGACTATACTCTTTCACAAGAATATGTTAGTTTAGTTCAACAAATGACTGGTAAAAAAATTTCTCAAAAATGCCAACTTATTCTCAGACCATATAAAAAGCATGCAATCAAAGGATTAAAAGAAGCTCAATTATTAATTATGACTGATTTATTTTGGCACAATACAAGACTTACTTGGAATAGAAGAAAACATGCTAGTTTAAAAAAACAAGTGAAAACTTATGCGCGATCTAAAAAATTCAAAACAGAGATTCAAAAACTATTTGAAGGAGGCCAATTATACTTAAAATATTTTCAATAATAAAAAATAATCTAACATATTATACTCCCATCATATAGTGCACTCTCAATCATAAGTAACCAAATCCACATATAAAAAAAATTATTTCTTCAACAAATTATTTAAACACTTAGTTCTTATTCTTAATTTATGACCCAAAATATACCCTACCATGTTCTTGCAGATCCAGAAAAAATAAAAAAAATCGAACAAGCAGGAAAAATTGCAGCAGAAGCATTACAATATGGCAAATCACTCATAAAACCAGGAGTTTTACTACTAGATGTTGCAACCAAAGTAGAAAAAAAAATATTTGATATGGGTGGAAAGCTAGCATTCCCAGTTAACATCTCACTAAATCAAACCGCAGCACATTACACTCCCATCCCTCAAGATAAATCAGTTTTTACTGATGAAATTATTAAATTAGATGTTGGAGCACACGTTGATGGATTTATTGGAGACAATGCACTTACAGTTGACTTATCAAATCAACATTCTGATTTAGTTAAAGCTTCACGCGATGCACTTAATGCAGCAATTAAAACAATTCGAGTCGGAGTAACATTAGGTGAAATTGGAAAAGCAATACAAGAAACAATTGAAAGTTCAGGATTTAAACCAATTAAAAATCTTAGCGGTCATGGACTCGGAGAATACGAACAACATAGCGGAATTAGCATTCCAAATTACAATACAGGAGATACAACTGAATTAAATGAAGGGCAACACATCGCAATTGAACCTTTTGCCACAAATGGAATAGGACTCATTGTTGAAAAAGGAAATCCATTCATTTATTCCCAAGTAATCAAAAAACCAGTTAGAAGTCAAATAACCCGCGAAGTTCTTAAATTAATTGAATCATACAAAGGACTACCTTTCGCAACTAGATGGATCACAGATAAATATCCTTTGTTCAAAGCAAATTTTGCAATAAGAGAATTAACACAAATTAATTTAATTAGGGGTTACGCACCATTAGTTGAAAAACGAGATGGACTCGTTAGTCAAGCAGAACATAGTCTTATCGTCGGAGATAAACCTAAAATTACAACAAAAATAGATTAAATAACCAAAACACAACTAAGTGTTGCCTTGGCAATCCAGCATAAAAAAGTTCGATTCATGCAGAACTTTTTATTGTTTATGTGACACACAGTATCAAAAAAAATGCCGCAACACTTCACCTAAACACCCAATTTAATAACAAAAAAAAGAAAAAAAACTTTATTTAAGTTTTTCACAAACTTCTTTTATACTAAGTAAACTTTCTTCACCCGAACTCATATCTCTTAATTTTACTTTATCTTGATCAAGTTCATCTTGACCTACAAAGATCACAAAAGGAATATTAAATGAGTTTGCATAATTTAAATTTTTTGATATGCTTCTATTCACTAAATCAATATCACAATTTATTCCTGAGTCTCTTAATTTTTCAGCAATCTTATTTGATTCAGTAAATGTTTTAATTGGAATAACATATGCTTTCACAGTTGTTTTTTTCAGTTCTATTTTTTTTGAGAGTTTCATTACTTCAACAATAGGTTCAAGTCCAAAACTTATCCCAACTGCAGGAAATTCTTTTTTAGATTCAAGATAATCTCCAATCATATTATCATATCTCCCCCCAGCAGACAATGATGAAGTAAATTTAATTTTCTTACCATTTTCATCCTCAAAGTCTTGATTTTTTAAAACTACTTCAAACACCGTTCCAGTATAATAACTCAATCCCCTTGCAAGTGAAGGTCTAAATACGACATCATCACCACTAACATAGGTAAATAATTCAATTAATTTATTAAGCGCTAGTTTTGTTTCTTCTTTTTGTGCTACTAATTTAATTTTATCAATTTTTTCTTTATTTGTGCCTGATACTGTCAATAAATCTAATAATTCAGAAATCTTTGATGCGTCAAGCGAACTACTAATGTTTAAAATTGCTTCTTTTACGGCTATTATTCCAATTTTTTTTAGTTTATCAATTTCAAGAATTACGTCAACCAACAAATCATCAGAAATCTCAAATTCTCGAAGTATTGCTTCCAATAAATCTCTGCTATTAATTTCGATTTTCACTTCCAAATCTAATTGTTTGAACACTTTTTGAGCTATTTGAACGCATTGAGCATCAGAACTAATGGATTTAGCTCCAACAATATCTACATCACATTGCCAAAATTCTCTATATCTTCCAAGTTTAATAGGTCCATCTCGAAATACTCTTCCAATTTGATATCGTTTGAACGGCATTTTCATTGTTGGATTCATGCCCACAAATCGAGAAAATGGAACAGTTAAGTCATATCTTAAGCCTAATTCTCTATCTCCTTGGTCTTTAAATTGAAATGTTTCCTTAAGAATTTCTGATCCTCCAGCATATTTTGCAGCTAAAATATCCATTCTTTCAATTAATGGCGTTTCAATAGGTACAAATCCATATAATTCAAAAACAGTTTTGAGTTTTTCAACAATTTCCTGTCTAGGTATTTTTTCTTCAGGTACAAAATCTCTTACTCCGCGAGCATTCATTAAATTCATAATTATCACCATAATTAAACATTTTTCAATAATTAAACATTTTAAAGTAAATATCAAAAACATTAAAATTAAAAACAAAAAAATATTAAAAAAAACATTAAAAAAACATTAAAAGGAAGATGATTTCTTTTCTTTTAAATAATTTATGAAATAAAACCCCTAAAACCCAAAATTAACTCTAAAGTATTTTAACCATAAAATTTATAAATGCCAGCACCATTATTGAATTGTGGTGCTTTCATGAAGAACCGTTCTAACAATGACCTTAGCGTACATGCTATGTTGCAGTCTCAACTTCAAGTAGATCCAAATCAATTTTATTCACTCATGCTAGAACAACAACCTCAATTTGTAGTTCGCGAACTTATCAAAAGTGGACTGAAATTAACTCCTGACAACATCAAAAAATTTCTTGTTTTTTCTGCATTCGGAATTCATCGAATCGATTTTATCAAAAATATCCAATTACAATCTGATTATAAAGAAAGAATAATTCGAGTAAATGGCAGCTCAATTGATACAAATGATGCATTTGAATATTTATTTAAAGAAGTGGATCTAAGTCTTACAGGAGTAAGCGAAGAATTATTAAAAAAATGCAGATATGGCTGTTCAAAAATTTTTAAATATGCACACGACAAACATTTAGAAACAGGAAAAAAAAGACAAGGTGCAAATTTTTATTTTATCCACGTTATTCGCGCGTGGGAATTGCTCGATAGCAAATTAATTAACATTTCTCAAAATAAAACAGAATTAATCAGAAATACTATTTTTCTTCATGATGTTGTAGAAGAAATGCAAAGCTATCGTGAAAAACAATTTAGCAATTTACTTTTAACTAAAATGAGTAGTAAAGTACATTCTGTTCCAAATTCAGATGTTACTAATTTAATTAGTTCAAAAATTATTTCTAAACAAGAACAAAAATTAACAACTGAAATTATGTCTGATGAAACATTAAAAACATTATATGAAGAAATTCTTAATCCCCCTGAATATCAAGAAATTATGGAACTTATGAATACTCCTTTAATCGCAAAACAAGTTGTATCCTTTGTATGGGCAGTAACTAAACAAGCAGAAAGCATAGATGCTTCATTAAATAGGCTTGTTGACGTTTCAAAAAAGATGTTTATTGAACATAACGAAAATTATGATGTTCCAGTCCTAGTAAAGTTAGGAGATTCTTTAGATAACACATCAACACTTCCTGAAAGTGGAGCTTCAGCACAACTTAATCGGTTCAAAAAAAATCTTTATTTTTTAAAAGCACTTGATGAAAATTTAATTATACCTCATAAAATTCAAAATGAAAATATTATTAGACTACGCCAAGACTTAATTGAATGTAGCACAGAATCCATTAAACGACTTTTTGACAAATATGCAATAGAAAAAGATTGTAATCGCAAAACATATACCAATGTCGAAAAAAGAGATTATGCAGTCATTCTAAAAAAACTCACATTCTATAATAATCAATTTAAAATATTAAATAAAAGAAAATTCTAAAAACTCACTAAATTAATAAAAATCAACTAACAAATATAAATTACTAATTTGACTTTTCTTTCTTATTTTTTTTCATTTTATATCTTCCACGAAGTTCTACTTGATCGAGTCTCTTAATAACTTCGCATCCAATATCATAATGCTCAGAATAGCTTTCAAGCAAAAACTCATATGCTTTTTCAAATATTTTATAATGTTTTGATTCTAATGCTTGTTTTATTAAATGTAAATCTACTGCTCTATCTTCTATTTTATCTGAAAAAAAACTAAGTCCGAAATCAATAAAATAAATTTTATTTTCAGAATCACCCAAAATCATATTAGAAGTTGTTAAATCACCATGCATAATTCCATTTTTATGCATTAATGCAATATTTTTTCCAATTTCGATGCTAAACTTTTCAAAATTAGTTTCAAAAACATCTCGTAACTTAGACCCTTTTACAAAACTCATCTGAATAACCATATTTTTTTCATCAACACGTTCCAATTTAGGTCCAAGAACTCCAGTTGATCTTAATTTGTCCATAACTTTGGCTTCTCTTTTTGTTCTAAATTTTCGAAGTTTTAAATCAAGATCGAAATGTCTAAATTTTTTTTCAAATCTATATTTAAACACATATTCTTTAGACTCATCAACATAAATTATAGCTTCAGCACCTTGAGCTATAGGTTCTCCTAATAAAGACCCATCAAAAGGTTCATTAATTAAATTTGCACTCATAATTTTTATTTTACCCTAACTTTTTATAAGTTTTATGGAAATCTTAGATATATATCACCCTCTCGCCCAAAATCACCACACAACTCGAATATTATATTATAGACAATCATCACATTTTAACCAAATAAAATATCTTAGATAAATTTATAAGGAAAAACACAACTCACTTTAATTCTATGACTAAAGTATTTTTAATTCATGGAGCGTATGGAACTCCTACCGAAAACTGGTTTCCTTGGCTAAAAAAAGAATTAGAAAAACTTAATTGTCAAGTTTTTGTTCCTAAATTTCCAACACCACAAAACCAAACACTTCAAAATTGGTTTTTTGCATTTAATTCTTATTTATCAAAACTTGATGAAAATTCAATTGTTATCGGACATAGTTTAGGTCCTGCATTTTTAATGAGAGTCTTAGAAACAACTAATTCAACCACTCTTTCAAAACCCATCAAATCTGCATTTTTTATTGCACCATTTATTGATTTTTTAGATAATCCCGAATTTGACGAAATTAATAGAACGTTTATTGAAAATAATTTTGATTGGAAAAAAATAAAATCAAATTGTAAAAAATTCGTTATTTATCATTCAGATAATGATCCTTATGTGAATTTAAAATATGCAAAATATGTTGCAACTAAACTTAATGTGGATATAAATATAATTCCTAACGCAGGACACTTCAATCAAGCTTCAGGCTATTTACAATTTACAAAACTTTTAGAAGACATTAAAAAAGAATTATAACAAATCAAAAAACGCACAAAAAAACAAATTTAAAAATTTCCTGTATGCCCAAATTTTCCATCTCCCCTATCAGTTTGCTCAAGAGTTTCGGTGTCTACTAGTGTTGCGCTAACAACTGGTTGTATCAGCATTTGTGCAATTCTCATTCCGATTTCAACTTTAAAATCTTCTTTACTTAAATTATACAAAATTACTCCTATTTCTCCACGATAACTTGAATCAATTACCCCACCCATTGATTTTATTGAATATTTTGCAGCCATCCCAGATCGATCCCAAATTAAACCAACATAACCTTCAGGTATTGCAAGTTTTATTCCAGTTTTTATAATTTCTTTTTGTCCTGCAAGAATAATTTTTTCTTCGGTACTTCGAAGATCAAATCCCGCATCACCCGGACGAGCATAAACTGGACTGGGATGATCTTTAGAAAGTTTATTAATTTTAACCTCAACCATTTTTACCTCTTTTTTTAAAAAAAAACTCAATAATTAAATGCCTCGAATTAAAACTTCATCAAAAAACTCTTTTATTGAATTTGACATTGATTCTAATTCTTCAGGAGTATAAGGACAACTTTTTTTGTATTCTTCATTTAAAACTTTTGCATCAAAATTAAATTGTTGCAACACATATCGTTTAGATCCAGATAACCATTCACCAATCTTAATAATATCTTCTTTATTTATGAACTCTTTAACAACTGTTGTTCTAAATTCATATGGTAGATTACTTTGACGTATTATTTCAACACTTTCAATAATTGCATCTTTTCGAAGTGTTGTATTTACTACCAATTCATATTTTTCAATTGGTGCTTTAATATCCATTGCGATAAAATCAATCAATCTTGAGTCTATCAAGTCTTTTAACATTTCAGGATTAGTTCCATTAGTATCTAATTTTACTAAAAGCCCTAAATTCTTAATTTTTCGAATAAGCGCAGGTAATTGAGGGTATAATGTTGGCTCTCCACCAGTTATACAAACTCCATCAACATATTTTTTGTGTTTTTCCATAATTTCCAAAAAGTCTTCTTCAGTTAAATCTGCGGCATTTGAAACTAACTCAGGCAATACTAGTTCAGGATTATGACAATAATGGCACCTAAAATTGCACCCCCCCAAAAATATTGTTGAAACAAGCTTTCCAGGGTAATCGATTAATGAAGTTTTTTGAATTCCTTTTATCATTTTTTTATCACAAAATATATTCAAAGTAGATTTGTTTTTATGTATTTCGGGTCTGTGATTTATATTTCAACAACAAACCACCCAAATCAATAATTAAAACCACACTACAAAATAATAACGCAAACAATTTATACAAACCAAGCATATCCAAATACTAAGAATATACCTAAATCAAATAACACCCATCAAAAATAAATAAAATATAAAAAAAATAGAAAGAAAATATAAAAAAAGTTAATAGAAAAAAATTTTAAATTATTTCAAATTTATTGTGTCGTAATCAAATTTGCTCTTTCGAATTGTGTTGCAGGCAAACCACGATTTCCATGTTTACTACAAACACTGCAACTCTCATCAAATTCAACACGTGCTTTAAATTCTTCTTTTTTACCCACATTCCAATTAGCAATAGGTCTATGATATCCAACTACTCTACTGTACACTTCACATCTTCTGCCACACTTAGCCATTTTATTCACCTCTTTTTTTTCAACTAAACTCTTTTTTTTATCTCTGTAATTTGTCTCACATGATATATTAAATATATATCAAAAATCATTTAAAAAGTTAACTGCTTTGAAATATAACATCAAACCAATTAAAAAATAATTAAAAAATTTTTCCGTCGATGACAACTAATAATTGTAAATAGTTATTACTTTAAAGCAGTCTATTCTGGACCATGTTCATTAACAAAATTAACTCCTGCACTTTCAACACTTATTGGTGCTTGTTCCACAACTTCCGAAGCTTCACTTTCTTGCATTTCATAAGGGCAAGTTTCATGTTTGCCAGGAATATATCCATGATCAGGACATACACTAAATGTAGGAGTTATCGTAAAGTATGGCAACCTAAAATTATACGCAATTCTTTTTACTAATTGTTTACAAGTTTCCGCATCACTAACTCGCTCGCCCAGGAATGCATGAAAAACAGTTCCCCCAGTATACGCGGCTTGCAAATCATCTTGCATTTCTAATGCTTCAAAAATATCTCGCGTATAATCTACAGGCAATTGAGTTGAATTAGTATAATATGGTGTATCTTCTCCAGCACTAAGAATATCTGGAAATCGCTTCTTATCTGCTTTTGCCAATCTATAACTGGTACCTTCTGCAGGAGTTGCTTCTAAATTGTATAAATTTCCGGTTTCTTCTTGAAATTCAGATAATTTTGACTTCATAAAATGAATTATTTCTTTAGCCATAATTACTCCTTCTTTACTAGCAATATTTTTACCAATAAAGTTTAACAAAGATTCATTCATCCCATTAAGACCAATTGTTGCAAAGTGATTATTAAACGTGCCTAAATATCTTTTAGTGAATGGAAATAAACCTTTATCCAAACTACTTGAAACTACTTTTCTTTTAATTTCTAAAGATTCCTTTGCCAGTTCCATAAGTCGCGCAAGTCTTTCAAAATAATCTTCTTTTGAACTTGCAAGATAACCTACTCGAGCAAGATTCATAGTAACAACGCCAATACTCCCAGTCATTTCTGCAGCACCAAAAAGTCCACCACCTTTATTTCTCAAATCTCTCAGATCCATTTGTAATCTACAACACATACTGCGCACATCACCAGGATTTAATTCAGAATTAATAAAGTTTTGAAAATAAGGAATCCCATACTTTGCAGTCATTTCAAAAAGAAGAGTTGCATTTTCACTATCCCAATCAAAATCTTCAGTTATGTTATATGTTGGAATTGGAAATGTAAATATTCTCCCACTAGCATCCCCTTCAATCATACACTCCATAAATGCTTTGTTAATCAAATCCATTTCTTTTTGGCAATCACCAAAAGTAAAATCTGCTTCTTTTCCACCAATAATTGCAGGATTATTTTTTAAGTCAGGAGGACAAACCCAATCAAGTGTTAAATTAATAAATGGAGTTTGTGTTCCCCATCTGCTAGGTGTTGCAATATTAAATAAGAATCTCTGCATTTGTTGTTTAACTTGTTTATAAGTTAAGTTATCAACTTTAATAAATGGTGCAAGATATGTATCAAACGAAGAAAATGCTTGTGCACCCGCCCACTCATTTTGTAACGTACCTAAGAAATTTACCATCTGACCAATAATTGTATCAAAATGTTTTGGAGGAACTGTTTGCAATTTTCCCGCAACACCACCAAATCCTTCTGCAATTAATTGTCTTAAACTCCAACCAGCACAATATCCACTAAACATGGATAAGTCATGAATATGAAAATCACCCTCAATATGTGAGTCTCGAATTTCTTTTGGATAAATATGATTCAACCAATAATTTGCAGTTATTTTTCCTGAAATATTAAGAATAAGGCCGCCAATCGAATATCCAACATTAGCATTTTCATTTACTCTCCAATCACTTCGACTCAAATATTCATTCATTGTTTCTTCAACATTAATCAAAACTTCACTATCTTCACGAGATAATCTTCGTTTTTCTCTGTACAAAATAAATGACTTTGAAACATCCGCATGACCTTCTTCAATTAGAACTTTTTCAATTAAATCTTGAATATTTTCAACTGTCGGCAGGGACCCACCTTTAAAAAAAATATTAAGAATCGCAGTAACTCTTTTTGTTAAAGCTTTTGCTAAATCATAATTATCTAGATTATTAGCCTTCATAGATTTAAAAATAGCACCAGTTATCTTTTCCTCATCAAATAGAACTAATTCACCATCTCTTTTTCTTACTCGTCGAATTTCTTTTAGATAATCCATACTAACAAACCTCTTTTCATCACCTTAATTAATTTTAAATCTTTGAGCACTTAAAACTTGAGCTCAATTAACAAAAACTCGCCTTAAATTCAAGAGAGTTTATTCAATTCCTTCTCAAAATCATCAATATTTGCAAACTCAAGATAAATTGATGCAAATCGCATATATCCAACTTTATCAATTTTCTTTAGTCGCTTTAAAACTGCTCGCCCGATGATTTTTGAAGCAATTTCATTCGCATCTTTTTTACGTATCTCAGATTCAATCTCCAAAGCAGCCTTTTCCAAAACTTCTGTTGAAACAGATCTTTTTTCACAAGCTGTTTGAAATCCTTTGAGTACTTTGTTGCGATCAAACTCTTCGCGAGTTCCGTCACGTTTTATTACCATTAATGTTGCAAGTTCTGCCCGTTCATAACTCGTAAATCGTCTTTCACATTTAAGACACTCCCGTCTTCTTCGAGTGTAGTCTTCATTATCTCTTTTATCAACAACTTTTGTATCTGATTGATTACAATACGGACATAACATAATTTTTTACCAACATATTTTTTACACAAAAAAAGCTCACAAAAATCAGCTAATTTTGAATAATTTTTAATTCTCAGCCCGCCTTAACCACTTTTATGGAAAAGACTTAAACACACAACATCTTGTGATGCCATTTTGAAGTAAACACAACATCTTGTGCATTAACCAAATAAGTAAAAATGATGATATTTAAACTTTTTTGTTTTTTAACAATAAAATTTTGTCATATATTTTAGAAAGAATATACTAGAGAAAGACACCATTTTACAATAGTTCAAAACAAAAAAAGGGCAAAATTCACTAAAAAAACCCTAAAATAAACAGAACAATAAAATAAAATGGTAAAAGAACTTTTTAACCAAAAAAGGAGCGTAAAACAATCTTAAAAATGAATTTAATCAACCAATTTACTTATAAAAAAATACAAATAGAAACACAAAAAAAACACACACAAAAACACAAAAAAAATAAAATAAAATAAAATAACCACAACAGAAAAATATCAAAAATAAAACGCAAATTTAAACTTAGTACTTATTTTAAATTTTTAGAAGTATTCAACTTATCTTTTTTTTGAATTTGTTGAATTTTATAAACTAAATCATTAAGCTCTGCAACTAATTTATCAGAATCAACCCCATGCATTTCAGCTCCTTGTTCAAGAGTTTCAAATGCAGCACCCGCACAACCAACACAATGAAGACCATGTTCAAAAAAAACATTAATAGTTTCAGGAAATTTGGAAATAATTTCACCAATAGTCATAGTTTTAGTTATTGCAGAATCAGATTTATTAGAATTTGTCAACTTATCTTGTTTAGATGTGTTATCATCACTCATTTTTCTTCTATTTTAATACATTGAGCACTACATTGTGCTTCACAAGCTCGACAACCAATACACTCTTTTGGTTTAACAACTTTGCTTTTATTATTTTCCATAACAAATACGTCCATCGGACAAACATCTATACAAGTTTTACATCCAACGCATTTGGATTCATCTACAATAGGAATTGGTTGAGTCATTTAATATACCTCCAGAATAAAAAAATAATATTTTGAAAAAAAAGTCTATTCCTCTTTTTTTTCAGGTTCAGCTTCTACGGAAACATCAGTTGTTGTTTCTGCACTAACTTCTTTAACTTCAGGAACTGCTTTAGCTTCAGTTGTTTCTTTAGCTTCAGGACTTGCTTTAGCTTCAGTTGCTTCTTTAGCTTCAGGAACTGCCTTAGGTTCTGAAACTACTTTAGTTTCAGGAGCAACTGCAGGCCTAACTGGTTTTGGCTTTGCAGGTTTTTTAGAGATAATTTTTGTTAATTTTTCTGCAAGATCTTTAGCTTTTTTAGGATCGTCTTTTAATCTAGCCATAACTCTAATTTCAGTCATTCGAATAGGATGTGTTTTTTTAAGCGTATTTCTTAATGCTTTTTGAAACTTAGTACTAACTAAATCCATAACTAATGTTCTATAGTCGAGTGTTCGTACTAAAGCAAGCACGCTTGCAACAGCCATTTTTCTTAATGCTGTTTTAACTTGAGAAGTTGTTTTTGAATTTGTAATCAGTAATGGTTTAATTCTAATAAGAACGTCATCTTTTGTTAAACAAATAAATGAAATTTCTAATTTATCTTTTTGCCTTCTTACTTTTCGTTTAATCGCAGCAGAAGTTACTTCAAACTTTTTTACTTGAGTATATGCAGTTTCACCTTTAACTTGATCAACTTCGAATACAACATTAGTATTCTGTTTTTGCATATTACCCGTTAATGTCATCAAACTGGTTTTTAAAGTTTTACCAATAATTAAACTAGGATCATTAGTTGGCGTTTCCCCAAGTAAGTACTCGTTGAACTCCTTAGAAGCTAATACTTTAAACCACTTCTTCTTTTTCCATTTATCGACTGTTTTTGTAACCTTTTTGCCTTTTGCCATTTGAATTGACCGAATTATCTATTTATTTATAAGGTTTTTGGAGAAGATGGGGGTATTTAAAGTTTATTGTTAAGACCCAAAAAACAACCCAAATTAGAACCATAAACTCGAAAAATCAACTAAAAACACAATCAAGTCAAACGAAGACTCGCAGAAACTCCAAATGGTTTTAGTTTAACAGAACATATTTTATCATCATATTGTTGATTAAGTTCACTTAATTCTCGCTCAAATTTAGCCTGAACTCGACCATATGCCCTATTCTTAATAATTGAATTACTTATTCTTTGTACGGGTTTTATCAACAACTCAAAAGCAATTCCTCCCAAACCTAAATTAACTGCAACATTCGCTGAGTACTCCAAATTAGAACTTACCACATAGCTCACAACACCCCCAACAAGCGCAGTTAACCCTCCAGCAACAATCAAACCACCAATTCTAGTTAAATTACCATAATTTGATTGCGCCCCATTAACAGAATCACCATATTCAGACTTAGTCTTCATCATCAACCCAACATATGAACGAATATAATCCCCAAAAACTGCACGCAATGGGCTTTTTTGAAGATCCATACGATTTAACATATCATCAACCTGTTCACTAAAAGAATATTCAGACCTAGACACAATATCATCCAAAGAAACTGCTTGTTTACGAAATAACGACTGATGAACTTGTCTCCTCGCAGCACTTAACGTTTTCTCCATAAAATAAGTATCCAGCAAGTAATTTATAAATATAATTATACTCCAGTAAAGACAATAACATCCAAAAAACAAAAAAATTAACCCATTTAAAATTAAAATTTTTCATTAAAATCACGCAATATTATAAACAAACATTTTTAAACATCAAAATCAATAAAGAACCTGGGTGGAAAAATGGTTAGACCTAATCTAGAATGGGAACGGTATAGATATAGGCTACCAAAATCTGGCGCAGAAGTTGAAATTATTCGCGAAATAGTAATGAACGATGACGACTTGAATTTTATGGATTTATCTCGCAAAAATTAAAAAATAATTAAACTTCGATAACTACGACAAAAATTTACAGCAAAATTTAAGCAATTCTAACCACTTTTGGTAACAAATATAGCGTTAGCCTTAAAAAAAATAAATTCTAACCCCTTTTAACGCAAATTCCATTAAAATAGTTTAAAATCTAGTTCTACTAACTAACTATTGGGGCAAAGAATATGAATTTTATAGATAAAGCAACTCTATTAGATGGAATCAAACAAGAATTTGGATTAGTACCAGCAATAGATGAATCAATAACTGAATTTGAGAAAAGAGTATCAGAAACAGTTTCTAAAAAACAAGATCCACTAGAACACATAGTATTAAAATCATTAAAAAGCGCAGGAGTAGTAGCCAATAGAAACACAACACATGAAGTTCAAGATTTATTATACAAATATTTAGGAATACATTCAGGACCATTAGATGCTTTTGAAACAAAACACATGCCTGACGCATTAAACATGGGTGGATTTACAACCGAACAAGAGGATGGAAGTGCAATAATTGTTACACGAGAATTACCAGATAATTCATTCGCAATAGAAGTTAGTAGCACAATCGGACTAGCTTACGTACTGCGAGATACTCTTCCAGAAATTTCTTTTGATCCACTCCAATCGGGAATCGGAAAAGCAATTATTTCTGCAGATTTAAGTTTTTCAGATGATCCTCTCGAAGCTAGATTAAAAAATTATTATTGCATGATTATCGACGAGCTATTCAAAAATAGTGATTTCATAATGTTCCACGAAGGAATACATGCAATTCATCTTAACAATCATAACTACGGTCGTAGAAAAAAAACAAAAAATAAAAAACCAACCAATCCCGAATCAAAATTAAAAAGATTAGCATTAAGTTATAGATTGCCAATAATTGGTTCAATAACCAGAGCTAAAAGATTTAATTTTACAGTAGAAACCGAAGCATTCGCATACAAAGTAGGACTAGATGTTTTTGTTACAGAAATATTAAAAACTGCCACTCAAAATCTAAAAGAAAAATTTGGAATTGAAATTCACCCCGGAGAATTAGATACTGTTGAAAAATTATTAAAACAATATAATAGTAAATTCACTAAAGCAATTATTCGAGAAGGATACCTAAATACATTTAGAGGGTATGGTTTTGCACACAAAAATTATGGAAGTGCCTTGCTCAATGGAATGTATGGCGGAATACTTTTAGGAACTGGAGTTTTACCTCTGCAAATAGTAGGAGGATTAATGCTCATAAAAGGCGCAAATCAAACTTCCAAAATTCCTTTTGCAGCTTATTTTGAAAGAAAAATTGAAAAGTTCGTCGACACACTAGATAGATTATCAGAAGAATATGGTGGAGCCAATAAAGCATTTTATGAAACATTAGGAATGAATTATAGCGAAATAAAAAAACTAGAAAAAACAATTCGATCATCCAAAGTTTAAAACAAAACGTGAAAATAGTAAAAACAACAAAAAATAAAACAAAAGAAATAAAAAAAAATAAATTAATAAAAAAATAAATTTTAATTTGAACTATTAGAAATCTCGCTTAATCTAAAAACCTTATCATTTGTTCTTGCTTCACGTTCAAGTAAAATTCCTACGCTTTGACCCTTAGATCCTATTTTAACAGATGTCCCATTAAATTGAATTGATTTAATTTTTTGTTCAAAAACTCCTGATTTATTTCCTTGAATCATTATAGTATCACCAATTTTCAATTCTTCAGCCAATATTTTAATTTCTGCCACTTGAATTTTTTTATAATAATTTTTAACAAATCCAATAAACTCTTTTTTAATTGTAGATTCACTACCATAATTTTTTGTCCACTCATTTAATGGTTTACCAAGATAAAAACCAGTAGAAAATCCCCTATTATAAACAGTTTTTAATTTACCAACTAATTCTTCTTTTAATTCACCAGAATATTTTCCTTGTGAAATAGCGTCAAGCGCAGATCTATAACAACTAGTAACTAATTTAACATATTCAGGACTTCGACCGCGGCCCTCTATTTTCATAACATCAATAGGTCCAACTAATTTTTCTAAAAATTCAATCGCACATAAATCTTTTGGACTCATAATATAATCTTTTCCTAAAACTAATTCGAATTCTCGATCAATATCTTTAACCAAATATTCTCGTCTACAAGGCTGCAAACAATCTCCCCTATTCGCACTCCGATTAAAAATATCTTGAGATAAAAAACATCTCCCACTCACAGAAACACACATCGCGCCATGAACAAAACATTCAACCTCAACATCCAAATTAGATTCAACAATTTTTTCTTTAATTTGTTTAATCTGTTCAAAACTAAGTTCTCTTGCGAGAATAACTCTTGTCGCACCTAATTTTACAAATTGTTTTACCGATTCAAAATTACTTATTGATGCTTGCGTTGAAACGTGAAAAGGCAATTTAAGTTCAAAACATTTACTTATAACTGAAAAATCCCAACAAATTATTGCATCAATTAAAGCATTTTTTGCACAAAGAAGCACTTGATCTAATTTTTTCAATTCCGAATCATAAATTATCGTATTTACACAAAGATTTGCGCGAACATCATGTTCATGACAAAAACTAACAATTTTGGATAATTCACTTAATTCAAAATTATTCGCATTAACTCGCATATTCAATTCTTTAGTTCCAAAATATACTTCATCACAACCAGATTCTACTGCGGCCCGCAACATTGGCCAATTAGATACAGGACATAACAATTTAGGAATTCTAATTTTTTTAAGATTTTTTACAACCATTCTTAATTTTCCATTTAGCCCAACTCATTTTTAAACTTTTTTAAATAAAACCTCGACCCGAACTCAAAAATCAACTAAAATAAATAAAAATCAACCAAATTTTAACAAAATTTATATACTAAATTGTCATTTTTTATACACAATTTAGACAAATGATAGAAATTAGCACAAAAATTCACAAAGAATTAGCTAAAAATTGTAGAATTTCAGTCTCAAAACTAGCTCGCGCACTCAATATAAGTCGCGACAAAGCAGAAAATGAAATTAAAAAATTAGAAAAAGAAGAAATAATAAAACAATACACAATAAATCTAAATTATAACAAATTAGGATTTGAAACCCACACAATTCTATTAAAATTTAAAAATAGCATAATTGAAAAAGAAATAAACACCGCAGAAAAATTTCTAAAAACAACTCAATACATAACAAAAACTCAAAAGCTCAATGGAGAATGGGATTTATTATTACACATAGTATCAAAAAATTCATCAGATTTACACCAAGCAATAAAACAAATAAAACAAAATATACCCTTAACTAAATTTAAACTATTAACTATAGTATCCGAATACGAATCAAATTTAGAAACAACTCCCTCAAAAACTCAAACAAAAAAAACTCAAATTGATTTAAACTTTGCTCAAAAAAAATTCGAATGCGAAAACTATGAATTAGATCAAATTGATTTAAAATTAATCAAAGCATTAAAAGAAAATTCAAGAGCAAGTATCACCCAAATTTCTAAAACCACCACTCTTAGTCCAAGAATAATAAGTTATCGAATTTCCGAATTAGAAAAAAAACAAATAATAAATTATGAAATTAAACTTAATAAAAAACTAAATCCTCAAAAATATTTATTATTTTTTAATTCAAATACTCTTTCTCAAAATACAATTACAGCTCAAATC
Organism: Candidatus Woesearchaeota archaeon; assembly: GCA_018675335.1. NCBI lineage: Archaea > Nanobdellati > Candidatus Woesearchaeota > Candidatus Woesearchaeota archaeon. The sequence goes on from JABGYH010000006.1 coordinate 47,862, forward strand.
GCAATTTCTAAACTATTAAATTTTAACAAAATCACAAAAATTCAAAGCACGATCGGAGATTCAGAATTTATTATAGACATAACTGCAACTGAGTTCTCAGAAATAATCAAACTTAACCAACAAATTAATCAAATCACAAATACAGAGAATCTTCAAATTCTCTTAAAATCTGAAAATAAAAATTTCATCAGAACAATCAAATCAAAATAATCAAGATATAAAATGATAACTTTTGAAACATACGGGGCATTTTTAGGAAGTGAAGGACACGTAATGAATCTCCTAAATAGTTTCATCCCCGAAGAATACAAATTATCTTGGTTAATAATTGCATTCTGCGTAATACTAGCACTATTCGGATTTGAAATTACCAAAAAACATGGATTTTCTAGAGGAGTAATATATTTTGTAATATCTTTATTTTTAATCAACTTTTTACTTCCATATTTTCAAGATTACATAATATATGCCTGCGCATTTGGAATTACTCTACACTTAGTACTTAATTTTAGATATATGCGTAAAACAAATGTGATCATACATTTTATTTTTTTATGGATACTTAGCGCATCATTATTCGGCAATGTACTCGTTTTAGCAATTAGTGCAGTAATCTTTTTTATTTTAGGTTGGATTTTAAGCAAGACTCACGGATCAAAAATGTGGGGGTCACCAAATGAACTTGCAATGATTAAACGACATGGCTTTGATTATAATGATGCAATGATTGCTGCAAAAAAACAAATTGGAATTTTAAGAGATGCAGACGCACGAAGCCATAACTCACTCAAACCTGGATTTGAAAAAGATGTCATTAACGATACAGAAAAAGGATTTCAGAATTTAGGTCGGTTTGAACTTGATGAAATATCAACTCAAATTCACACAATGGCACTTGCTGCAAGTGGAGAAGATATTGCAAACTCAGAAGCTAGAATGATGAATGCAGAGGCGCAATTAGAAAAAAAAGAATTAGGAATTGAAGGTTCACTTGATCAAACATCTCAATCAATAATATCCCAAGCAAAAAAAATATTAAATGCAACTTCTCGTTCTGAAGCAATCGAACTTACAAAAAATGTTTTAGTTCAAGGCATAAAAAAATTATTATCAAACTTATACGATTTAGTAGCAAATCAAGATCATATGGAAAAATATAGAGAAGATGGATTAAAAAATCTTCAAAGTGCAAATTCAGTAATTAAAGAAAGTGCACAAAATACAAGACAATTACAACGCGAAGCAGATAAAATTAATGATAGATTAAGTAAAGTTGGCCTTAAAGAAATTTGGAAAGTCAGACATGAAGTTAGAAAAAGATTAGCTAAATTCATATTAAATTTTATTTTGACAGTGTTTTGGGGCATAACTTTTGCACTTGGATCGATATTAAGACTCATCGGTTTGACTGAAGTTCCATTCAGACTTTTAGGGCGAGGAATAATGAGCTTAGGCAGATTAATATACATACCAGTAGTCGCATTAGTTGTTGCAATAATAGGGTTAATTGCAGCAGGAATAGGACTATATTTTTATTTATCTAGCGGCACTGGTTGGATGTCGTTTATTGGCGCAATTATTGTTTTTGGATTATTTTTATTAGTTCCTATTGGCGGAATAATTATGGGAATTTCATATCCTATGAAAATCATAAGAACTATTGGAGAGAAAATATTTAATAAAGCAAAAACTAAAGTAGCTGAAAAATCAAAACTAGCAAAACAATATGGTAAAGAATATGCTCAGATGAGAATAGAATTAACCAAAATTAACATGATGAAACATGCGTTATGGTTAGTTAAAAGAAAACAAAAAAAACTCATTCATTGGATAGAAAATAAAGCAAAAGAAATAATTACAATTGAAAAAGAATCTGAAAAATTACAACACACCTTATATGCAAATGAAAAACACTACCAGCAAGATTTGAAAAAAGCTCATGAAGCAACAACTGGATTTCAAAGATTTTATAGCTGGGTCATTTCAAAAGCAGATCAAACACTCCCTCAAGAAATTATGAATGAAACTAATGGCCACATAAATAATATATTTACAAGCATTACTCAAATTTGTGAAAGAGCAATTGATGAAAATAAAAATATAATTTTTCCTTTCATTAAAAATACTGCAAAGATTTTAAAGGATGCGTGGGGAATTGAAAGTGCAAAAAAATATTGTGATCGCGCAGTACAAAAATTAGAACAAGGATATTCTCAATTAGATCAGATGTGTCTTGCAGTTGCAGGAGGAGGAAAAGCACAAAAAGTTATTAATTTTCAAGATTTTATTGCAAAAGAAGGAGAAATTAGCAATAAATTTGCAGCAAGAGCAAATAAAGGCGTGGATAATCATTTCAATCGCGCACACAAAGATGTCATGAAAGCAGTTGAAGCAACAAAAGAACAGACTGCTTATTTAGAAAAAGAAAAACAAGGAATGGACTTACGACGCCAAACAGTATTAAACTCAATAGCGCATGTATCAGACGTATTAGTCAAACATGAGACAAAGATCCATAAAGAGTTTACAAAAGATATGGCTAGTGCAATGAAAGGCGTTACAAAAGCAAGTCAAGGAGTTTCAAGAGCTCAAAAAATGGCTAGCGCAAGAGCAGCTTAATAAAACAAAATAATAGTGCCAAAATCATAAAAACAAAAAAATAACAACCAAATACCCAAGAAAAACAAATTAGTTACAAAAGAAAAACAAACAATTACAAAATAAGAACAAAAAAATAACAACAATAATAAAATACAAAAAACAAACAAGAATTTAATTATTCTAAAAATTCTATGTCATCAACTATTCCATCACTATCTAAATCTACACCTTCAACTACTTTTGCTAAAATTTTACGTTTGTAAATATTGCCTGCACGCACTTCTTTAAAATTTTTCAAAAAAGCGATTATTGCAGCGCGAGTTCCAGAGTATCTTTTTCCAGCAACAACCAATATTTTTTTATCATTAGCAAATGGATTATCACATTTCACAATAATTCCCGTTTCATCACTAACATATTCTTTTTTAGATATTTTTGAAAAAACTACCTTTTCTTTAAACCGAACTGGCAAATAATCATTAAATTTAGCCATAGTTTTATTGACTATTGGACCGCCAATAATTATTAAATTTTGTTTTAAATCAACTTCGCGCGTTTCAGTATCTAATTTAACATTATAACCAGGCACATAATTTAGAAATGTTCCTAAAAATAATGCTAAATCCATCCCATAATATCCATCTCTACTCCTAGCTTTATCAGGACCATGCGGATCAGGACTTCCAACAATAATTAACGCATCAAGTTTACCATCAACGATAAATGGTTCTAAAAAAGAATGTGCATCACTACTAATTTTAGAAAATTTTTGAGTTTCATCAAATTCTTTAAATCTCAAAACAAATGCAGGTTCAGATAATTGATAATATCTTGCAGTAGCCCCTTGTTTATTTTCTTCAAAAACAACCTTAACAAAACCATTTTGTTCGAGCTTTCTGATATGATAATATATTTTCTGTTCATGCTGTTTTAATTTTTTTGCAATTTGTGCAGGATACAAAGGAGTGATCGCAATAGTTTTCATTATATCTAAAGCTAATTGAGAGATATTTTTAGCACCTTCAATACTTATTTCCTTAACAGGAAGAGAATACAACATTTCTTTCTTTTGATTCACTAAAAACATACAACCCCCTAACAAAACCACTAAAAATATTTTTTTAGCAATACAAAGACTATTTTAATAACACTTATATATAAAACTTTCTCAAACAAACACTTCACAAAAAAATCAACATAACAAACAAAACACAACACAAACACAACACAAACACAACAACAAAAAATAAAAATAACTAACGGTGATAGAAATGTGCGGAATAATAGGGTATATGGGCGAAGAAGCTGCACTCCCAATAATAATAGAAGGTTTACAAAAATTAGAATATAGAGGATATGATTCTTTTGGATTTGCAATAGAAAACGATTTACATATTCAAACTCAAAAATTTATTGGATCCATAACTGAAAATAAAAGTTTAATTTCAAACATAACTGGTAACACAGGTATAGGTCATACAAGATGGGCGACACATGGACCAGTTTGTAAAAAAAATGCACACCCACACCTAAGTTCAAATAAAAAATTTATAATTGTCCACAATGGAATAATTGAAAATTTCGAAGAAATTAAATCAAATCTTAACAAAAAAGGATTCGAATTTTATGGAGATACAGACACAGAAGTAATAGCAAAATTAATAGAAGAAAAATATAACCAATGTCAAAATGTCAAACAAGCAATTCAACAATCATTAGATTTAATTAAAGGTGCTTATGCAATTGCAGTAGTTAATGAAATAAATCCCAACAACATTTTTTTAGCTTGTAAAGATGCACCGTTAAAATTAGGGATATCTGATACTGGAATATATTTTGCTTCAGATCCAATAGGATTTTTACGCCACACAAATCAAGTAATAACTTTAGAAGACAATGATTTCGTCGAGATCAATAATAAAACTTACACAATAACCAATAATGGAGAAGTTATTCAACGAAATATAAATAATATAGAATGGCAACAAAAAACCGCTGAAAAAAATGATTTTAATCATTTTATGTTAAAAGAAATTCATGAACAATCAAAAAATTTAAAAAATGTTTTTCAAAATTCAAATACCACAATTAATAATATTAAACAACTACTAAAAAACGCAAGAAGAGTTTTAATAATTGGTTGTGGAACTGCATATCATGCAGGACTTGTTCTAAAAAATAAGTTACTCTCAAAAGGAATTATTGCAGAATCAATAATTGCATCAGAGTTTGAACAATATAAAACGCTAACAAAAGATGATGTTATTGTTACTTTTTCTCAGAGTGGCGAAACTGCAGATCTTTTAGAAGTCCTAAAAAATATTAAAAAAGAAAAAAAGTGCAAAGTAATCACAATAACTAATGTAGTGCAATCAACAATAACTAGATTTAGTGATGAAGTTATATACCTCAATCAAGGACCTGAAATTGGCGTTGCATCAACAAAAGCATACACAGGAATGATTGCAGCAATCGAATTACTAATTTGTGAAAATCCTCTTGATTTCCAAACACAAATAATCAAGCAACAAGAAATAATAGCCCAAATAATTTCAAAGCAAAAAAAACAACTCAAAATTATTAGTGAAAAATTAGTCGCCGCACAAGATATTTATCTTATTGGTAGAGGGAAAAATTTAGTTACTGCTCTTGAAGGCGCGCTAAAAATCAAAGAAATTTCTTATATTCATTCTGAAGGAATGGCTGCAGGAGAACTTAAACATGGAACGCTTGCATTAATTGAAAAAGGAGTTCCCGTAATAGTTATAGCCCCAACAGATGAGAAATTTGCAGAAACAATTTCAAATGCACTTGAAATAAAAAGCAGAGGTGGAAAAATTATTGGAATTAGTGACAAACCAAACAATGCATTTGATGAATTCATAGAAATTCCAAAAACTAAATTTCAAGAAATAACTACAATTATTCCATTGCAAATGATTGCATACAATCTTGCGATTAAAAAAGGATTCAATCCAGATAAACCAAGAAATCTTGCAAAAAGTGTAACAGTAAAATAAAAACCAACTAAACAATCAATAAAAATAAAAAAGCAACATATTATTTTAAATTATTAATTTTTGTATTATTTAAATTTTTTATTATCTTCTTTTTTTAATCTTAAAACCGAAACATGTTTTTCTATTTTTTGTAACGCAATCAATACATCATCCTCAAACAATACCAAATCAAAGTTTTTATCCTTAAAAAAATGTTCATATTTGATATCATAATAATCTTTTAATAAAATTTTCAATCCGGCAGTAATTTTATCAGGTTCATACGAAGAAATTAAAGAAATTATTTCTAAAACTTTATTTTTACCCATTATTTTTACAAATAACTGGGAATTTTTAGTAATTTCAACAAATTCATTAATTTTATTTTTATTGTCACAATAATCATCTAAAAATCTTTGAGCTCGTCTGTCAAGAGACGCATCAAGTCTTATTTGAACTCCAGATTTAAATAGTGCATAAAAAAAATCAGGAATTACAACTCGCCCAATACGCTTACTTTCTCCTTCAACTAAAATATAATCCACATCTTTTAATTCTTCAATTTTGTCAAGAAATATTGCTTCAAATAATTTTTGAGATCTTGGTTTAAAACCGAGTGCACCATAAACACTACTTCTATGTTGAGCAATGCCTTCTAAATCAATCATATGGAGATTAGTTTTGTTTAACAATTCAGTTTTCCCACTCAATCCCATCCCATAAATAATGATAAGTCTGGGTTTCAACTTATAAGAACTAATTTTTTTTCTTACAAAATGACGATATGCCTTAACTCCTTTTTCTAATTGAAAAACATCAAATCCATTCATTTCAAGAAATTGTACAACTGATTTTGAACGAAGACCTCCTCTCCAACAATAAATAATTATTTTTTTTTGTTTAAATTTAGAAAAAGTTAATAACAAATCATCCAATTTAGGTTCTACAAATTCAAGTCCTTTCTCAATAGCAAGATTAAGTCCACTTTTAGTAAATATTGTGCCAACTTCTGCACGTTCCAAATCATCTAAAATAGGTATGTTTATTGATCCTGGAATTCTATCTAATTCCCATTCAGAGGGACTCCTTACATCAACTAAAACATAATCATCTTGTTTTTTAACCTCAAAAACAAAACTTGCTTTAATTGTTTTAAATTTTTTATTTATTTTAAAAAAATGCATAATAAAGAAATAAACTCTTCACTCAAGATTACATTTCTTCTGGCGCTTCAATAGCTAACAGATGTAATCCTTCTTTTAATATTATTTTTGTTGATTCAACTAAACGGATTCTTGCAGCAGTTAATTTTTTATCATCACTAATCACTTGACATTTATGATAAAACTCATTAAACATTTGTGACAATTGTATCAAAAACTGCGCCATCATACTAGGTTTATGACTTTTTGCAGCATCGAGTATTACTTGAGGAAATGTGCCTAATTGTTTTACCAAATTAAATGCAGACTCTGATTCTAAAAGGGAATAATCAATATCAGTTTCAACCGCACAATCATATTTTCGCAAAATAGAACAACATCGTGCGTATGCATATTGAACATAAGGCCCAGTTTCTCCTTCAAAACTTATTGATTCTTTCGGATCATATACCATGTCTTTATGTGAATCAATTTTTAGTATAAAAAATCGCAAAGCTCCTTGAGCAATTTTTATGGCGCGAGAATTAATTTCTTCTTCACTTAATTCTTTATGTCGCTTAACAATTTCAGTTCGAGCCATCTGTTCTAATTGATCAAGTAATTCATCTGCATCAACTACTGTTCCTTCTCGAGATTTCATCTTACCATCAGGTAAATTAACCATCCCATATGCCATATGATACAAATTTTTTGCAAATTTAAACCCAATTTTTTCAAGAACTTCAAATAAAACTTTAAAATGATAATTTTGTTCGGTTGCAACAACATAAATTATTTTATCCATATCATAATCTTCATATCTTGCTTTTGCAGTAGAAATATCTTGAGTTACGTAAACAGACGTTCCATCTGCTCTTAATAGTACTTTTTCACCATATCCCTCTTTGGTTAAATCAATAATAATGCAACCGTCGGAATTTTTAGTAAACAAGCCATTTTCAAACCCTTCAATCACAATCTGTTTTCCTCGCTCGTATTGATCGCTTTCAAAATATGATTTTTCTGCAACAAAATTTAATCTCGCGTAAGTTTGATTCATTCCATCTAATGACCATTTTTTCATTTTTGCCCATAATGCTCTAACTTCCGGATCGCCAGCTTCCCATTTTCTTAGCATTTCTCTTGCTTCCTCTTCAAGTTCAGGCATTTCTTTTAATTTTTGGGAATACAAAACATAATATTTCCCAACAAAATGATCTGTTTTAACATCTGGTTCTTGATTGTTCCCAAATTTTTGATATGCAAGCATAGATTTACAAATATGAATTCCACGATCATTAACAATATCTACGTGAGTAACAGAATTTCCTGATTTTTTTAAAATATTAATAATACTCGCACCCAAGAATACATTTCTTAAATGTCCCAAATGTAGAGGTTTATTGGTATTTGGTCCAGGACTCTCAACTAAAATTTTACTTGATAAATTTCCAGTACCAAAATTTTCTTTTTGATCCTGTATTTTTTTAATTAATGAATTTATAAGTTGAGTTTTATTAACGAAGAAATTTAAATATGGCCCGACATTTTTCACACTAGATAATAATTCATTTTTTTCAAGATTAATTTTTTTAACTAATTCTTCTGAAATAGCTTGTGGTGCTTTTTTAAATTTTGCAGCCAAAGAAAAACATGGAACTGCATAATCACCCAGTTTAGTATCAGGAGGTATTTCTATTAAACTTAATTCTACGCAAATCTCATTTTGTTTCAATATTTTCTGTATCTCTTGTTTGAATAAGTCCATTTGAATCACTAGTCTTAATTAAAATAAAATTAAATTTTTAAATTATTGTTTTTTCTTTGTATGTTTTGGTACGTGCGCAGCAGAATGTGTTTGGTGCGCAGGATGTGTTGAATGAATTTGATGATTAGGAGATTGCATTTTATCATTTACTTGTTTTAATTCATGTTTAATTTCCACAAGTAATTGAGTAAGTTGTTTATATTCTTTAAATCTTAAATATAACAAAATTAAGTATACTCCAAAGATTCCCCCAATTAACCCACTTAGTACTTTAGTAAAAAGTCCTATAGTTCTTGTTAACGGCTCAAACATTGCACCAAAAATTCCTGATGGATCCATCTTATTTACCTCTTTTTTAAATTAAACAAATTTGAATCAATTATTAATAAATTATAATATCAATCTAATAAACTAAACTAATTCTAGAGTATTTATTAAGTTTTTGCCTAAATAATCATAAATCAAACTAATTAATCGAAGGATATCAAAACTAGTGTACAAAATAATATACACCTAAAAAAAACAACCAACATTTATAAATTAAAACATTTCTTTCAAATATTATGATTATAACAATAACCGGAGCACTAGGATCTGGAAAATCCACAGTTGCAAAACTCATTGCAAAAAAACTTAATCTCAATCATTATTCTACTGGAGACTTCATGCGAGAAATTGCAACAAAAAGAAATCTAACAATTTTAGGTTTAAATCAACAAGCAGAAACTGATAAAACTATTGACAAAGAACTTGATGATAGACAAATAAATTTGGGAAAAACAGAAGATAATTTCATTATTGATGCGCGCATCGGTTGGTTTTTCATCCCCCATTCAATAAAAATTTTCTTAGATGTTACCGATAACGAAGCTGCTAGAAGAATTTTTGAAGCAAATCGCAATGAAAAAAAATATAATACCAGCATTAACGAAACATTAGAAAACATAAAAAAAAGAAAAGAATCAGAAGTTAAAAGATTTAAAGAATTTTATAATATCGACTATTACACTAAATCAAACTATGATTTGGTAATTGACACAACAAAAATATCCCCAGAACAAGTTGTTGAAAAAATATTAAATTTTATTAAACAACAAAAATAATTACAACCAACAATAACTATAAGTATGAACAACAATAAATAATTACGAACTGCAATACTCATCTCCTGCGTTTTCTAGACCTTGATTTAACTTGACTATCCCTCGATTTAACTTGACCCAATTCTCGTTTAATTATAGTATCAGCTAACTCATCAAGAGATGGACTTGTTTGAGGAATGGGTGCAAAAACAGTTTGAACTCCCACGTCTTCTAATTGCGAAAAAATTTCTAAAGGTTTGGGTTTTATCATAGGAGGTTTATGTCTAAAATCAAATAACGTTTGAGGATATGCTAAAACAAAATAAACCAGTTTATGTTGAGGAAATAATTCTTGTAATGGACGAAAAACTCTTTCAATTGCAGTCCCAGTAGAATGCTCATTATCCCACGCATTAATTCTAAAACGAGCTTTTGCAGATGCCTCCCCAATTAATAAATACTTTTGATTTTCAACATGGAGATATGCAAGCCCATCAAGTTCTGTTGTTTGAACACTATATGATTCTTGCAAATAAAATTCTGCAGGACTAGAACCATTACTTCTCAAAATAACAAATGATGTTGGACCATTATGTTTTAAAATAAATTGACCATTAGACCTACAAACATAACCTCTTCCTCTTCCTTTTTTTAATTCAGAAATTACTCCTTTTTTAATTTCAGCAGATTCAGCACCTAATTGTTGTTGCACATTAACAACTTCACCTAATGCATATTGCATCATAATTGATAAAACCCGCTCTCCTAAAAAGCCTTTCAAATTAGATTTAAATTCATCACCGCTAATACCATTAAGCTCTTTTTTTCTTTGCCAAAGAATTAAATCTGACCTCCCATATAATAATGCAGAAATAGGTCCCATATGCGCATAACGAGAATAACCCCCATCTAAATTGGCAATTCTCAAGTCAGGATTTAAAACAACCTGAACTCCATGATAATATTTTCGAGAACGACTATGTCTAAAAACTCCTGGCGTAAACGCATCAAATGGATCCATAAAAAAATTTAACTCAGAACTTTATTTAAAGGTTATTGACCACTCAATTAAACGAAAATATTTTTATTTCTAAACTGATCATAATTTCTTTCCAAAACGTTTATAAGATACCATAAATTTAATTACAATAATATTCTTATTACTAAATACTATTTAATTAAGTTTATGAGGGATTCAATATGAGTGAAAAAGTGAAAAAAGGAGATTTCGTGGAGATTGAATATACTGGAAGCATCAAAGAAGGTGGTTTAGTTTTTGACAGTACTAGTGAAGAAGAATCAAAGAATGCTGGAACTTATAATCCTAAAATGATTTATGGCCCAGTTAAAATTTGTATTGGTCAAAAACAAGTAATTCCTGGATTAGATGAAGTTTTAGATGGCGCAGATGAAAATCAAGAATCACAAATTACAATTAAAGCAGAAAATGCATTTGGTAAAAAAGACTCTAAACTTCTTAAACTCATGCCCGCGAGTAAATTTAAGTCTCAACAAATAAATCCTATGCCCGGACTGCAATTGAACATTGATGGCATGATGGCAACTATTAGAAGTGTTAGTGGTGGCAGAGTTGTCGTAGATTTTAATCATCCCTTATCAGGGAAGGAAGTATTTTACAAATATAAAATTCTAAAAAAAATTACAGATCCAAAAGAAAAAGTTAAAGGTTACTTAGCTTTAATTTTAAGCGCTAAAGAGAACCAAATTCAAGTTTCAATTACAGATTCAAAAGCAGAAATAACGCTTACAAAAGAAATTCCACAAGAATTTTTAACTGAACAAAAAAATAAAATTATTGAATTAATTCCAGAAATTAAAGAAATTGAGTTTAAAATTAATAAAGTAACAGAATCTAAATAAAAATAAATTATTTAATTAAAATTTTTTAAAATAATATTTCATTTATATATTTTTTAAATGCTTTTTTCTAGTATAAAAAGCAATTTAACAAATTTTATAAACTTCAAGAAAATCATTTTTGAATGAAAAAGAGGCAATGTATATTAACTTCCTAAAGGGGGTGGGGTAAGTGGATAGTTTTATTCGTGAAGTAACGCAAAGGAATCCTGAAAATTCTCAAATTAGAAAAGAATCCTCAATCAAAAATAGTGTTGATGATGAGTTAGAGGAATTTATAAAAAAACAACCTGCACGTATCAAAGTAATTGGATGCGGTGGCGGTGGAAACAACACGATTAATCGTATGAGTGAAGTTGGTATTCATGGTGCCGAAACAATTGCGATTAACACAGATGCTCAAGATCTACTTTATACTACAGCAGATAAAAAACTTCTTGTAGGAAAAGAAGTTACTGCAGGACTGGGTGCAGGATCTCAACCAAAACTGGGTGAAGAAGCAGCCAAAGAAAATGAATCTGAAATCAAAAAATTAGTTTCTGGTTCAGATATGGTTTTTGTAACTTGCGGTCTTGGAGGAGGAACTGGTACAGGTTCAGCTCCCGTTATTGCAGAAATTGCAAAAAAATTAGGAATCTTAACTGTTGCAATTGTCACAATGCCATTCTCAATGGAAGGGCAACGAAGATATGAAAACGCAGTTATTGGTTTAGAAAAACTTGAAAACATTGTGGATACATTAATTGTTATTCCTAACGACAAATTAATTGAGTTAGCTCCAGACCTGCCTTTAAAAACAGCATTTAAAGTTGCAGATGAAATTCTGACAAACGCAGTTAAAGGAATTGCAGAACTTGTTACACGAACGGGTCTTGTTAACTTAGACTTCGCAGACATTCGAGCAATCATGGGTAATGGAGGAGTTGCATTAATTGGTGTTGGAGAATCTGATACTGAAAATAGAGCAGTAGAAGCTGTTCAAAAAGCAATTACTAATCCACTACTAGATGTTGATATTGGTGGCGCTAATGGTGCTTTGATTAACATCCAAGGCGGACCTGACATGACTCTTGATGAAGCAAGAAAGATTGTTGAAGAAATTTCTGAAAAACTTGATGAAAATGCTAAGATTATTTGGGGAGCTCAAATTTATGACGACTTAAAAGATATTGTAAGAGCAATGCTTATTATTACAGGAGTTAAGTCAAATCAAATTTTTGGACCTGGTAGAAGTATTTCATCTAAAAAGCGTAAAGAAATTGAAAATGAATTAGGAATTGAATTTGTGGATTAAACCAAAACAAACCACACTCAGAATTCAAACAAAAATCTAATAATTCATTAATTTTTTTTATTTATTATCTTATTTAATTAATAAATCTAAATTTTAGTTATTAACTCTGAATTTCAAACATTTAAACACCAATTAATCAAAATTTGCTCTTTTTGATCTTAATTTGATAAAATAGGCTACAAATCCTTTTTTCTGGCCCAAACATTTAAAAACTAGATCAAAATATCTGAAAAAAAGGTTTAAAAAGGGAAAAAAATAAAAACCCTTATAAAAAAATCAGTTAATCATCATAATATAATAATAAAGATAAATATAATACTTTAAACAATTTATCATTGAGGTTTACTATGGCAATTAAGGATTGGGGTCCAAAAATCAAAGAATTTTTAAAAGAGAATCGTAGAGTGCTTAAAATCACTAAAAAACCAGGTAAAGAGGAATTTAAAACCATCGTAAAGGTTTCTGGTCTTGGAATGATTCTTATTGGCCTTATTGGGTTTATCATTGTTATAGTTAAACAATTATTGTTTTAAGGGGTACAAAATGTCTGATACTGAAATGCAAACACTAATTTTCGCTTTAAGAACTACTGCAAATCGTGAAGATCAAGTAATGGACTTCGTTTCTGCTAACTGCAGTAAGAAAAAATTAGAAGTTTACTCAATTATAAGACCTCACGGTATGAGAGGATATGTCTTTGTAGAAGCTAGAAGCAAAACTGATGCGGAACAAGCAGCACATAACATTCCATATGCTAGAGGAATATTACCAAAAGAAATTAATTATGCTGAAATTGAACACATGCTTGAACAAGTTAAAAGAGATCTAAATATCAAAAAACATGATATTGTTGAAATTATCTCAGGACCGTTCAAACGTGAAACTGCAAAAATTACAAGAATTGATGAGTCTAAAGAAGAAGTAGTAGTAGAACTTATTGAAGCAGCAGTTCCAATTCCAATTACTCTTAAAACTGATGCAATTAAAGTTATCAGAAGAGAGTCAGATGAATAAAATATAGATCATAAATAATGAGGATAGAAAATGGCTAAAGAGACTGTAGAAATTTTAATTGAAGGTGGTAAAGCTACAGCTGCTCCTCCACTAGGACCAGCTTTGGGACCTATGGGTGTTAATATTGGGCAAGTTGTTGCAGACATTAACAAAAAGACAGCTAGCTTTAAAGGAATGCAAGTTCCAGTAAAAGTTAATATTGATAAAGATACTAAAGAGTACACAATCACAATTGGTACTCCTCCAGCGTCCGCACTTGTTAAACAAGAATGTGGAATTAAAAAAGCAGCATCCAATCCTAAAGTTGAGCAAGTTGCAGATCTTAGAATTGAACAGGTCATTAAAATTGCTAAAATGAAAGAAGATGCACTTCTTGGAAAAGATCTTAAAGAAAAAATGAAAGAAATTCTTGGTACTTGTCGTAGTATGGGAGTTTATGTTGAAGGAGTTAGAGCTCAAGAAGCAATTGAATTAGTTAATAGTGGAAAATTTGATAAAGAAATCAAAGAAGAAAAAACTGATTTAAGTGTTGAAGAACAAAAAGAGTACGAAGAAGAACAAAAACAACTTCAAGACGACATTAAAAACAAGCGTGCTGAATATACACTTAAAGCTAAAAATATTTTAGCAACTATGAAAGGTAAATCTAATAAGGAAATTGAAGCTAAAATGAAAGAATCATTAATTCCTGACCCTATAATTAAGGAAAATTTACCTGACGAAGATGCTAAAGCTAAGAAAAAATAATTAGCAAATATTTATGCTAATTAAAAATTTTTTAAATTAAAATTTTTTCATTATTTCTTATTTTTTTATTATAATAACTTAATTCTAAAAAAAAACTCACTTATCTAAAATTTATTAGTTTACACTAGATTAGATGCTAACATCATCAGTAATACAATTAATCAACTTTGTTAATCAAACAAATTTGCATCAATACAAATATAATAATTAGAAATAACTTGAAAACAAAATAAATAAACTAAAATAAATATTGCTTGATAGTTTAATAATTGTATTCATCGCTTTCTTTAAGATCAGTACCACATTCAGCACAGTACGCATCCACATCTGAAACATCAATACCGCAAAAGGGACATTCTTTTGGATCCTCTTTTTGTGTTGGCATTTTTAAATTAACCTCTATTTTTCAAATAATATCTGATATTTAATTATTTTTTATTAATAAATCAAATTCAGTTGAATAACCAAAATACTAGACTTCTATGTTTTTAAAAGTTTGTATTGTTTTAAAAACAAAACTCAATATTTAATGATACAAAAACATACTAACTTGAAACAACTCATTATCTATAGAATATGAGTATTTATGCTTTTATCGCACTAATTTTACCTTTTAGGCTTAGCCCCATCTGAACTCATAGACTCAGATTCTAAAGAATCAACATCCACAGATTCAGTTTTGGCTTTTGCTTTCTCTTTAAGTTCTTTGAATTTTTGCTTACTCTTTTTGAATAGTTCAGATCCGAGTGACTTTCCTTCTTCTTCTAATACTTCTTTAGCAGTTATAATTTGTTTTCTAACAACTTCGCTCCATTCTTGTAAAACTAAATCAACATTAGAAATTTTACCTCCCCAACCATCTAAAAATACCATATCAACTAAACGATATTTACCTGGTTTTTTTGCGTGTACTCCTTCACCCGAATATCCTATTGTTAGAATAACTTGAGGTCGTGCATATTTGGGAATATTCAAAAGTTTGGTTATTTTATCTTCATCAAAAGCCCCAACCCATGCAGTTGAAAGTCCTTGATCAGTTGCTGCAACAATCATATTTTCTGATGCTGCCGCAATATTTTGTATTGAATATAATTTTTCTCCACGTATACCATAAAATCTTTCTGATTTTTTAGGTTCCGCACAAATAATAATATGAACTGGTGCTTCTTCCATCCAAAATTGTTTCATGCAAGCTTCAGCAACCGCTCTTCTTTTTTGTTTATTAGTAACTACAATAAATTTCCAATCTTGCAAATTTCCTGCAGACGGAGCCATAGAACCTGCCAATAAAATATTACCAACTTTTTCCCATTCAATTGGAGAATTAAGATATTTTCTACAAGTACGTCTCTTTTCTATTGCTTCAAATGTTTCCATTATATTAAATCAGGATTATTTTGTTTATAAATGTTTTTAAAAAGATTATAGAAAATATTACTCAATTGTAAAAATTGTAAATAAACTAACCCCTCCTCCAACATTTACAACTAATTTAATTTACAACTAATTTAAATTGCCAATTTCATCAACTAGATTAATATCAACCAAATTAATATCTAAAAAGATATTTAAATAACTCTGATTTATCACTTTTTATTATGGATTATTCAGAGCTTGCAAATCTTTATGAAAAAGTAGAACAAACTAGCAAAAGATTAGAGAAAACTTTTCTAGTCTCAAAACTATTAAAACACACAAATATTGACGAACTTGCAATGATTCTGTTACTTATTCAAGGGAAAATTTTTCCTCCCTGGGATGAACGAAAATTAGGAATATCAACAAAATTAGTTATCAAATCAATTAACAAAAGCACAGGAATTCCAAGTAACGAAATTGAAAATCAATGGAGAATACTTGGAGATTTAGGAAAGACTGCCGCAGAATTAGTAGAACACAAAAAACAAGTTACGCTTTTCCAACAAAAAAATACAGTAAAAAAAGTTTTTGATAACTTAAGAAAACTTCCAACTCTTGAAGGTTCAGGTTCTGTTGATAGAAAAATTGGTTTAATTTCTGAACTTCTTACAAGTGCAAGTCCAAAAGAAGCAACATTCATAGTTAGAAATGTTTTAGAAGATCTTAGAGTGGGAATTGGTGAAGGAGTACTACGCGATGCAATTACTTGGACTTATTTTGAAAACGAAATTAAAGCAAATTATGATCCAGAAACAAAAGCAATTACTCCTGATAATCGAGAAGAATATAACAAATATGTGGGCGCAGTCCAAGAAGCATTTGATATTACTAATGATTTTAGTAAGGTTGCAAAGATTGCAAAAGAACAAGGAATCGAGGGATTAAAAAATATTCAGTTAATACCAAAAAATCCAATTAAAGTAATGTTATATCAAAAAGCTAAAGATATTGAAGATGCATTTGAACGTGTTGGAAGACCTGCAGCAATTGAATTTAAGTATGATGGATTCAGAATGCAAATTCATAAATCACTTTCGTCAGATACAACTGAGAGTAAAATCACAATTTTTACAAGAAGACTTGAAGATGTAACTCCTCAATTTCCTGAAGTTAAAGAATATGTAAAAGAAAATATTACTGCAGATCAATTTATTATTGATTGTGAAGCAGTTGGTTTTAATTCAGATATTTCAACTCAAAATCCAGAAAAAATAGAATATTTACCATTTCAAAAAGTGTCTCAAAGAATTAAAAGAAAATATGACATTCAAAAAATGGCAAAAGAGTTTCCAATAGAACTAAACATTTTCGATATCATAAGCTATGACGGAGCTAACTTAACTAAAGAACATTTTACTAAACGTAGAGAAATTCTTGAAAAAATAACTAACCAAATACCTAAAAAAATTGTTCTTTCAAAAAAGATCATAACTGATAATAATCAAGTTGCTCAAGAGTTTTATGATAGTGCGCTAAAACAAGGTCAAGAAGGAGTAATGTTCAAAAATTTAGATGGAATATACAAACCAGGTAGTAGAGTTGGTTTTGGAGTTAAAGTAAAACCAGTAATGGAAAGTCTTGATTTAGTAATTGTGGGTGCCGAGTGGGGAACTGGAAAACGTAGTGGCTGGCTTACAAGTTTTACTCTTGCATGCATTGATCCTGATACTGGAGACTTTTTAGAAATGGGTAAAGTTGGAACTGGAATTAAAGAATTAAAAGAAGAAGGAATAAGTTTTAATGAAATAACTGAACTTCTAAAACCTCACATCATTCAAGAGAAAGGAAGAGATGTTAAAATAAAACCAGTTGTGATAATCGAAGTAAATTATGAAGAAATCCAAAAGAGTATTAATTATAATTCTGGATTTGCATTGCGATTTCCAAGATTTACAAGACTTCGAGATGAAAGAGGAGCAAATGAAATAAGTTCAATAGAAGACATTGAAGAATTATTTCACTCTCAGCGAAGTAGAGGATAAAAAAATATAATTCTTAATAAAATAAACACAATAATTAAAATAATAAAAACAAAAATATAAAAAAAATATGGTAAAAACGAATAATAAATATAATAAAAAAAATAATGATATCCTGCTAAAAGATTTTAAACAAACTTAAAAATGAGGTGTTGAGATGATAAATAAAATAAAAGGTGTATTCGAAGTTGAAAAAAAACTTGATGAAATAACAAAAAAAGTAGAAGAACATACAAATACGGTTGAGTCTCATTCTAAATCAACTACTGATTTGATTAATGAAATACAAAAATTAAAATCAGAAATTACAGAATTAAAAGATGAGCATAAAACAACTAATGATGAAATGAAACAGTCCCTAACACAAATAAATGAAACTAATGAAAATATGAAAAAAGAGTTATATGATCTTAAACTCATCAAGGGACAAATCAAAACAAATTTAGTTCAAGAATTAACTCAAACATTTAGATCAGATTTACAAGAAAGAACGCAAAAAATTGACGTCGAAATAAAAAATTATCAAGATGCAAAAGAAGAATTACAAAAAGTCTTATCACAAATTAATTCAGTTAACTCAGATATTACTAAGTTTACAAATATTTCAAAAAAAATTAGTGAAACTGATTTTAATTTAACTAATTACACAAAAGAAATTGTCAAAACTGATCAAGAAAAGCTTAGATTAATGTCAGAAATTGATAAACTTAAAACTTTATTATCTAAAGAACGCAGAAACAGACCAAGACATTAATATATGCATACACATATACAATACTAAATTTTTTTACTTTTTATTTAATCGTATTCTAGTTTTTTTTCTAACCAACTCAACACCCAAAAATCCTTTTTTAAAAAATAGCAGGAAACTAATCACAATTAAAATTAATAACACAATAATTCCAAAAATAAACAAATATTCAATAACTCCTAAATTAAAACTAGCTCCAAATTTATTTGAAAGATTATCCGAATCAAAATAAACAGATAAATTTTCTGCATCTAAATCAGATTCAACCATCAACAAATTATCAAAAACTTCTTCTGATACTAAAAAACTAGTGTTAATTAAACTGAAATTATTACCCTTAACATCCGCATCGCCAACAGTAATGCCCTCAAAAACATTATCACTTGCAATTTGAACTCCCTCACTCACAACAATTTTTACTTTAACTCCTAAACTTGGAATTAAACCAACCAATTGTTGGGTAGAACTAGGTTTAATAATTAAAACACTTTCATATAATCCAAATTTCAAATCTGTTGGAATTGTGCAAGTTATCAAAACTTTTTGAGTACTATTTGCTTCAATAATTCCTTTTCGTGGAAAAAAATCATAACAATCAAAACCAGTAACAAGTATTTCATAACTTAATTCAAACTCATTAGAATTAATCAAGACTATTTCTCGACCATAAGTTCTATTAATTACACTTTCTTCAAAAAATAATTTATTTGGACTTACGCCAATACTCATCGCAAAAACAAAACTACTATTTAATAAAATTAAAACAAAAAAAGCCAACCAAAAAATAAATAAAAAATTAAAAAATTTTAAAATTTTATAACCCAACAAATTCATTCTGAAACTCCTACCACCAATGCAGTTCCTTGATATGTCCCACTCATTGCTTGACTTGGCACAAATAATCTAAAACTCAATGGTATAAATTGATTGAGCCCACACTCTAAAATTTTTGAAGAAACAACAAAAGAATCAAGCGTTCCATCAATACCTAAATTAAAATCATTTCCAAGCACGAATTCTAAATTTTTTGAAGAAATTTCAGTTATAATACTTCCATCACCATCCAAATCAGAATCAATATCAGAACCACCATCCGAACCACCATCTGATTCACTACCTGAATTAATTGTTAAATTAGTTCCAATCAAACCAACACTTAAATTAGTATTGCCTATATTTTGAATGGTGGGATTATTAGTTTCAAAATTTGAGTCTCCAAGTATTTCAACATAGGTTCCAAGTATTGCTTGTTCAAATAATAAATAATTAACATCCAAACTTAATGCAGACAAAGATAATATTTCAATTGAATAATTAACATAATTAACTGAATAATTATCTTCACAAAAAATGCTCAAATTATATGTTCCTTCCGACAAGTAATAGTCCAAATTAAATTCTCCGCCAGCAACAAATGAAGAAGAATTCAACTCTTCTAAAAAAATCAATTCAGAATAAATATTTAATTTCTCATTTTCAACAAAACACGAGTCCACATCCAAAAAACCATTCAAATCAGTAACGGTTAAATTCAAACCTATTACTTTTTCTCCCCCTGGATTAAGAAGTATTTCAGCATTTTCAATTAATTCTTCATAATCAAACAAAATTAAATTAGACAATATTGGTTCTGAATTTAATATTTCCAATTCAATTTCAATTTCAACACTAGAATTATATAATGAAGAATTTGAAGAATTTGAAGGAATTATGGGTTCAGTTAGATTAGTTGAGTTAGATTGATTAAAAAAGAAACTAGAGTTTAACAAATTCGGATAACTACCAAAAAAGTCTGCAGAATTATTATTTGAATCATTAAATAAACTAGTTCTTTGTAAACTAAATCCCTCCGAAACACCAATGGAAGAATTCCCCTCAAAAAGCCCTTCACCAATTTCAGTTTCAAGACCCCAACCAACAGAATCAATAATTATCCCATCTAAAACTAGAGCAACCCCTGCATCAGAGTTAGAAAGAGTAAATGATTCTTCATAATTAGAAGTTGACCAGGAAATATTATCTTTATTTTCATCCCAGCCTAAATCAGTTAAAAGTAAAAATTGATTTGGCAACAATAACAAATCCACATCTGAATTATCAAATACTAAATCTTCATTTGAACTTTCTGTTTTAATAACATATCCTGACAAATTCACAACTTCGTTGGTTGGATTAAATAATTCTATTGCCTCGCCGCCAGTCTCTGAACTTATCGGGTTGTAGTATACTTCACTAATAACAATGTAATCTAACGCGGCAAAGGCGATAGGGGTAAGAGAAGAGGCAATAAAGAAAAATAGAATTAGAGTAACAAATTTTTTTATTAGTTTGGTTAGCAACACATCAAACATTTTTTTCACCTCAAACAAATTTTAATTTTTTAATTTTCACTTATTAAATTTGTATTAACTCTTCCCCCGCGACAAAAAGAGACATATGTTTAGTAGTCATACGTCTTAAAATAGTTTCAGTAGAAAAATCCAGAAAAAATATTAAACAAACCGAAAAATATTCAAATAACAATTAGCTAAATCACCCCATCTAACTTAGTCTTTAAAAAAAATTCAATTTAATAATATAATTATAATACTAATCCTATAAATTTTCAAAAAATATCTAAAAAATATAATGTCAAAAACTATGCATTTTATATATCACCTCTTTTTTCCACAGTGAGCTTCCAAAGAGAAAACAAAAATAAAAAAAATAAATTTAACCTGAATCTAGACGAGAAAAAAATAATAAATCATCAAAAAGTCTAAGATTTCATGGAGGGCGAAGAAAATGAATCCATTTACAAAATATATAGCATTACCTGCAGCAGCAATTGCATTAGCCGCTACAGCTTATTTAACACAAGAAAGAACTGCAATGGCGCATGCACCAAAAAACCCAACTGCAACATATCAAGCAAAAGGTCCTGAATATAAAAATTCACAAGAAATTAGTTTTGGACCAACCTTAGTAACTAGAACTGGCTTAATCCCCCTTCAAGAATCAATTCATTTTGAACCAACATTAGTAACTCGAAATGGATTAGTTGAAATTACAGAAGCAGAAGTTGCAAAAATCGAAGCGAGTAGTAGAGATATTTAAATTTTAAATTTATTTAATTTTTTAAAATATTAAATAATTTTTTATTTTTTTTAAATTTTTCTAAATTAACTAAACTCTAACAAAAAATAAATGCCCCTGCCGGGAAAATCGACAAACAACCAATTCTAGTTATTATATTTTCGAACCCGGGTTACAAGATGTTTACAAAATAAATCAAACAAACATTTAATTCATATTGCCGCAATCTCGCGTCCTATCCAGGCTAGACTACAGGGGCAATTTTATTAATTATCAAATCAAATAAATTAATTATTTAAAAACCTTCTCCCCTGCATTAAACAAATTAAAATAGCCAAAATCTAAAAAAAATAACTCATTTAAGCAAAATATTCAAAATAATCACTAAAAAAGTAAAAAATTCTCCAATTAATCATATAACCCCCTAAACCATACCTCTAACTTGTTTGGAGGGCAAAAAAATGGCAAAAAACCTAGAAAAAAAAGTAGAAGAAACTGTCACCTCAAGAGGAAGCACACGTTATCCAGATGATGACCGAAGAGTTCCAGATGCAGAACCATTTGAAGCAATAACATACACAGGACCTAGTTATCCTGACGACGATAGAAGAACGCCCAACAGAACTGTGTTTAAACAAGGAGCACATATTTACTCAGAGGGAAATTGGTATAGCTCAGGAGAAGAATACTGCGGACCTAAATACCCCGATGACTAACAAAATATAACAACTACAAATAAAGAACCAGGCATAAAGAAAACAATACTAAAAAATTATTTTTTATTTCTTTATAGCAATAGTACTAGGACTTCTTCTACCAACGCAAGGACCATCAATTACTTCAAAACCAACAGTTTTTAATCCTTTGCGAACAGCACTAGCGCAACTATAAGTCATTAATCGTCCGCCTTTTTTTAATACGCGATACACTTGAGAAAAAACTTCTTCAGTCCAAAGTTCGGGACATTTTTTTGGCGAAAACGGATCAAAATATACTAAATCAAAACTATTTTTTTCTAAATCAATAATACTTTTACAAGCATCATCAACAATTAATTTTATTTTGCAATTTTCAAATGTAACAACTCGTTCTCGATCAGAAAGAGTTACCAATTTTTTAAAAAATGAATAGCACTTAAAATTACTTTCAACATTTAAAATTTCATTTAAAATTTTTTCATCATTTTCAAGTCCAACAATCTCAATTTTTGCACCTTTAAAATAATCTATTGCACATGCAGAATTATAACCTAAACCAAAACAAAAGTCAAGAATTTTAACTTCAGAAAATCCCTCAAGTTTTGATGGTTCAACAAACTTTTTTAACGCTTCTTCTTCTGCACCAGTATTACTATGATATGTTTCATCATACTCAGAATTATGAAAAGTTATTGACCCATCATTTGTTTTTATTTTTTTAAGATCCATTTTATAATCAAATATATTCAAACTATTCTATTCTTTTCTAATTTTTGCAATAAAAAATCCTTCAGTATCATTATCTTGAGGCCATATTCTTAAACATTTTTTAACTTCATCACTGTAAACTGCACCTTCAAATTCAACAATTGCAGGAGATCGATTAATATCTAACTCAATTTCTTCAACGCGAGCATTGTCAAACTTTTTAAGTAAAAAATCTACGACCTCCTCATTTTCTTCAGGTTCAAGCGTACACGTACTATAAACTAAAACTCCTCCTGGTTTTAAAATATTAAAACCATGTTCCATTAACTCTTTTTGAATTTTTGATATTTTTTGTATTGTTTTAGGATTCCAGGTAATAACAGGTGACGCACTTTTTCTAATTGTGCCTGATGCAGAACAAGGTGCATCAATTAAAACTTTATCAAATTCTAAATTAGGAATTTTTTGTCCTTTCATATTTGTTATTGAATAATTTGTAAGCCCACATCTTTGAACATTAAGTCCTAACGCCATAATTCTTTGCCAAGTTAATTCATTTGCAACTATGAATCCTTTATTTCTCATCTGACATCCTATTTGGGTAGTTTTTGATCCTGGTGCAGCACACATATCAAGTACTAACTCGCCTGGTTTTGGATCAAGTACTACAGGAGGAATCATCGACGCTGCTTCTTGAATATAAACATAACCTAAAGTGTGTTCGAGTAAATTTCCCAAATCAGTTCTTTCCCCATAAACCCAAAAACCCTCTTTACAAAAGGGAATTGGTTCTAATTTAAAATTTTTTTCAAGTCTCTCTTTAATTTCAGCAACTGATTTTTTTAGAGTATTAACTCTTAATGACTTTCGCAAATATGAACAACTATATTTTTTAAAAACTTCTATATCAGTTAATTTAGAATACCGTTCTATCATTTTTGGTTTCCATTCAAGTTTTGCAATGTTTGGATTTTCTACTAATTCTACCATTTTTATTTACTCTACATTTAATTTAATCATTTTACGAGTCAAAAAATAAAAAAGTTCATTTTCATATTCTCGAGCAACGTATTCGAATCCTAGTCGATTAAACATTCTTTGAAAGCCTCCCCTTCGTTTAACTTTCATATTTTGATTTTTTAGCGTTTTTGTTGAAAAACTTATTACTAATTTAGCACAATTCAAATTATTAATTATTTGCTCTGCTTGTTTTTTATCAATTAAATCAAATGTTTTCCAGATTAGTACCAAATCATACTTTTGTTTAAATAATTTATGACTCACAGAATCAAAATCAGATATGTCTAAAACATGAGCCTGACCTTTAAATTTTTTATTCTTTGAAGAAAATACATCAAAAAAATCATTTAAATTTGAAACATCAGTTTTATTTAATTCACAAGCAGAATAATCTAAACTTTTAACTCCACAATCAAAATAAAAAATAGAAGATAATGGATTATATCCACTCGCAAGATCCAATAATTTAATATCAGATTTAGAAACAAAATCAACTAACTCAGAAATTAAAGAATCATAAAATTTAATTCGTTCTTTTGTTGATAAATGTAATTTCATTAAATCTTTAACGGAGGAGTTAGTGAAATCAAAAGACAATAATTGTTCTGAAAAATTTGTCTTAAAAAATGCAGGAACAAAAAACTGACCATAAATTCGATTTAAATCATTTCTAACCAACTTAACAATTTGTTTGAATAATTTAGATTTACTAATTTTATCAATATTTGCAGATTCGATAAACTGAATTAATTTTTTATCTGAATTAATTACTAACTTAACTTTTTCAAGGACAATAGAATCATCTAATTTTGATAATTGTTTTTTCTTTTTGATTTCAACTACAATTAAATTTAAAATTTCAAAGTTCATTTAAATCACAATTTTTTTAACCATATAAGGTCCTTCTTTTTTATATCCTATTTTTCGATAGTATTCACGAACACCAATTCCCGAAATTACCACAAGTTTATGTCTGCCTTCTTTAAGTGCAATCTCTTCTGCTTTATTCATAAGCTTCTTGCCAAGACCTTTATGTTGTGATTCTTTTTTAGTGGAATCACCAACTGCAACAGCAGATCCATAAACATGAAGTTCTCGAATGAGCGCAGAATCAAGAGTTATTTCTTTTCTCATACTTTTTTGAGGAATTCTTAATCTACAAAATCCAGAAATAACATCATGTGTTACATCTTCAATTGAAATAAAATATTCTTTACCACCGTTAGCTACATATTCTCTAACAACAAGTTGTAATTTATCAATTTGTTTTGCACGTCCAACTTCTCGGCAACGAATACACTTACATTTTATTTTTTTGTTCGCACAGTACTCATGAACATATTGTCTTAAATTAGATTTATCAACTCCTCCAACAGATCTGTTAGGAGGTATATCTCTTTGAACTCTCATAACTCGACAATACTCAGGAATGTATCGTTTAAATTCACCTATTAATTCAATTGCTTGATCAGTATTTATTGGTTTAAACTTTTTTTGTTTCATTAAATTTTCAAGTTTCGTACCTGGCATCACCATACAAGGATATATTTTTATCATATCAGGCTTAAAATCTTCTGAATCAAATAATTGTTTAAATCCATTTAAATCTTTTATACTGCTTGACCCTGGAAGTCCAATCATATAATGAAAATTTAATTTAAATCCTAAGTCACGTAATTCTTGTATTGATTTAATCGAATCAGAAACACTATGTCCCCTATTCATTTTTTCTAAGACATCATCATATACTGATTGTATCCCTATTTCAACTCTTGTTGCACCCAATTCTAACATTTGATTTCCATACTCTAATGTGCCATAATCAGGTCTAGTTTCAATAGTGAGTCCCACACACCTTATTTTTGTTTTTTCATTTCTTTTTTGTTCGGTTTTAAGTTCAACTGTTCGAGCCAATTGCAATTTATTAATTTTAAAATGAATTTTCTTTAATCGATCAGAAGACCCTACATCTCCTGGAAGTTCAAAAAACTCTTTAAATTTTTCAAGTTTTAATTCTCCCCCTCTAAAAAACATACTTGAAAAATCATTCATTGCTTGAAAGCAGGAAGTAATAAATTCTTTTTGATATTTTTTTGAAACAGATATAAATGTTCCACCCATCACAATTAGTTCAACTTTGTCAGGAACATGTCCTTGAACAATATATTGTTCTAATCGATTAAATACTTGAATGTATGAATTAAATCCACCACGAACTCCCCTCATCGTTGCAGGTTCATGCCCAGTATAACTTTGAGGAACATCTCCAAAAATTGAGTCTACACCTCCCGGACAAATAGAACACTTCCCATGGGGACATTTATGCGGTTTAGACATCACTGCAACCACTGCAACTCCGCTTATTGTTCTTGTAGGTTTTGATTGAATAAATTTTTTTATTTTATTTAATTTAGAACGAGGAGTGTTAAGTATAACTTCAATATCAGTAGGTATTTTTTTCTTTTTATATTTTTGACAAAGTTTTATTTTTAATTTAGCGATTTTATCTTTAGATAAGCTTCCTTTTCCTATTTCTTCCACTAATTCTGCATAATACTGTAAGTCTTTATCCATACGTCTTAAAAACGCCATCTAATTTATAAGCTTTTCTTGCTTAAAAAGTCAATAATACTACAAAAATATAAGAGAAAAAAACATAAAAAAAAATTAATATGTATTACTCACCACATATAACTCACAATATAACACGCATAATATACTGCACACCACACTCAATAAATTAAACTTCGGATCGGCCACTTAATTTCCAAATAAATTTAATTAATTCGCCGAATATGAATACGCTCGAAGTAACTCCCACAATAATTACCCAATCAAAAACACCTAAACTTACTGTTTTAAATAAAGCACTTAATGGAGTATAAATTACAACTAGTTGCAATACAATTGATATTACAACAGCATAAATTAATTTCATATTTGAAAAGATTCCAACCTTGAACAAAGATGATTCTTCTGCTTTTGAGTTAAATACATTCCACATCTGAAACATCATAAGCGCACAAAAAGCAACAGTTCTAGCATAATCCATCCCATACTTAAAATTATAATAAGTAAACAATGCTAATGTTCCAACCATCATTATAAGTCCCACAAAAACCATGAATACTGCTCGAGGTTTATCAATAATTCCTGACTCAACTTTTCTTGGTTTTCTTTTCATAATATCTGGACTTGGAGGATCAACACCTAAAGCTAACGCAGGCAATCCATCAGTTGTTAAATTAACCCATAAAATTTGAAGAGCAATTAATGGTAAAGGAAGCCCTAATAATATTGCAACAAATATTGTTAACACTTCACCAAGATTACAAGATAATAAATATTCAACAAATTTACGAATATTATCAAATATATTTCTTCCTTCTTCAACCGCACTTACAATCGATGTAAAATTATCATCCAAAAGAATCATCTCACTTGCTTCTTTTGCAACATCAGTCCCACTTATGCCCATAGCAATTCCTATATCTGCTTTTTTAAGAGCGGGAGCATCATTTACTCCATCCCCAGTCATTGCAACAATATGTCCTTTCTTTTGTAATGCTTCTACAATCTGTAATTTATGTTCCGGATTAACTCGAGCATATATTGAAATTTCATCTACTTGTTTTAATAATTCTTCAGAACTCATATCATTTAATTCTGAACCCATTATTGCTTTACCTTCTATTCCTAAAGCTTTTCCAATTGCAACTGCAGTCTTCAAATAATCTCCAGTAATCATCACAACTTTAATTCCCGCAGTTCTACATTTGGCAATAGATTCTTTTACTTCTTTTCTTGGAGGATCAATCATACATTGCATCCCAACAAAAACAAGATCTTTTTCATAATCTTCTTTTTTTGTATTATCAGTTATTTCTTTAAATGCAAATCCCAAAACTCTTAATGCTTGTGAAGAAAATTCATCATTTTTTAAAAGTAATTTCTTTTTCATCTCTCGAGTAATTCTTTGTCTTTTTTCACCAATCCAAATATACTCACAATTATCAAGTATTACATCAACCGCTCCTTTGACATAAACTACTTTGCCATTATCAGTTTTATGAACTGTAGTCATTCGTTTTCGCTCACTTGAAAAGCCTACTTCATCAACACGAGGATATTTTTTATTTAATTCAGAATAATCAAGTCCTGCTTTTAACGCTGCGGTTAATAAACAACCTTCTGTGGGATCACCCATACATTCCCATTTTTCTCGATTTAATTTTGCATCATTATTTTGTGCACCTATTTTTAAAATAAGTTTTAATTTTTCTGAAGCTATACTAAATTCACCTTCAGGCTGATATCCATCACCCGAAACAGAAATTTCGCGATCATCATAAAATATTTTTTTTACAGTCATTTGATTATGTGTCAAAGTTCCTGTCTTATCACTACAAATTACAGTTGTGGCTCCTAGCGTTTCTACACTTGGAAGATGTCTCATTAAAGCGTTTCGTTTTAACATTCTTTGAACGCCTAATGCCAAAGCGATTGTGACTACTGCAGGTAATCCTTCAGGTATTGCTGCTACTGCAAGAGATATTGCTGCAAGTAACATTTCAACTGCACCTTCACCTTTCAAAAAACCAGTAATGAATGTGATTATTGCAATTACCACAACTAAAATACCGAGTGTTTTTCCAAGCTTTTGTAATTTTAACTGAAGAGGTGTAAGATTTTTTTCTGCATGTTGAATTAAATGTGCGATATGTCCAATTTCAGTTCGCATTCCAGTTTCACAAACTATTGCTTTTCCACGACCATTAGTAATTACAGTTCCAGAAAAAATCATATTTTTTCGATCACCAATAGTAACTTCTTTATCAATTACAAATATTTTTTTAGTCACAGGAACTGATTCTCCAGTAAGTGCTGCTTCTTCAATATTCAAATCAACTGCCTCTATTAATCTACAATCTGCAGGCACTTTTTCTCCTGTTTCAAGAATTAATATGTCTCCAGGAACGAGTTCTTTTGCATCAATTTTCACATGATGGCCATCCCTAAAAACTGTCGCTCTTAAACTAGACATCTTTTTTAATGCTTCAATTGATTTTTCCGCTTTAAATTCTTGTACAAATCCTAAAACAGTATTTAACAATAAAATTATTGCAATTACAACTGCATCCACTACTTCAGAAACTAACAATGAAATTATTACTGCTCCAATGAGTATCCAAACAATAGGTGAATTAAATTGAGATAATAAAATATGCACCCAATTTTCTTTTGATCCTTCTTCAAGTTCATTTGTTCCAAATTCATCTAACCTATTGGTTGCATCTTTAGATGATATTCCTTTTGGAGAACTAGTCAATTTTAAAAAAACTTCCTGTAAAGGTAATTTATACCAATCAGTTTTAGGCGTTGAATTTTGTTTGGATTTTGTTTTCGGAGACATTTTAATTTCCTCAGATAATTTTAAAAAATAAAATCAATAAAAAAAGTCAATAAATAAAATAAATAACTAAAATCAATAAAAAACGCGATAAAAAAAACGCACAAATATTAAAAAAAAATAATAGTAATAAAAATAATAATAAAAAGAAAAATTTAAAAATTAGACAATTAATTTTTCTACTTGTTTTTCTTCCAAATGATTTACCCAATCATTAATTAAAGAATACCTAACCAGTCTACTCATTAACGATTCACCAATATCTCTCCTTTCATAAAGCATGTTTATTGAATTATCATCTTCTTCTTCAACTACTTCATATACTGCAACTTTAAAAATAAATCTTGCAGATTCTTTATACAATTGAGAATGTGACATTAATTCGTAAAGTCCTTTTTTGAATGGAACTTCAAAATTAATTAATCTTGGTAAACCAACTGCCTGTCTAAAAAAAGATCCCTGAAAAATAACATCAGCATCTGATTTTAAATCTAAATAATTAGTTTTTGGATCATCTAACTTAAGAAGTAATTGTTCTAATTCAGAATCAAATTTATATGGCACATAACGAGCATCCACTCTTTGACGTAAATAAACCAATCTTTCTTCAAGTGTGCTGCTGCCATCATCAAACGTTTTATTATTATCCACTGTATTTTTAATTGATCTATAATTTAAAACCATTTGTTCCCTTAAATTCATTAATTGTACTCCCCTAACAGAATATTTAACTAATTGTAATTGTTGTTCACCAATTTGTCTGAAGAATCTATCTTGCACAATATCTTTAAAGCCTACATCATGATCCAGAGATTGTTGTAAGTCATTTTCCATATCAATTCTAAGGTTGCCCTCCATTCGATATAATTCCTGATACACAACTAAATCTTTTACTTCTTTTGCTTCTTGATCAAGTGCATCTTCTAAAGATTCTAAACCATCAATATTTTGTTCTAATTGTTCAATATATAAGTCATTTTGTAAATTAGAAAAGTGTATTGCAAAAAAAGAATAAACTGAAATAAGTACTACTGCAAAAATAACTGTATACACAATTGAATGTGATAAACTTTTTGTAGCATCTTTAAATGGATGTTTTGGATCAAAAAAGTAAACATAATAATATTTACTGAAGAAAAAATACAAAAATACTGCCGGCAATAAATACCAAACAATCACACTAATAAATCCCATAAAATTTGCTGAAGGAATTAATGCAATTAAAAACAATAGTATTAACGCAAGTGCTAATGCCAGGGTATGCGAGTATATCATTCTCCACGATATCTCAACTAAATCATATTTTTTATCATGTTTAAAATATATTAAAACTGAAGTTATAAATGACACTAAAAATAATGCAAATACCACCCAACTCCAAATATCATTAAATATTAACAGAGTTATTATTAATGGCAAAAATAATACTGAAATTATCATCACACAATCATACGTCCTATGCCCATGAAAATGAAGTCCATGAACAATCAATAGCACAGCAGATAATGAAATAAAATAACCAATCAGTGCTGGCGAAAAGAAAATTAATGATAGAGCAAATAATGAAAGCATAAAAATTATAATATGCATTCTTTCTTCGCCAAAACTTCTAGTAAAATATTGATCAAAACTTTTTTTAGCTTTTTCCTGATTAGAATTTTCAGGAGCACTTACGCGAATCTCAGTTTTTCTTGCTCTTCCTTTTGGCTTCACAGGTTTTTTCAAAGATTTTTGTTTAGAACTTGCTTGTTTAGTAGCAGTTTTTGATTTTACTTTGGTAGATTTTTTTTTGACTTTGGATTTCATTTTTTAAACCTCTTTTTCAATGAATAATTTTAATAAATAAACAAAATACTTCAATAAATTAATTAAATAAAATTTTATTTAATCACCTAAATCTATTGTTTCACCTAAGCTCGGAGCACAAACATCATATTCTTTTACTTTAGCCCATTCTAAAATCTCATTTAACGCCTCAGGATCACCATGCATTAAGATAAGTTTTTTTGGATTAATATTTCTTATCAAATCTTTTATTTCTGCTTGATCAGAATGTGCTGAAAAATCAAATTTATCTAATTGACAATTAACTTTTTTTCTGTGCCCATCAATATATACGCAACCTTCTTCCATCAGTAATCTACCATTAGTAGCTTCTGCTTGATAACCCGTTAGAAGTATTGAATCTCGATTATTTTTATACGTTTCTTTCAAATAAGAAAGTATTGCACCACCAGTAAGCATTCCTGACGTTGTTACAATTATTGATTGACGTCTAAGAACTTTTTTTCTCATCTTACCATCAACTTTTATTGCTTTATTAAACATTTTTTGTAATTTTTTTGAATCTTTTAATGTTTCAGGACACGCAAGCATTATTTCTGTTGCTTTTTTAGCCATACCATCTAAATATATGTTTATTCCCATTTTATCATAATCAGAAACATTTTCAGCAAGCATCAATAAAATTTCTTGTGCACGTCCAACTGCAAAAACAGGAATTAATACATTCCCTCCTCGAGCTAAAGTAGTAGATATTACTTTCAAAAATCTATTAACTTCAGTTCTTCTAGGAGAATGAATTCTATTACCATATGTTGTTTCAGTTATTAATACATCAACATCACTTAAATCCCTCTTAACATCAACACTCGGAGGATTTAGTAAACAAGTTTCACTTGCTTTTATGTCCCCCGTATAAAAAATTTTTTTATATTTTGAATGACTTGTTTCAACTAAAATAGACGTACTTCCAGGAATATGCCCTGCATCATAAAAAGTAAAATCCAAATCACCAATAGTTCCTTCTTCTCTTAATTTTACTCGACGCATAAAATCAAGTGCTTTGTAAATATCATTTTTTTCATAACCTAAATCTTGAAATGATAATTTCCCTACTTTAAATGAGTCTGTTAATAATAATCTACAAATATTTTTTGTAACTTTAGTGCAAAAAATTGGACAATTAAGTCCATTGTGATCCAAATAAGGTAACGCCCCACTATGATCTACGTGTGCGTGAGATAAAAAAACTGCATCAATCTGATCAAGATTATTCAAGTTTATCGGATATGCAGTTCCTTCAGGTTCAATCATGATTCCACTATCAAATAAAACTTTTGTTCGACCAGTGTCTAGTTCTACACAACTTCGCCCTACTTCTCTCGCACCACCATGGAATGTTAATTTCATTTTTTATTCACCATTTAATTGTTTTCTAATTTCTTGAGCATATAATGTCCTATTTATTTCAGCTTTTGAAACTTTTCCACCAAATAAATTCATAAGTTTAGTTCTAAATCTTGGATCATCATATCGATTTCCAGTTAAACTTGCAGCCAATTTTAAGTATTGAACTGAAGAATTAGCATTAGGTAATGCCGTCGAAACAGGTGCTGTATGAGCTAATGATTCCAAAACTTTTAAATCATCAGGAATTACTGCAAGTATAGGAACTTCAGTTGATTTTTCAATTTCTGATAAATTTAATTCAAAGTTTTTTCTTCGATGTTTATTTACGATTAATCCACTAATGGGAGTTTTTTTATCTTTTGCAATTTGTATTGCTTTCATAGTACAACTCAAAGTTGGATAATCAGGAGAAGTTACAACCAATATCTCATCAGCAGCCATTATCGCAGATAATGTTTCTTCATTCATTGCAGGCGAAGAATCAACTATAATAAAATCATACTGACTTTTCAAATCAATTATTCTATTTCTTAATTTATACGGATTTATTCGTTTATCTTTTAATGATGCAGTTAAAATATGCATGCCTGACGAATGTGCAACTAATGCTTGAGAAACAGGAACTTCATCTGCTAAAACTTCATTAAGAGTATATTCTGGGTCAACAATACCTACATGAAGTCCTAAATTAGGCGCAGAAAAATTTGCATCAACAACTAAAACATTTTGTCCAAAATGTTGACTAAGTGCTGCCCCAAGATTCAAAGTAGTAGTGGTTTTTCCAACTCCCCCTTTTACAGATATTACACTAATAATCTTTCCTTGTTTAGTTGATCCAGTTTTACTGCTACGACTTTGTTCTGCGTTCGCTCCCTCTTTTTGTCCAATCATCATTCACCCTCTTTTTCAACGCGATTAATTCCATTCGAAATTTATCTAACAACATAATCAAAATATAAATAATATAATTAATTACAGTATATAATCTTTATTATGTTTTCCTCTTTTTTTTAGATTTATTTAATTTATCTGACATTTCACTTCCATTTGCATTTTTTACATTTTTTGACATTGCTTCTTCGAGTTCTATATACCATTTTTTTGTTTTTACATCTAATTGAAACACTATTTCATATTTTTTATCAGATTCTAATGCAAATAGAATTGGTTTAGGTATTGTTGTCTCAAATGAACTTCCTCTTTTGTAAATTTTTCGCCTAAATTGTATCATTTAACCATTCTCCTCAACCAAAAAAATAATTTAATCAAACAAACCAAAAATACTTATTTTTGTACTTACTTAAAACACATTTAAAACAATACTAAATAAAGTATAACTTACTTATAAAAATACTTATTTATATTTAAATCTTTCCAAAAATAATCACAGTTTAAAAAAAAAAGAACTAACAATACTCAAACATAATTTCAACAACCAATAAACAAATAACTAATACTAAGAAAACAATAAAATCACAAGAATACAATAAAATTTATTCAGAATTTTTTTCAATTCGCTTAATTCTTTCAAATTTAAGTCCAACTTCTTCTAAAAGATCAGTTACTTTTTGTTTAAATTCACCAAGACCTTTCCAATCAATCACAATCATTTCAGTTTTACAATCACTTTTTTCAATAGCATTACGCAACAATTCCAAATCTAATTTATCTAAAGCATATTTTGGACAAATATGGCCAACAGCATAATCTGTTCTAAATACTAATTTTTCTGCAGGTTGACTATAATGCCCCCCACCAAGAACAATTACACATTCAAATTCAGGAGGATTTGTTTCCAATAAATAAATAATAGTATCTGCAAGAATTTTTCCAGCAAGTTTGTTAATCCAACTATCATTAGATGATCCTATCTCAATAAATAAACAAGGAGTGTTAATTTCAGGGCCATGATGCGTTACTTCTTGCATCACTTCATAATCAGTTTCTGCAGATAATTCTTTTAATTTTAAAAGAGCTTGTTTCATCATTCTAGGCATAGAATTACATAAAAATCTTGATCTTCCTCCCGCAGCAGCACCCCCCCAATTTCCAGGAACATGCACACAAAGACTATGAACTCCCGCTTCAGATTGATGTTTTGTTGCAAATATTATTTTATCCACATCAAAACCAGATTGTTTTATTTCAGAATCAATATGTTCACAAGAAATAGAATCATTATCAGTTGTAAAAAATCTAACTACATTTAACTCTGTTTTGAATTCGTAAACTAAATGATTATGAAACTTAAAATCCAACGATTCAAACCTGCCAGTTTCAATCAAACATTCTTTAATATTCATTCCAGCTTGATCTTGAGTCGATACAATTATTGCAACATTCATAATAATAAATCAAATTTACTGTCATTTATAAATTTTTAGAATAGAATTTCAAATAACTCTCAATTTAACAAACTAAAAAAAAAAAAAAAAAAAAAAAAAAA
>JABGYH010000007.1:300000-564275 GCA_018675335.1 Candidatus Woesearchaeota archaeon
ACAGAGTTAGGTATATTCTGCAATATAACAATATTTAAAAAGAATTATTGATTAACCAGTAGTAATAAATCTTAAATTTCAGAAGAAATTGAGGGAGGGTATTAAAAAATGGCATTAGAATCAATAGTACAAGTATTATTAATCGAAGACGATCCACAAATGAGAGCGAATGCAGAACAGACTTTAAGTTTGCAAGGAATTAATCCAGTAATGGTTGATCCAGCTCAAATAATGAAATACGAACAACCAGGAAATAAAGGAAGATTAGTTGTTAATCAAGAATATTTAGCTGGTTTTGAAGAACAAGCAAATCTAAACGGAAATGATGGTAAAATCGTTATGTTCGTAGATTTAAAATATGATTGTTTAAAAACAGCAGATGGATCTCCAATACCTTATTCAGGAATTGATTTTGTTCGAGAGTTAGCAGAATTGAAAGCACAAACTGGAGATAAATATGATTGGATTGATCGAGCAATCGTCCTAACAAGCTTATCAGGACAAGTGAAAGATCCAACAGATTTTATGATGATGAATGAAGCATTACCAATTTCAGTAGTGCACAAAGATGTCGAAAATAAAACATATAGTGAGATGGTTTCTGATGTTTATCACGCACTACAATCAGAAAAGACTGCACCGAAAGTTGCTAATGATCCAACTAACTGGTAAGTTTCATCTAAAAATTTTTAAAATTTTTTCTTTACTCTTTTTTCTCAATATCTAAACTAAATTTAAAAAATTCTCTAGCTTAAATTAAACTAGCCCATTTAACACCACAAAATAAATCAACACAAATTAATAAGAAATAAAAAAATAATCAAAATAGTATTCTAATTCTCGCACCACTCTCGCCCAGACTATCATACATAATTGCACCCTTATGCGCATCTTTAATAATGTTATAACTTGCGACAGTCCCAACACCATGCCCCCTATCGCCCTTAGTTGAACCAACACGCTCACCCCTAGTAAGTTTTTGTGCAATAACTGGATCTAGCACGCCCGACTGATTAATAATAGTCATAACTTTAGCACCCATTCGTTTTACTTCAATTCGCGCATACCCCCCAATTGACGCATCCAAAACATTGTCCAAAATATTAATGTATGCTGCCTTTAAATCCCTGGGACTAATTTCAACTTCAACATCAGGCCCAACAGTAAGTGAAATATCAACTTCAGATGAATTTAAAACCCTCGCATCAGAAATTACCCTATCTAAAAATTCAGCATAATTAACTTTTTCTTTAGGAACTTCAATTTTTTTACCCATAATTAATTGAGCATAAGTATACGACGATCCCGATCTAGAAAGAACTTTTTGTATGGATTCTAATTCACCAACATATTCAGTTCCTGAAAAACCCTCAACAATATCCCCAATTTTTGCTTCAAGAGAACTAGAAGTTTTCAAATCATCTTGAGATAATTCAAAAGGAACCTCCCCTTCAGCAATTAAATAAATTTGTTTTAGACGAGCCAAACAAACCATTCTAACTGCTGCCTGATCATTTTTGATATCGTGAGCCCAACCCATTAATTGATTTTGATAAGTATAAAGTCGATTTACCTCTGAAAGACTACCTTCTAATTCTCGACGAAGACTTTCTTTTTCTCTTGCTTCAAGAGCTGCTTTCTTTTCTGCTTTAAGTTGTCGAGTTTCTGCTTCGTGACGTTTTTTTTCTTCATTAAAACGCCTCTCTTGTTCATCCAATAATTTGACATTTCCGATTGCCTGTTCATTTGCAAGCTTTCTTAAAAAAGTTTGATTATCTTCAAATGCCTGTTGAAACTTCTTAGCACTCCCAATATTTGAAAGCCCCGCTAAAACAACAAAAATACCCCCTCTAGTTTGATAATAAAAGTGATCAAAACATGCTTCAGAATTATAAAATTGACCTGCCCTAAAAATTCTTTTTTCATTAACATAAACATCTCGCTCACAAAGAATTGCAGTGTTAGGTAAATCATCCCTATCAGCCATCATTCTAGAAATCGGACTATAGTGCACACCTTCAACAGGCGCTAGAACTCCCTCCAATTCACTCAAACTAACTCCTTTAGATTTTTCAACTAATTGTTGCATTTCAAGTAAAGAAACTCGTTTTCCAAAATATTCAGTCGCATTTCCATCCCCAATAAATAATTCTATCCCCTCTGATTCCAAAGACAAATTAGCTCCAAAAAAAGTATTCATTGCAAGCACCGTATCCTCAACTCTTGATTGTGAATGTGTTGGAACACAACGCATAACAAATCTAGGAGAATTATAAAAACTAACATTCCTAGGTGCTGATGCAGTAACAGACTGAGTGAATTGCTCATCAAAAATAAGCGGGACGATATCATATTTACCAAACTGTAAAGACCCCCCCTTAACTGCACCAATTTCGCGCATATCTAGCAAAGTATTTAGTTCAGCATCAAATGTATGAGTTCTATGTAAAATTGCCTCTGGGTTGCCCATATACTTTGCAACAACTCCTAATTTTTGAGAATACCTAAACGCCCTAGAGGTAATTTCCTTAAAAATTTCAGGATTGTCAGTAACTTTTAATATATTTTCAATTATAGTTTTACGCAAAGGA
Organism: Candidatus Woesearchaeota archaeon; assembly: GCA_018675335.1. NCBI lineage: Archaea > Nanobdellati > Candidatus Woesearchaeota > Candidatus Woesearchaeota archaeon. The sequence continues at coordinate 302,592 of JABGYH010000007.1, forward strand.
AAATAAGGAACTTTACGATCTGGCGTTGAAATAAAATCAATAAGACTTGAATCAGAAGTTATATCCACCCCTGCAGACTCGGCAATTGAAACTAAAACAGGTTCGTCTCGCATGCCATCTAACAGATGAAAATGTTGAATTGCTTCTGCGAAATGCTCTGCTGAAGATAACCCCGAATTGTTGTCCCTTGCTTTTTTTTTGTCTAAACCAATTAATATTTCAGTAAGAGAATTAAAATATAATCTAACACTATGGCCACTAATTGTTAATTCTGCATCATTTGAACTTGCCATAAATATACGAATCCCCATTGGAAATAAAGCTTTGTTACTTTTGGGTAGTGTTATTCTTTTATAAATATTTTGATTTATTTAAAAATATAAAAGAATATATATTATTAAGTTTATAAACACAATAATGTATTAAGAATAATAACTCATCCACACACTTAAAACCCAATTCGCAAAATTAAAAATCAATTACACTAATTAAACTTAATTAATCTGAATCTAATCAAAATGGCCAAAATACAAATAAAAGAGGTTGATTTAGAACTCTTAGATGCATTCATAGACTTCCCAAACAAAGTATATTCCAAAAATAAATATTGGGCCAAACCAATCAAAACAGAACAAAAAAAGTTTTTTGACAAAAATAGAATTCTTTGGAAAAATGTTTCAAAAAAACTATTTCTCGCAGTATTAACAAAAGAAGATTCTACAGAAGAAATTGTTGGACGAATCGGAGCATTTATTGATAAAAAATATTTGAAACAAGAAAAAGTAGGATATTTTGGATTTTTTGAATCAATAAACTCAATTGAGGTTGCAAAAAAATTAATCAAAGCCGCAGAAACATATTTGAAACAAAATAAAATAAAAAAAATGAGAGGGCCAATTAATGGAACCATTTCATATGAGACCGGACTTCTTATCAAAAATTTTGAAGAAATTTCGGCACCGCTCATGAATTTTAATCACAAATATTATTCAAAATTACTAACTCAAACAGGCTTGATCGAATATAAAAAATTATTTTGCTATAAAATTAATCTTAAAACACTATCTTTTGAAAAAATTAAAGACTCCCTAAAAGAAGGATTCGGATTTAGAATGTTAAAAATCCAACAATTAGAAAAAGAATCAAAAATAATGGCAGCAATCATAAATAAAGCATTCATTGCCACAAAACACTTCCAATTTAGAAAACATGACCCCCGAGAGTTTTTAGAACAATGCTTAGGACTCAAACAGTTATTTGATAAAAAATTAACATTTTTTCTCGAGGATAAAATAAATAAAAAAGAATGCGGAATTGTTGTTGTATATCCCAATTATAATATCATAATTAAAAACTTAAATGGTAAATTAAATTTGTGGAATAAAATTAAATTTATGCTTGAAAAGAGAAAATTAAAAAAAGCAAAATTAGACATAATTGCAATTCATCCAACTTATTTCCACAAAGGTCTTGGAAAACAAATGATGAATCAAGTTTTAACAAACTTAAAAAATAAAGGATTTGAAGAACTTGAGTATTCATGGGTTCTTGAAGACAATATTGCTTCAATAAAACTCGCAGAACATTACGGCGGCAAAGTTAATAAAACATATGCACTATATGAGAAAAAAATAGAATAAATTTTCTAACTTAAAATACAAACTTAATCAATAACTTTTGCAAGAATACTTTCTCCTGCTCTCACATTATCTCCTTCTTTAACGACCAATTTAACGTGTTTAGATGGAACTAAAACATCAACTTGTGAGCCCATCTTAATCATCCCAAATCTTTGACCTTTACTCACTTTTTGATTCTTTTTAACCCAGCACACAACTTTATTCACTGCAAGATCTGCAATCTGAATAACATATACAGGAAATTTATTTTGAATTAAAATAATATTTCTCTCATTTTCCCACATGTGTGTTGAAAATTTATGAAACGGTCTTAAGTTTAGCATTGTTCTTAACCACATCAAAGTCATAGGCAAATTTTTATGCTGATAATGATGAATTTTTTTAACAGTGCCTGCAATTGGTGCTCTATTAACATGAACGCTGAAAGGATTCATAAAAATTCCTATCAAATATTTTTCTCCCCTAAGGTGAGTTTTAACACTCTCCTCTAAATTAATTTTTCTTCCACGTTTAATTGGTATGGGGATTTCATTATGCTTAACTTTTTTGACATAAACTATTTTCCCATCTGCAGGAGACACTAAATTTTTACCTTTTGGAACTATCCTACCAGGATCCCTAAAAAAGAAATAAAATCGCCAATACCCCCACAATAAGAATAAAAGCACAAATAAAATTATGAAATAAGATAAAAAAGTCATTATGATCACACATACCTAATTTTAATCCCACTCTTATGAGGATATTTATCAAATTCGAAACAGTTTATGATTAATGGATTCTTCCCAGTTTTTTCTTCTAAAATTTCAAAATTAAGAGGGAAATCAGTACTCAAATGCATAAAAAAAGAATGGATTGCTTCATGAAATTTAGCAGCATTATCTTTTGACTTCTTAATATTTTTTCTTAATTGAATATCAATTTGTAAAAAAGGATTATGATCTTTATCATACATTTTTATCAATTTAAAAGTTCCAGTTGTAAGTTTTGATAAAAAATCATTAGAATAAATTAATTCTTGAATGTACTGAGGATAAATTAATTGGCCAATAAAATTAATCGTCCCATCAGATCTTCCGACTACGAATAAGAACGGAAGAGGTGCTTTAATTTTAAGATCTATATTTTGTTCTTTTAATATTTTATTAAGTTCAACAAACGAAATTGGCTTACCCACATCATGAATATTATATCTTATAAGAGGTAGCGAGGCTTTAAGATCGCAATTAGAAAAAACAAGTTCATCTTTTTCAGTATTTTCAATAAAAAATTTAGTTGGGTCGTATTGGAATAGCATAGGCAATGCAGTCGCATAATCTCCAAAAAGTGCAGTTTTAAGTTTGGAATTTGTTAAACATAAATATCTCAAATATGCAGATTCTTTCGTCTCATTAATTCCAGTTACGCCAAGATCTGATGCGCCAAATGCAGAAAAAATAAATCCTTTTTTATCATCTCCCATCGAACTTCCAAGTAAAGAATGCATATACTGCCGCCATTCTTCAGTAAACGCCTCCGCTCCCAGTAAAAGATTAACTTGACTTTTTTTAAAATCAATTCCCCTCTCAATACCTTCTTCAACGAGGTTTTTTATGAAATGTGGAGTTCCTGCAAAAATAAATTGATCATATTCTTCTTTTAAATCATTGAAAATATCTAATGTTTCTTTTGAGTCTGCTCCAGGCGCAATAATACTGCACTTGTCAGATCCAATCATCAACAAATCAACACCACTCACCCAAGAACCTAGCGCAAAACAATCAATAAGCAATGTTTTAGATTTAGTCACGCCAAATAATAAGTCTAAACCCAGCGACGCAAAATGTCTAGATTCAATTTGTTCACTTCTAGATTTAGCCCAAGTAGACGAGTGTCCAGTATAACCAGAACTTCTTGCAAGAAGACCGCACTGACTTAAATCCCTATCAATGCATAACTCACTCATCTTTGTTGCAGTTTTAATATAGCTAACTTTAGAAATAATTGGAACTGTTGCAAAATCTTTAAATGATTTAATTAGTTTAGGATTAATATTTTGATTAGATAAAATTTGAGAATAATGTGGAACTCGCAATGCTGCACGGTGAAAACTTTTCAAAACTTTTTTTTTTGAAAGATATTCTAAATCGCTAGGATTTGAATTAAGAATTATATTCTTCATAAACTTAACGTCATTAGCTTTAATATCCATAAAAAAATCTGAAACTTCCACGGGAAGATATTTCATAAGACGAGAGATCATGTTATATACCTACTTTTTAAACCTATTTAAAGCTTTCTAAATTTTGATCAGAATACCCCGAGAGATTCACTTAATAAATTCTTGAATTCTAGTAATAACTTGTTTGGGATCTGAAACTATAACTGTGTGATCAGCACCAGTTAAAATTCTTAACTTAATTTTTTTATTCATCGCTTTAATATCTTTAGAAAGTTTAATTGGCACTGTTTGATCTTTTTCACCTGCTAAAAGCAATGTTGGAACTTTAAGATGTTTTAACGTATAATTTATTTTTTTTTTATTACAGTTAATATAATTTTCAATAATGTCTAAAACTTCAACTATGCTTTTAATCGGAGTCATATGTACAAGATAAGAAACTAAATGCATATTTTTTAAATTTTCTGGCTCAGATAAATCATACTCCTTATGATTAATAATCGAAAACTTATGTGTTTTGGAATGCTCTGCAAAAAATCTCATAAATTTTGATAAAAAAGGAGTAAGATTTAAAATACGATTATGATCAAATGGGCATACCGATGCAGTTTCTATTAATATCAGATATGTTGGATAAATTGTTTTATATGTCATGCAATAATTAATTGCAATTGCACCGCCCAGACTATGACCTATAAGTGCATATTTTTTTATTTTATGTTTTTTTAATAATTCCCTTAAATCTTTAGCAAAATAAGCTGCCATATAATTTTTAAACTTTGCAGGTGCATCAGATAAACCATGCCCCCTAAAATCAAACGCTAAAGTTGAGTATCCTTTTTTTTGAAAATAAGTCATTTCTTTTTGCCAGATAGTTAAATTACCTCCAACACCATGTAAAAAAACTAACGTTAATGGATTATCACCTTTATGATGATCATAATAAATTTTTGTTTTGTCAAAAGAAGTTAAATAGGATCCCATAAACAGCACCATAATAATTTCAATTTATAAATGTTTTTAAAATAATTACGATATGATAATTAAAACATATAAATCAATATAACAAAATATATTCTCGAATCACTATTATTGAGTGGAATAAAACATATAAACGCTTCAGGTCTTAAATAAATAATAAGAGAAACTAAGAGGAGATATTAATGAGTTCTGAACCAAAAAAAAATGAAACTGTTCTAGAAACAGATCCAACAAAATTAAGAAAAGTACACATTGTTCTTGAAGATATTGATGAATTACGCGATGCAATCGTTTCTCAACTAGATCGAAGTTTTGCAAATTTTAGAAAAGGAACTCCTGGAAGTTTAGAATTTGAAGCATCCACACCTCAAGAAATAGTTTGCTTTCCAACACTTTACAACTTTTTAGAAGAAGCAACATTTGATCCTAATGCAGTTTATACCTGGTCAAATGATTGGCACTACACAACTGAACAAGACATGAAAGACCCATATAATAGTGCACGTGCAATAATTATTACTCTTGCCGGAATACTTGGAAGTTATGATGTAATGTTAAGACAAGATCAAACTGTTTTACCTGATACTGACACAATAGGATTTTTGTTTCCAGAATATCAAGAAGTTCAAAGAGTTTTAGCCGATGACAAACTAACAAAATTAAAACAATATTTAAGAAACACTGCAGGAATGTCAATTAACACCGCATATCCTTCAGACGCAATATTTGATATGAGTACAATCGCAACTTTTTCAGCAGTTGGAAACACAACCGCGCCAGTTTTACTCTATCAGGAAAAAAATCCAGCATCCTTTGAAATGCAAATGTATAACATGGCTTTTGCAGCAATAATTGCTCGACGAGGATTTCAAAATGGACTCCCAATAGTGGGTGAAGCACACCAATACTCTCCAGAGGATTTAGCTCGTAGAATAGAACTTGATCCTGAGATTGCAAATCAATTTGGTATTGCGCGAGGCCTTAGCGGAAATGTTCTTGAACAATTTGTTGAAGAATTTCCAATCGGAAGATATTTCAAACACGAGAAAAAACAGACGTGAATACCTACTGTTGTGAGAATATCATTAAACTTACTCTAAAAACAAAAACATTTTTATAATCTAGTTTATAAAGTAGGTTTAGTGATAGATATAATTATGATTCTCAGTAATGAATATTTACGATTCGTATTAATTCTTACGCTTTTTTTTGGTCTTGCTTGGCTTGTCGACTGGATTTTAACAAAATATGTTCAAAAATATGTTGAAAGTACAAAAACAAGCATTGATGATTTAATTGTTGAAATAATTAGGGGACCCGTACATTTTTACATAATTGTTGGCGGAATATACTTAGCATTCAAATCACTAAGCGTGATTGGATCATATGCTAATTGGCTAAACAAAGGATTTATTGTCATTTCTATATGGGTCGGAGCCACAATCATTGCAAGTCTTGTTGCAGCACTAATTGATTATTGGTTAGAATCCCATAAGCGGTTTAAAAAAACACCTCAACTACTTAATAAAATATTTACAATCACAATTTATTTTCTCGCACTAATCATAATACTAGGATACTTCAATGTTGAAATTACACCTCTCCTTGCAACACTAGGAGTTGGAGGTCTTGCAATCGGTCTTGCATTACAAAAAACATTATCCGATTTTTTTGCAGGACTAAACATAATCTCTGAACGACAAATAAATGTTGGAGATCATGTACAAATAGAAAACGAAAAAATCTCAGGATATATTGATGATATTGGTTGGAGATCAACAAAAATAAAATCATTAAGAAATAATATGATCATAGTTCCTAATTCTAGTCTATCAAACAGCATAGTTACAAATAACAAAATGCCACACGATGAAATGTCAATTATCATTAAATGTGGAGTTGCATATAGCTCAAATTTAAATCAAGTTGAAAAAATAACTCTTGATGTTGCAAAAAAAATACAGAAAAAAATTGAAGGTGCAAAAAAAGAATTTGAACCTTTAGTTAGATTTCACACATTTGGAGAGTCAAACATTGAATTTAGCATAATTTTACGTGTTGAACATTTTGTTGACCAATACAGAGTTAAACATGAATTTATCAAAGCATTAAAAGACCGATATGACCAAGAAAACATAGAAATTAGTTGGCCTGTAAGAAAAATTTATTATGATAATCAGGTAGCAAATAAATTAAAATTGCAAACTAAACCTGTTCGAAAGAAATAAAATAATTACTTAATCTCGCCAATCATATGTTCTCTAACTATAAACGTTCTTCCGCAATAAACACAACGTTTTTTTTTATCGCTCAGAATTCTAGATGTAGTATGATATTTCATATTATTTTTACACGCAGGGCATTGAAGTAAAAAGAAAAATTTTTCCATTTTTAATTAGAATCGTGTTTAATAGGCATTGCATCTTCAGGAACACTCATCCCTTCAGAAGAAGAATCGTTTTTATTAGATTCGGATTTTTCAGTATTTTCTGACTCACTATTTTTTGACTCTTTTTTTTGAGAATCATTTTCGCCATCATTTTGATTCGAATTAGTTTGTGCAGGATCTTGTGCTAGTTCTTGTTCTGGACGTTCAGTTGCCTTAACACTTTCTCCCTCGATAAAATCTTCAAGTTCCGGATGAAGATTTCGATCCTCAAAAATATCATCTTTAACAACAACATCTTTTTTAACTGGTAAATCTTTATGAGTTTCTAGTAGTTGATCTGCAAGTTCTTTTGCGTGATCTGAATTATTTTTTTCTAAATCCTCTTCGAGTAATTTTGCTGATCCATCAACTTCAGAGTTAGACTTATCTGATTCGAAACCATTATTTGAGTTAGAATCAGCTTCATTTCCAGACGTAGATTCGCCCCCTGCTACTTCAACAGACTCAGCCTCTTGGTTTTCAGATTGTGAAGGAATAGGTACAACATCCAAATCTCCAATTTTTTCAGCAGGTTCTTGTGCTTTATTTTTGCCAGAATCATCATCAGAAATTATTTGTACTTTTTCTAAAGGAACTGCAGAGTCATATGTTTCAAGAGATCCAACTTTTTCACCCTCTACGTTATCTTTTTTTGTTGTGTCACCCAATTTATCTAGATTCGCATCTTGATTTTTGGTGTCAATTATTTTTTCTGGATCTTGTGGAAGTGCTAATTGAGCTTGAGATGAACCATCAAGTTTATTCTCGTAATCTTCCACTTTCTTTTGTGGAAGGACATTTTTTAAATCTGCAAAATCTTTGAATACTTCTTTAATTGCTTTTTTATGAGGTAGATCGAAATAATCCAAAAACTTTTGAGTGGTTTTGAGAAGATAAGATCTCCCTTGACGTTCTTTAGACAGAAATCCTTGCTCAACTAAATCTTTAATATGTTCATATGCTTTATTAGATCTAATATTTACTACTTCTGCTTGCAAAATTGGTTGTTTCCACGCAACAATTGCTAATGTTTCAAGAATTGCTTTAGACATTTCAGTGTGAGGATTAATACTATGAACAATTCCCAAATATTTTTCGCGAACTATTAATTTCCAACCATCTCCCTCTTCTATAAGACTTATAGGTGAATTTCGAGTTTTATAATCTGATTTGATGTCATTTACGGTTTCTTTTACTAATCCGTCTTCTTTAATGTCTAATAAAAGTTTAATTTCAGTTAAAGTAATTACTCTACCACTAGAAAAAAGAATTGCTTCAATTTCATTTTTTAATTCTGAAAATTCAGCCATTTAAATTATCCACCTCGTTTGAAAACCAAAATAAAATATAATAATGTACAATAAAATATAATCCAATAATTGGTTATTTAAATCAATAATTGTTTATTTAAATCAATAATTGTTTATTTAAATCAATAATTCCATAATAATCCAACAATAACCCAATATTTTGAACTATTAAAACATTTGAAAAAAATAAACTAATATGAGTATATAAATATTATTTATCTAAAGCTCAATTTAATAAGTATTTTATAATTTGATTGAAACTTATTTTAAAATTAATAACTGCAATCATATTGTTACTTCTTACCTAACTTACTTCTTACCTAATTTAAGCATTGAAGAGTAAACATCTCCCTTTTTTTCAATAACTTTCTCTTTTACTAATTGACCTAAAAAGTTTTCAATTTTATCTGCCGGAATACCCACATTTTTAGAAATTTGTTCAAGAGATAACTCTTTGTTTTGAAGTGAAAAAACAATAAAATTTCGAACTAAATTAATACTGTTTTTATCCATAAGTTTAACGTGCGCAGACATTTCTTTTACTCTCATATCTGCAAAGTGAAGTCTTGCTATAAGATCTAACATTAAATCTGACAAATCTTTTGCACCAATCATTGATTCTGTTGGTTCTAAAACATCAATAGACGATGGAGTGAAATCAAAAACAAAACTTAACAAATCTTTAGGAGATTTAACCCAGAATTCTACTTCCGCAAATGCAGTCAACAATTTCTCATTATCTTTAACAGGTGTTGCTTCAAACGATTCTTCAAATGTCACTTCTAAATATTTTTCTTCATTAACTTTATCTAGAACTCCATCCAATGTTTTCTCAACATATTCTTTAGGCGCACCTAAAACCTCAATTAAAGCTTTTACCAATAACTCGCCTTTAGCCATCCTTTCTTTAGGAGACATAACTGGAGCTTCTTCCTCTTCTACTGCTTCAGATTTATTTTTTTTACGCTTAGTTGATTCTTTAATTGCCATACTTTAATCAAAAAAGATACTGACTTATATATCTTTCTGAAAATAAAAACCCCTCAATACTGTGCTTAGAAGATCTGTACCTGCGAAATTGAATAAAATTTAAAAAAAATGAATCTATTAAAGTTTTTTGAAAATGAGTAAAACTAAAAGAACTGCAAATAATAAAATGAATATAAAAACTAGAAGAGATCTTGCTTTGGCAGAACTTGATCTATAACTGTCAGATGAGTTCATTTTTGAAAAATTTGCAGGAAATTTTGATTTAAAATCAATAATATGTTGATCTAAATTTAACGAATTATTTAATTTATTTAACGAATTATTTGTTGGAATTACAATTAACTCTTTAGTTAACAAATAAGGTGTTTTTCTATTTGATGAATTAATAACAATTCTTAACTTAAACATTCCGGCTTTTATAACTGAATTATTAAGAGTAAAAGATACATTTGAAAATTTAGGCAAAATTAAATCTTTACGATTATCTGTTTTTTTACCTTGCGAATAATGTTTGCTACTTTTAAAAACATAAGAATATACGGAAAATATCAAATCCTCATCTCGAAAATTTTGAGCAGAAATATTAATTGTAAATGACTGATTGACAAATACTTTTGATGGTGCTGAAATAATTGAAAAGTTCAAATTAGTTGATTTTGTGTTTGTTTTTTTAGGAGAGGGTATTGATTTTTGTGTTGAAGTGATCGATTGAGAGTTAATTGATTGATTTATGAACTGAGCATTACAATCCCCGTTAGCACTCCCCTCATCATAGACCTCACATTCCTCAGAATTATTCAAATCACATTCTTTTAAGACATCTAACTCTGCTAACTCCAATTTCACGTCGAGATCAAACCCCGTAATTCGTAAAAAAACTGATTGATTTTTAGCAAGACAACTTAAATAAAAAGGAAAATTAATAGTTTTGGAATGATTTGAAAATTTATTTTGAAATTTTTCTTTTTTTGTAGGAGTTAATTTTTTTAGTTTCGAATCTAACAAATCAAAATACAATGTAGTCTTTCTAGAATCTAATTTAACAAACAAGTAATCAACCAATAACTCATTCGCATTAGTGTTTTTTGAAATATTAATAATATTTATTCGTGCTTGATCATTTTCCCCAGAAAATAACACTTTTTGTGGAATTTGATATATATTTTGAGACGAATCACCCATATTGCTTTCACCCACTAATAATTTTAGACTAATTTCATTTTCAGGATTGTTAATTTGATATTTGGCGATGTTAATTATTGAAGCAGTATCGCCACCAGAGAATATTATAACCACGATTAACAAAAATATTTTTAAACACAATTTTAAAAAAATATTAGTCTGCATGTGTTACTAGCGAAGAAATTATTTAATTAATTTTTACTGGAAAAAACCGTAAAAAGAATTAACTTAGTCGGAAAAACTAATTTTATTGCTACTTCAAAGTTTGTTACCATTATAGAATACTCGATAAAGTTTTAATACTAAGCAAGGATAAAGTATTTAAACGTAACTATATGTTGTCGTGGGGGTAACATGTCTTTTTTGGAATCAATTAAAAATAAATCTAACAATGGAGAACCTGAATTAGATTTGCCACCATTACCAACAGAAGATGAATTTAATTCTCAAGATTTTTCCCAAGAACTTAATCAGTTCCCACAAGACAATATGAATCCAACTAACACTCAACAAACAACAGTACCCGAGTTAGATAATCAAGGACTTCCTCCATTACCTCAACAAGTTCAATTTCCCACTCAACCTAATGCAGGACATGATATGAGCACAATTCCACCACTAGACTTAGGTAATAAAAAATTTCCCATCCCCCCTCCAAACGAAAATTCACTTCCAAAATTACCACCAATTAATCCTATGAACGCGTCCTCTGCAGTCGCACCCCAACCAATACAACAATATCCGCAACCAGGACAGATTGGAAATTCTCCTGTTGAAAATACTAACAATTACCCACCTACACAACCTATGCCACAACCAAACTCACAAAATCAAGTCACTCAAATTCCCGAAGTTCCCGATCTCGACGATCTTCCAGAACCAGTTTCACAGTCAACACGTCAAGAAAATTCACAAACCAACTTTAACTCTAATTCGCAAATTCCAAAATCAGTACCTTCTCTTGAAGGATTTCCAAACATATACGAAGAAATTAATCAAATGCCACAGTCACAAAGAATGGCATCAGGACCAGTTTTTGTTTTACTTGACGATTATCGAAACATACTAGATAATTTTAATCAAATCAAAATTAAATTTAAAGAAGAAGAAACAAAATTTACTGCAATCAATAATATCAAAATTAAAAAAGAAATAAAACTCGAAGCATTTAGAGAAACCATCGAGGACATACAGCGAAAATTATTATTTATAGATAAAGTCCTATTTGAAGGATAAAGAGGTAAAAATGGAACGAAGTGCACCAGTATTTGTAAAAATAGATGAATACAAAGACGTCTTAGACATAATTGATTTAGTTAAAAATAAAATCGGTGAAGCAAAACATCTTATCAACCAAATCAATGAAATAAAAAATCAAGAAGATACTGAACTTGAAATGTGGTATAATGAAATTAATGACATTGAAAGAAAAGTAGACTATGTGGATAAAACACTAGTTAAACCTGAAAATACATAAAAATGGCAGAAGGAGAATTTTTTGTACAAATACCTGACGGCACAGAAGTGCGACGAATCTTACTTGAAGATAGCAAACAAATAATTCAAATTCTACAAAGATACGAACAATTTAAAGCACATAGAATCCACAAACAAGAACTCATTAGCAAACTCCGCGATATAAATCAATCAATTCAAGTTTTATTACAAAAATTAGAAGAAGAAATGCCAAAAACAAATATGCGTGTAAAATTAACCAAACGAAAAAAAGAACCAATTAGAAGTCAAAAAACAAAAGAATTACAACAATTAGAACAATCACTTGCAGACATAGAACGAAAGATCTCATCTGTACGAAAATAAAAACTAATTCTCTCATAAAACTAGTTATTAAGTTAATAAATATAATCAGTTAGCTTTTTAAATCGTTACTCGTTTACAAGAAAAATGACAAAAGTAACTTGTGTTAGCGTTGTATTACAAAAAGCTGAAGATGTAAAGAATTTTTTACTTGAAAAAAATCTATTTAATAAAGATTATTCTTTCAAAAAATATGAAAATAGAATTTGCTTCCCAATAATTCAATCAAAAGAAAGCAACCAAATGATTCTAGACAAGTTCGATTTTGTAACATTTGAAGAACTAGAATTACAAGAAACTAGATATCCTCAAAATTTAAAAGACTCACTAAAAGAAAAATTAACAAAAGAAGAATTAGGTTTTTTAAAAACTTCATACGATGTTGTTGGAACAATTGCAATACTTGAAATTGATGCACCACTTGATAAAAAAGAAAAAATTATTGCAGATGAAATTCTTAAAACAAACAAAAACATAAAAACAGTAGTAAAAAAGGCAGATAAACACGACGGAGAATTTAGAACTCAAAAAATGACCTACATTGCCGGCGAAGAAACACTCGAAACATCATATCAAGAACATAATGTGCGACTAAAACTAAATGTTGAAGAAGTATATTTTTCACCAAGACTCTCAACTGAACGAAAAAGAATATATGAAAAGATTACGAAGGGAGAAGATGTTTTAGTTATGTTTAGTGGTTGTGCACCTTATCCTTGCGTTCTTTCAAAAAATAGTTCTGCTGCCAATATTTTAGGAGTTGAAATAAATCCAGTAGGACACAAATATGGAATTGAAAATATTAAATTAAACAAACTAACCAATGTTAAATTAATTAATGGCGATGTACGCGAAATTGTTCCAAAGCTAGAAGAAAAATTTGATCGAATACTTATGCCACTACCAAAAACTGCAGAAGAATTTTTAGATACAGCACTTTGCGTTGCAAAAAAAGGAACAATAGTTCACTTATACGCCTTTTTACATGAAGACAATTTTAAAGAAGCACACGATGCAATAGACATTGCCTGCAAGAATAAAGGATTTAAGTATAAACTACTTGAGACAGTCAAATGCGGGCAACACGCGCCAAGAGTATATAGAATCTGTGTTGATTTTGAGATACTTTAAACTTTAGAACTCATTTAAAAGAATTTCTGGAAAGCTTTTTATAATGCCCTGAGTTATTCAATAATTAAGTAGTGTAAACCTGCGATGATTTAGTGAACACCAGCTGAGCCTTGCGGCGATGATGGACGGTAGTAACTTAAGAGCGGGGCACAAATACTTTACAAAAATAGAAATTACTCAACAAACAAATTCTAACCGAAAAAAATATGTTAAAACTCAAAAAAAAATCTTACGCTAAAGAAAAAATAATTAATCGACAAAATCTATAAACTGCCCATCTTGAATTATGTGAACTTGTTTTTCAGTTTCATAACCCATTTCTTGACAAAGATCAACAAGTGCAGTCTTCATACTCAAATTACCATGCGCAGGAATAATATGTTTTGGTTTTACCATATTAATCAAATCTCTCAAATCTTCTCTTGCTGCATGACCACTAACATGAATTTTTTTAAAGAGTCTCACTCCTTTCTTTTTTATTTTCTCTTCTAAAATCTTACGATTTGCAATATTAATAGTTGTTGGAATCACATCACAACTAAAAATAATATGATCTTCTTTTTCTAGTTCAAACTTAAATTCACCAGAAATAATTCTTGACAAAACAGATTTAGGCTCGGCTTGATGACCTGTGCACACAATCAAATACTTAGAACGATCTTTTTTGACCTCTTCTAACATACGAGCAATTTTCTTTTTATAACAAATAACTGTTGCTTCACGAGAAAAATCAACTATTTTAATTGCTTCTGCAGCACCCACATACTTACCTAAACTACGACCTAAAAGAATAACTTTTCGCTCCAATTTATTACCAAACTCAATAATTGATTTGAGTCTTGCTATATGACTAGAAAAAGTTGTGACAATAACTGCTTTACCCTCGCTATTACAACAAAGCATAACATCTTTTAGTAATTCACGCGCTACTTGCTCTGAAGGAGTCTTACCATCATTATTTGCACGCGTACAATCAACAATTAATGCAACCACTTTTGATTTGGGATCCTCAGAGTTTTCAGAAATTTCCCCAATTCTTTTTAATTTTTCAAAATTAGGTTTTTTACCAAGAGTAGGATTATTATCAAACTTAAAATCATTACCATAAATAACTTTACCATACTTAGTATGAACAATCACCATCACAGTCTGAGGAGTACTATGCGTCATGTTAACAAATTCAATAGTGATATTATCAGAAATTTTATAAGAACAATTAACATTTAAAACTTTAATTTCATTATTAAGTTTTATTTTTTCATCTTTACAAATTCTAAAAATAACTTCTGCAGTAAATGGCGTGCAAATGATTGGAGACGTAAATTTATTTGACATAAAAGGAATTGCTCCAACATGATCCAGATGTGCGTGAGTTGGAATAATTGCTTTTACTAATTTTTTCCATTTTTTAATTGGTTCAATATCAGGAATTGCGCCAATTTTAGATAATGCATATGCACTCAAATCAACATTGTCTGCATCTTCAGTATAATTCACATAAGCATCCAGATGAAGCCCCATATCAAGAATTACTACCTCATCATCAACTCGCACTGCAGTCATGTTTTTACCAACTTCATTAAATCCTCCCACACCACAAATTTGTAAAGTCATGAAAAAAGATTCAGGATAATTTGTTTATAAATCTTTGGAAGAAAAAGAAACTGAATTTGATTGAAAGCAGATGACTGCAATAAGTTTTATATATCACTGCAAGATTTCTTTTACGCAGCGCGAAAGGCTTAAATTGGTTAATTGAACGCTAAACTAATGTTACCTTAAAATTAATGCTTAAAAAAACGTGGGGGTAGCAAAGTATGGTCAAATGCGCTGGACTCAAGTTAAATTTGAGTGATGAGCTTATGCGATGAATAATTACGCATATGACTTTCCTATTATGAGGAATCCAGTCCTTTAGTAGGTTCAGGGGTTCGAAATTAAATATGATTTTTTTAGTGCTTAAAACTAACTAAAAACCATATTTGACGATTGTCCCCTCCCCCACATTTTCTATTTTTTTATCATAAATAATAATTAGAACAATAAAATTAAAAGAAATCTCCAAGACCTTTTTGCGCTGCTTTTTGTTGTTGCTTTTCAAGTTTTTTTAATGCAGACAAAACACGATCTTTGCTAAAATCATGTTCTTCACATAAAATTTTACAAACCCTATCAGGATCAATTGCAGTCCAGGTTAAATCATAATCATCAGTGTGAGGCATTTTTTTAAATAAATAAAATACTTCAGTCCAAGGAAAATCAAAAAAATCATCCCACTTAACTTCTTCAAATAAACTATCAAAATCAGAACCATGTTTTTTAACTAACTTAATTGCATTTTTTGGACCAATACCCCTAATTCCTCCAACATTGAAATCAGTTCCAACTAACATGCCGACAGCAATTAATTGATCTCTATCAATACCTAAATGATTAAGGTTTTCTGCAAGTTCTATTATTTCAGGTTTAATTTGTTCATAAGACAATCTGCCCAACATTTTTTTACGCTCAGAAATAGTTAAATTACGAACCATAATAGGCACTCCAAACATCAAACAATCAAAGTCTTGAGAAATTTCATAATCAACTTCCCCTTTTGAAACCATGTATGCTGCTTGGGCCTCCCCCTCGCTTGGTGCTTGAATAACTGGAATTCCCAGCGCCAATAAAAGTTCTTTTGCTTCACTTACCATTTCAGGACTTAACTTAGCAGTTCTTGCAGCAAATTTTTTCATACCTTCGAGATCGTGCTCAGCTTCCGCTTCTTTAAATTTTTTTTGAGCGTCTGATTTGAGTTGTGCTCGCCTAATACGTTCTTTAGTTTTAAGTTCTGGTGCTTTCCCATCAAAAACAAAAGCAAGTTTCATTCCATGAGACATAAGTTTAGTTGACCTATAAAATAATCCACTAAGATGAGATGTTACTCTACCTTTAGAATCAGTAAGAAGTGCTCCGTCTCTTTGACGAATTGTCGATACAAATTGATATAAAATATTAAATGCATCTACTGCAAACGTTTTATTATTAAATTGATTAATCGACGCTTCTTTTTTCAAAATTAAATCTTTAAGATTAACACCCATTCAAGACACCTTTTAAACTGAATTTAGACTTCTGGTTATTGACTGTGCTCACAAACTTCCCAGCATAAAATATTTATGAATTACAGATTTATGAATTATATATTTACAGTTCAGATATTGTTGATGACCATTCCTTTAAATTCATTAGACAACATTTCTTCTGCTCGCTTAGTTAACTTTCCCGACGTAACAAAAAGAACAGGTAACTTTTTTAATTGTCCTTGAACAAACGCTGAACTTAAATCACCATCATTAATTGTTTTTTTTGATTTAGCTTTACAATAAAAACTAATAACTCCTACTGGACTTGGAACATCAAGTACCAAATCAAGTTCAGAATTTTTTCGAATAATTTTTATGTCAATAAGTTTAATATCATTTGATTTTAAAAATGAACTTATTTGAGACCCGAACTCATCATCAGGAATTTGAGGAAGTGGTTTTTCAAAAGTTTTTTGCGTTTCATTAGAAATTGATTCAAGTTTTGATTTTTTAGGTTTTGGTTTATCCCTCGATATTTCTTTAATTTGAGAAATTTCTTTTCTTAAGTCTGAGATGATAGATTTTTGTTGATTGATAAGATCATTTCTATGTTTTAAAAGAGATTGTTCTAATTCTAAAATTGTTTGATGATCATTAAGTTGAGCTTTAGATGGTACTTCACTATCACTCGTTGTTGAAGGAACCTGACTTTTTTGAGTTAATACTTCAGGCTCCACATTTGGTTGCGCATTAGGTCGGGGTGATTCAACTGGCGTTGGTTGTGCAGGATGAGTTTGAGTAATTGGTTTTTGAGTTGGTTGTATGTGCTCCGCTGCAATTGAATTAGAATTTTCTTTTTGAACCTGAGTGTTTTGCGATTGAACTTGATTATTTTCAGGAACATCTGCTTTTGGAACTTCATCTACTTTTTCAACTTCAGGTGCAGACTTATCTTCAATTCCCAATAATTTTTTAATAAAAACCGAACTCTCATCATTTGATAACAAATACCATTTCCAAAAAATTTCAGTAGAATTATTATGCGAAACTTCTAACGGAATTGCAAAGTCTTTAATTTCTCTTAAACTAACTCGCACCAAAGGAGTCTGAGTTGAATCTTGAAGAATCTTTTTAGATTTTAATAAATCAAAAGTATCACGATCTTTTGCATTAAGTTTATTTGAAAAATTTTGAAGAAGATGTTCTTGACCTGGCTTAAAATACAAAGGAGACCCCCCAAATTTCAAATTTGAAAGCTTTAAAATTTTATTATCAACAAGCTCGGATAACATAGCTGATGTAAACAGAATATTTAGATTTAATTCCTTATTAATATTTGATGGAATAACTGGGCCTTTAATACTTATTAACTGAAGGATCTTAGACTGGTTATCTGGAGCTGCCATAATACAAAATAAAAGAAATCAAAGGTATATAAGTATTTTGATACAAGTGGAAAGTAAAAACAAAAAAAAGTAAATTAAGTTAAAAAAATGATTAGAAATTTAATTATAACTACGTTTATGGTCGCATCCAACGAATTTCCCAGTAAGTAACATCAGTCTCAGCATCAACAACACCGATTAAAAGCCGTTTTTTAGTTGAGTTTGCAACACGATTTTTTGCAGAAAATTCATACCATGAAAAACTATCTGATTCTTTAACAGGATATACTAACCATTTGGCATGATCTTCACCAGGTTTCACACCACGATCGTAAACCCTAAAATCAGCACCAAACTTAAGTGCAGTCTTAACAATATACCCTCTGTTTCTTAAATCCTTAAACACGCAGAATCTAGTCCAGAAATTATTTTCTTTTCTTAACGCTTTTTTAAGAAAATTCTGATCATCAAGTGGCTTATTACGAAGATCAGTAATGACAATACGTTTTTTTTGCATAAGATAATAAGCTTCAATAAGAGATAATTCTACTCTGCTTTCAACAACAACCCCAAATCTACTTTGATTATAAAGTTCTCTTGCTATATCACTATCTTCAGTTAATACTCTTTCCTTAGCAAAAATTGCTTTAACAACTTGTTTTGGCATTTTATATCAGATTGAGAGGGTTATTTATAAAGGTTTGGGGATTTAATAACTTTGTTTAAATAGGATTTATAAAGGAAAATAATATAAATGGATAATGGAAATTAACTAATAATATATTCACTAAAATTGATTGTGCGTACGCCAATTACAAACTCAATCGTACTCGATTATTAAAAAAAACTCAAAACAAAAATAAAATGCAACTAACATTTTTAGGCACCAACTGGTTACGCTCAGCTTGACACGCAACACCCAGTACGATTTCGCAAACTCAATCGTACTCGATTATTAAAAAAAACTCAAAACAAAAATAAAATGCAACTAACATTTTTGGGCACCAACTGGTTACGCTCAGCTTGACACGCAACATCCAGTACGATTTCATAAATTCAATCGTACGCAATTTTAAAAAAAAACTCAAAACAAAAACAAAATGCAACTAACATTTTTGGGCACCAACTGGTTACGCTCAGCTTGACACGCAACATCCAGTACGATTTCATAAACTCAATCGTACGCAATTTTAAAAAAAAACTCAAAACAAAAACAAAATGCAACTAACATTTTTAGGCACTAGTGCCATGGTTCCAACAAAGGAACGAAATGTATCAGGGATTTTTCTAGATTACAAAACAGAAGGAATACTATTTGATTGCGGAGAAGGAACGCAAAGACAGATGAATATAACTGGAATAAAAAGATCAAAGGTTACAAAAATACTAATCAGCCATTGGCATGGAGATCACGTTTCAGGAATTATTGGCCTCATCCAAACAATGGGTTCAGATCAAGTAACTCACACAGTAAGAATATATGGCCCAACAGAAACTAAAAAAAGAGTTGAACATATGATGCAAACTTGCATATTTGATCAAAAAATAGAAATTGAAGTGATGGAACTTGAACCTGTGGGAACAGAAGTATTAAGATTTTTTGAAAACGAAAATTATGCACTAGAATGTGCTGCTCTTGATCATAAACTACCTTGCATAGGATTTAATTTTATTCAAAAAGATCAGCTTAATGTGAGCATGGCAAAAATTAGCAAATTAGGACTGAGTGAAGGCCCATACTTAAGACAAATTAAAGAAGGAAAAGATGTTACTGTAAACGGAATTAAAGTTCTTTGTAAAGATGTAACGTATCTTAAACCAGGAAAAAAAATAAGTTATGTTGCAGATACTCAAACTTGCGAAGGTGCACTGAGACTCGCCGAAAATGCAGACATACTAATAAGTGAATGCGTTTATGCCTCATCAACACACCAAGAAAAAGCAGAACAATACAAACACATGAGCGCAAAAGATGCAGCAATGCTTGCAAATCGGGCAGAAGCAAAAAAATTAATACTCACACACTTTTCTCAAAGATACAAAAACACACAAGACATAGAAGAAGAAGCTAGCATGTACTTTGATAATGTAATTTGTGCAGAAGATTTTATGAAAATAAAAATTTAATTCTTTTCTCGACGAGAAAAATTCATCTGCTTTGTTTAAATTCATAATTTTAAAACAGAAATTGTTAAACTAAAATATAATTAAAATTCCCAAATAGACTTCTGTCCGGCTTTCAAAAGCTGTTCTGCTTCATCATAAGTTATACGTCGTTTATTCATCAAAGCTCTAACTTGAGTTTCAAAAGTTTCTTCTTCAGTTTTTTTTTGCTCACCAAACATCTTAATATAAAATTATTAGAAATGTTATTTAAAGTTTGTTTACCATTACACAATTAAATAAATAAATATGAAATCGCACAATAGTAACAAAAACATGAATTGTTTATGTAATGCCCCAGAAATACATATTTGATCAAAAGTTTTGATTGATAAAAACATAATAATAAAAATAGTTCTTACTTAAGTAAACACATAATTATTTTGAAATGTAAACAATAAATAACAATGAGTCTAAAAAGTAAAGGAATTAATGCTGAAAGAGAATTAATCCACAAATTTTGGGGATCTGGTTGGGCCTCAACAAGAGTTGCAGGAAGTGGTTCAATCAAATACGCTAGTCCTGATGTTATTGCAGGACGAGGTAATCGTAAAATAGTAATAGAATGCAAAGTCACTAAAAATACTCGGCAATATCTCACCCATAAAGAAGTAAAAGAATTACAAGAGTTTGCAAGCATATTTGGAGGGGAAGCCTGGATCGGGGTTAAATTTAATTCTTACGGCTGGTATTTTTTAAATATTGAAGACTTAGAACTAACACCTAAAAGTTATGTTACAAGTTTAGAACATGCAAAATTAAAAGGATTACTCTTCGAAGAATTAATTGAATTCAAATAAATTATTATGAATTTACTTTTTTTTAGCTTTTGTTTTTTTAAGAAGTTCATCAACTTCTTTTTCCTTCTTCTTAATTTTTTTAACTTCAGATTTTACTTCTTGAATCTCATCTTCTTGACGTTCATGTGATTCTTCTGCTCGATCCAACTTATGTTCTTCTCTTTTTAAAATATTACTTTGAGTGCCAGAAATGTAAACTAATAACAATGCAATAAATAACACATTAATTACCATCCCAAACATAATTTCCAAACTAGTCATAAATCTTGCTGCAGTCGATAAAGGAGTAATTTCTCCATACCCAATTGTTGCAAATGTTACAACACTATAATAAATAAAAGTAGTTGGTTCAAGTTCTTCTTCAAATCCAACAGTAAATGCGTCCGGCGAATGAACATACATATCATAATACTGCATACCAAAACCAAAAATATACAATAAAACAATCGCAAGATACACAACCATAACGTATAATTGTTTTCCTTTAATGAACCAATCTTTAATATTAGAATAAATACCTAAAACTTCGGGAGCAAAAATAAATGTTAATAAAAGATAATGCGCAAAATAACACAACGACCCAAGTAAAAAACCAGGATTACCTGCTAATGCAGAAGGCAAGGAAAGTCCAATACCCACAAGAAAAAAAGCTAAAATGGAATATCTAATTCCTGAAATTTTCTCTCGCCTACGAATAAAAGGGATTATCAACATAAAAATAAGAAATGTAAAAACAAACATGAAAATTCTAGCGACAATAGTTTGCGATGTTTCAAAGAAAATACTAAAAATTGAACCTAACCAAAAAGAAATCAAAAGCGCAATTAAAATAGGAATAAAAAAGAGCAAATTATAATTAACTAATTTCATAAGAGAAATATCAGTTTTGCCAATATCAGACGGGTGCGACACCTCTTTTTTCATACGATCCCACAGATTCATTATTTAAATACAAATAAAAAGACTATTTAAATGTTTCTCATAAAAAAAATAAAAAAGATTACACCAACAAAGAAATAGTAAGATTAATAAAACTCAAATTAATACAAACTAATATGAAATCTTGGATGCATAAATTCGAACATTTAATTGATAAATCAATACCTTATACTTTAATACTATTATTAGGAATCATTGTTATTGAAATATTTTTTAAAGACTTTGCACACCACTACCACACAATAATTTCCATACTTGATTGGATTGTAATTTCAGTATTTGTTTTTGATCTTGTGTTCAAATATATCCGAATAAGAAATGTAAAAAATTTTATAAAAAAATGCTGGCTAGATATTATCGCAGTATTTCCTTTCTTTATTTTTTTTCGAGCAATAGAAGGAATTGCAGGGACATTATCATTTGGACTCAATGAAGGACTTGGAACATTTCAAAGCATTCTACACGAGGGAGTCGAAGTTGAAAAGGAAGGCGCAAAAATAATTGAAGCAATAGAAAAAGAAGGCACACGAGGTGCAAAAATGACTCGAAGCACTCGATTTACAAGATTTGTTCGAATGTTTTCACGAACTCCCCGATTTTTAAAAGCAGTGCCTTTTTATGCAAAACCAACAGGCCAACATCACCCTCACGAAACCATACTCAATAATAAAAAGAAAGCACATAAAAAAACTAATTCTAAAAAGAAAAGAGTATGATATTGAACATACTTAATGTCTAATTAATAATAATTAAAAAGAATAAAAGCCCTTGGTGAGAGTTGAACTCACGACCTGCTGCTAACTCAAATAAACACATTTTACAAGTTCTGTGTTAGGATATACGAGGCAGCCGCTCCAGCCACTAAGCTACAAGGGCAAGTATGAACGTAAATTCAAACATGACTATAATTAAATTTTTTCTAATACTTCCTTTTTTGTTTGAAACTTATTTTGACATTCACTACAAATAATATGCTTCTTACCCTTTTCATCCTTAACATAAGAACCAAATGGTTTTTCTAAAAAATTCATTTGAACCTTTTGCTTACAAATCTCGCACTTCATATTAACTAAAGAAAAAAGATTTGTTTATAAATTTAATCAAATAAGTTTAAATACTTAAAAAACCAATATATACATTAAAATGATAGGATTCGTACTAATCTCACTAAATCATGGAGATGAACAGAAAGTACAAGCTGAATTACAACTATTAGAACAAGTAACTGAAGTTCATATTCTATTTGGAGAATGGGACTTAATCGCAAAAGTTACCGTAGATGGTCCAGAAGCACTTTCAACATTTGTTATGGACGCAGTTAGAACAATACCTGAAATAAAAATGTCATCTACTCTTATTGTTGCGAAATAAACATGAACTTAGAAAAAAACTAATATTTATGTGTAATACAACTTGTTAGCGGATTTTTGTTCACGGTCTTTACGACTATCTTCTTTATTTACCCTTGGCCTAGATGAATCTTCATCACGCCGCATAGTAATTTTTAAATCTGCCAAAAAATGATTCATCCCTTGCTCCATCGTAAACGGACCTTTTACAATACCATTTACTGCCGGAACTCCATCAAATACCACAATTTTTCTAGCAATATAATCAATAAATAATAAATCGTGATCAATAACAAAACAAGACTTACCCGTTACATCCATCAAATCTGCAATTATTTTGGAAACATTAAGCCTTTGCTCAACATCCAA
Organism: Candidatus Woesearchaeota archaeon; assembly: GCA_018675335.1. Taxonomy (NCBI): domain Archaea; kingdom Nanobdellati; phylum Candidatus Woesearchaeota; species Candidatus Woesearchaeota archaeon. The sequence goes on from JABGYH010000007.1 coordinate 326,303, forward strand.
ATAAGCACTTGGCTCGTCTAAAAGAAATAAATCTGCATCCCGAGAAAGACAATGTGCAATTGTTACTTTTTGAAGTTGTCCTCCTGAAAGCTCATTTAATTTTTTATAAAATAAGGGTTTTAAATTTAATGGATTAATTAATTGATTCTCAAACTTTTGAATTGCAGTGCCTAAAAAAGTCATCACTAACTCATCAGTTGATTCCAAATATTGTGGTTTGTAAGCAATCTTGATTTTCTCATCAATTTCTCCTTCATCAGGCAGATCCACTTTTGCTAAAATTTTAACAAAAGAAGTTTTACCAATTCCATTCTCACCTAAAACTCCAATAACATCATGTTTTCTTAATTCACCTTTCTGTGCAACTAAAGAAAAATTACCTAATTTCTTTTTAACATTTGACCACGCACACAACAACGGAGTTTCCCTATTATGTTCTTCAGGCCTAGTGTTAAATGTAATCTTGTAATCTCTAAATCTAACATTCTCTTCTTTAATGTAACCTTCAAGATATGCATTAATCCCAACTCGCGTTGTTCTTGGAAGACTAACCATCCCATAAACACTTTCTCGCCCGTACATAATATGAGTTAAATCAGTCATCGAATCAAGAATAATTAAATCGTGCTCGATAATTAAAACTGCCTTTTCAGGGGTTGCCAGACTTCGAATAAACTTACTTAATTTAATTCTCTGTTTAATATCTAAATAAGATGTTGGCTCGTCGAAGATATATAGATTTGCATCTTTTAATACAGTTGCTGCAATTGCTACTCTTTGTAACTCCCCACCAGAAATATGTTCAACACTCCTATCAATTATTTTTGTTAATTCTAAAAGAGTAATTATTTCATCAAGTTTATTTGTTTCATCAGCTTTTTCTAAAAGTTCTCTTACTGTGCCCTTAAACACTTTAGGAATTTGATCAACCGCCTGCGGTTTATATGCAACCTTAATTTCTCCCTGCTTTACCTTCTCAAAAAACTTCTGAGCTTCAGTTCCTTTGAAAAACTCAACAAGTTCGTCGTATGATGCGGATTCATTTCTCCCAAAATTAGGCTTTAATGCACCCGCAAGAATTTTAATTGCAGTAGATTTTCCAATACCATTTACTCCCACAATACCCACAACTTTCCCAAAAAGAGGTGTTGGCAAAGAATAAAGTGCAAACCCATTTGGGCCAAATCTATGAATTGGATCGCGTTGAAGTTCTGATGGTAAGTTAATAATTGAAATTGCTTCGAATGGACAACGATTACTACAAATACCACAACCAGTGCAAAGAGACTCGTCAATAAGTGGTTTTCCCTCTTGTTGAATTATACATTCAGAACCAGTACGATTCATAGGACAAAGTTTGACACAAAGAAAATCACCACAACCAATAGGATTACAATATGATTTTTTAATAACTGCAATACGTTTTTTCATTTTCCAATCTTCCTCACAAAACTTAAGAATCCAGAATGAATAATTTGTCTTGATTTTGGTCTAACTTTTCTACCTTCAACTTGCCACTCTCGTTCTATTAACTCAATAGTTTTAAGATGAATAAGATTTTCATGATTGGGAATTTCATTAACAAACTCTGCAGTTTGAGTAATTGTTGGAGAATAAGATACAACAAAACCTCCTGGTTTTAGCATTTTTGATGCGTGTTTTAAAACTAACCACGGTTCTGGAAGATCAAGAGTTAATAAATCAACATTTTTTTCTTCAAATCCATCATAAATACTTTGATTTTTAACATCAATATTTTTTATATCAAGAATTTTAATATTTTCTTTAACAACTGCAAGATGATCAGGTTCAATTTCATACGTTGTAACCTTTTTTACATGGCGCGCTAAAAATAAAGAAAGTGCGCCTGAACCACTACCTGCATCAACAACAATAGAATCTTTACCAACTCCAGTTTGCGCCAGAATAAAACCAATATCTTTTAGAGGGATTATTTGAGGCAATCTTTTCATCTTTTTATAATCATCAATGAACGCAGAATCAAAAATAAATAATTCTTCACCTTTACTAGAAATAACTTTATCGCCATTTGATTTTTTCAGATCTTCCGCTTTGATAAAACCTTTTGACGTGGAAAAATCTTTAGACAAATCAGATAAATAATATCTTTTTTCTTTTGAAAGAGTAATCTCTTTATCCAAATCTTCAAAATACTTTTTTATGCATTTTTTAATTAAAATTTTAGCGCACATAAATATAAAAGAAAAAGAGAAGATTTTATAAAATTATAGCTTTTGAGAACGCATTAAATAAGGCTTAATCTATCTTCTCAAGCACTTGCGCCGCTAAATCCTCAGTCCAACCTTTTCTAATTAAACCTTGTCTAATTTGCTCTTTTGAATATCCTTTCTTCGAAAGTGCTTTAATTGATGCGATTGCAGCTGAAAGCCGCGTATCTTCCTCATGCAGTTTATTCTTCTCCATATGAGTATCAACCGCAGTAATATGAGTGAAAACATCATCTAACAATTCATTAGACCAACCTTTTTTTGAAAGAACATTTCTAACTTCCTCACCCGTAAAGCCATTAGCAAGCGCATGATAAATATACCTTTCCACTGCCATTTCTTTTTCTTTTGATAGAGTTAATTTAGGCTTAGGTTTTGGTTGCACTACTGGTTTTTCTTCTTGGGTAAAAGGTAGGACAGGTTCAGAGATCTCTTTAGGTGATTCTCCAAGACCTGCCCTGGTTGTTGTTGGGGGTTTTCCCATAGGCAATTGATAACGGAAAACCGCAATACCACCTATGAGAAGAACTATGATTGACGATGCAATAATCCACGTCCACAAACTAATTGGAGACTTCGGAGGTGTTGGTGATTCTACAACAGGTTCGGGCGTCGCCTTAATATTTGCCCAACCACTTTCAGTTTTGGTTGTTGCTTGCCCTGTTACTTCAGTTGTTATTTGAGACTCAACTTTAGGATTTGTTTGAGGAGGAGTTACTTTCTTCTTAGGCGGCAATAAATTAGGCATAGCATAAGATTTTTTCTCAGGATATAATTTAAAACTCATTATAACAAAACCATCAGCAAGCTCTATATTGATCACAATGTCATCTGAAAATAATTCTGCTAAACCAACAGTTTTTTGCTCTCCTAATTTAACTGTGTATGAATAAGGAGTTCCAGTTCTTTTGATGGTTGCTTGTAAATTACCAACTTCAGTAACATCAAAAGGATACTCTAACCCATTAAACAAAATAGTAAGTTTGTCATTTTTTCTAAGTTTTGCAGTAACACCTTGATCGGTTGGGATAACTACAATAGATGAGGGACTAGATGAAGAAGATCCGCCTCCGCCGCCACCACCTGTGTTCCCACCCGCAGAACAATCGTTGCAAATACCACCACAATCAGTTCCAGTTTCAGATCCATCTTTTTTATTATTATTACACATATCTTCCGCAACAAAAAATGCAGAAAATTGAGTGATTCCCGTAATTGTAATCATGCCAGTATTAGAATCAAAGGATAAATCAGTACCATGAGTTTCGACATTCCTAGTCATATTTGGAATTCCAGCATCAAAATCATAAGGCGTGTGAATAACCACCGGAGTAGTTAATGAATCTAACTCTGAAGCATTATAATAAATTGTAAAAGTATTATTAACTCCATTTTGTTTTACTTCAAACGCATGCACTGCTAAAACTTCATATTCTGCACCCGAAGTATTAAATGAAGTATTAACATAAGTAAAATCATCTATGTCTAAAGACCTTGAACTAATATTAACAACAGTTGTTGGTTGAAACGTTGTTGAAATTACTTTAAATTTCTCATCCAACGATGCAATCTCTGCAGTTAAAATAGTGTCAGGCAAATCTACCTGTTGCGTAGAATTAAATGACTGATTATTATGTAATTCAATTTCGCCCAAACTATAAATCAAACTAACATTTTCTTTGTTTGTTGCAGAAACAAAACTAAATGAAAATAAAACTAACAAAAACAAAATACAAAATTTGAATAAGTTTTTAGTTCTCATTTTAGTTTACGTTAACATTCTGTTCTACTTTTTCGAAAGAGGAAAACACATTCAAGTAGGATTCATCAAATAAATTAGATTCATTGTCAGATGCATTTATGAAAATACTATAAGTTCCATTCTGACTAACCTCATCAAAACTAAGATTATAATCTCCCTCTATATCTGCATCACTAATCGCAGGTATAAAATCATCAGCTTCATATTGAGATAAAGATCCATTAGGAAGAATAAATGTTAAATTAAATGAATCAATATTATTTTTAGACGATAATGTAAGTGCAACATCTATCCCGCTATCATTAAACGTCCAACCAGACCCGAAGGAAATATTATCAATGAAAATAAAATCTTCTAGTGCATGGAAAGTTGCAATATCAGGATCACCATAAGTTCCTAAATTATCCACACAAGAAATATTTAATACCGTTTCTCCTTGAGATACATTAATTGTAGTATCATTCCCTAACGTGTTCAGATACGTTTTATTTACGACACCGTCAAGATAAATGGTACAGTTAGCAAGTTCATCCACTGTGAAATTTAAAGGAATTTCTAACGACTCATAAACTCCCCCATTAACAGGAGAATATAAATCAACTCCTGGAGTTGAAACATTTAGTTGAACTACAACAGGCGTTGAATTTTTATAATTCAAACCATCAAATGCGCTTATTTTAATTCCGAAATAATCAACATTGTAACTTGAATTTATCCACTGATACCAATTATTGGTTGTGTTGGCCACATTAGTAAATGAAGTAATATCTTGAGACGAATCAAATCCAAAATACACATGATACTCTAAAGATTCATTATCTATATCTTCTGCAGCATCCCAAGTAATATTAATTGAGCCACCATATTCCTCCCCTGATGATGGATAAGTTATTACTGGCGCTATGTGAGGCATATCATTAAATGCAGTAACATTTAAAGTTATATCTGGAGACCACTCTGAAACATTAATTAAATCGCCAGCCCTAAATGAAATTGTTGGCAAAATTTCATCCTCACTATTAGAATAATTTGCAGGAGGAGTTATGTTAACAATTCCAGTAGAGTCATTAATTACAACAGTAAAATTACTATTAGATAAATTATATTCATAAGTTAAGTTATCCAAATCTACATCGAAAAATTCTTCAGATAAATTAATACTTATATTAGATACATCTTCAGTCAGAGACATATTATCAATTTGACCTCCAAAGTAAGGAGCATCATTAACAGGGATTATTGATATGTTAATCTGAGTTTCAAACCCAATTAAATAGCTATCAACAACATTAATAATTAAAGTAATGTTTTCAACATAATCATTACCTAAAGTAATATTATATTCTCCAGTTGTGCTATTAATTAACTCAACAGTTAAAGTTTCATCTAATAACTCAATAGGATCTGGCACAACATCATAAGTTAAATTATCACTTGTTGGATCAATATCTTCATCAGGATCAATAAAAAAATCATCTAACGTAATTGTACCAGACAAGTCTTCGAGTATACTAATAATGCCTGCACCCATAAATATTGGAGGTGTGCTTTCAATAAAAATTGAACTAGGTAATTCAGTTGAATCATTATTACCATCAACTGCAACAACTGACCAATTTAAAGTTTTATTAATGAACTTGTGTAAATCAACAACCTCAAAAGTATAAATCCCACTATCTAAGTAATGTGTTGAATTCTGAGTTTCGTTAACACTAGATACTTTAGAAACAATCGTTCCATTAGGATACTCAAATGAAATATTTACTAAACTTAGCGTTTCATCAGTAATATTTACTGAAAGATAAATACTATCACTAGCAACCACTGTCGTTAAAATAGCATCACCTGAAACATTCATTGTTTGATTTTGTGCAATGATCGGACTTGAATGATCAATATAAACTTCCCTACTTTCAGGATTGGTTTCAGCAGGACCCGCACCATTCTCACCATTTAATTGAATAACATATTCTCCTTCAGCCCAATCACCAACATAAATTAAATCAGTGTAATTATGATCTTCTGCATACACAGTTTCTTGAGTTTCTTTAAATTTAATTAAACCTTGCGAATCATAAATAGTAAAAGAACTATTGATTGCATTTGTAACTTGAAACCCTGAATCAATATTAGTTTCGTTGTATATGTGCCCACTCTCAATAAAAGAGCTATTTGTATCATTAATCCCAAATATTAATTGCGGAGCTCTTTTATCAACTGTAAAATTAATAAATGATTGATTAGTGTTATTGAATTCATCTTTTGCAGTCACAATAAAAGTTAAATTCGTTACATTATTTTCAATATCTGAAAAATCTAGTAAAATATCTCCATTGGAAGGTAAACTTCCAGTCATATTATCATAAGTTATATTTGTATTATTAGCATACTTAACTTGATATGTTCTCTCAGTAATTGCATTATTATCAGTAATTGTTGTTTGAAATTCCACTACTCCCGAAATAATATCATCCTGGTCAGGGAAAACAAATTCTACCGAGGGATTAGTTCTATCAAGTTCAAACTGTCTTGTAGTTGAGTAAACACAAGAATTGTTAGCAACAGCATTATCGCAAGCAACAACTCTCCAATAATAAGTTCCATCCTCAGAGTTTGATGTATCAACTTCAAAAGTTTCAGCAGTAGCCCCAGTTGGTTCGCTGATAAAAATAGAAGTTGGAAGTTTCAAATCACGTTCATAAATCCAAATTTTAGATCCGTTAGTTGCAACTACAATATTATCACTAAATCCATAATCAGTAACTGAATCTGATTCGTCAATTAACTGATTGTTGTTTTGATTTATAAAAAAACCATCCAAACTGTTATTTATTGAATAATCTCCAAAATAACTATTTTCAAAATTTTCTTCAGGATACGAAATAAAACTATTATTATTTCCAAAATAAACTGCAGTTCCACCATTATTATCAGAATAACTGGATACAACTATTGGGAAAACTGACAAATTGTCGCCAGCATAATCCAGTTTCATAGATAACTTAGATTCTGAATCCGCTAAACTTAAGATTTCACCAGATTTATTAGACTGCAAATCATGCATCCAAACAGAGCTGCCATCACCCCAAATAAAAGACCCTCCTTTAACAGAAACTGCATCAGCACCATAAACCCCATTTATCATAACTAATTCTAAGGAATCTAATTTAAAATTAAATATTCCTGAATCATTTACATAAATTAAATTATTCCCCTCAACATCATAAGTGTTTGATTTAAAATCAGTTACTACCTCTGATCTTTTTGAAGTTGTTAAATCATAACTTAATAAATCCTTTTGCGCACCATTTGTTTTTTGATAATAAATTTTATTTTTGTAGATTTTAGGCATTGTTTCTGCAGATGTTGTTGTTGTTATTTGAGCAGTATTATTAGTCACAATATTTCTTGAAAAAATGTTCCAATCACCCGACCTATTATCAGCCCAAACAATAATATCTCCAAAAACATCTGGATCTGCAATAGTTGCAACGGACGGCGTTAAAATTTCATATCTTGAAAAATTATTCAACTCATTATCCGAATAATTAAAACTAGTTTCATTATCAATTTCAATTGAGTAAATAAAATAATCATCATCAAGGTCACTTGTTAAATTCCAAGATAAAATAATATCTGAATTAGTTTTAGTATTGTTTGAAACTCCAATTAATTCAGGAATTGCTGGAGCACTATTTGAAACTCTAACATAACCTGACGAACTATTAGTTCTTTCTGTCTCATCAGCAATATTTACAGCACATGAAAGAGTTGAATCGCGAGTTATTGAATATTCTGATAAATTCAATTCAGCAGAAGTAAAATTTCCTGAAAGGAATAAATTTGTGGAATTCTCAAAGTTTACTCCGTCGTCAAACCACTGAAACAATGCCGAATCAACATTATTATCTTGATCCGTATAATTTGCAGAACAAAACGCAATTGAATCTGCATAAACAAATTCGCCGTCTGAATTATTAACAGTTACGTTAAATACTTGAGGGGCATCTGGCCAATTAATTATAAAATTAACATTAGTATTTTGAGTATGATCTTGAGCAACTCCCTGACTATCCCTACAAGAAATATACCAAGTAAAATTACCTTGACCACCAGTTGAAATTTCGCCACCAACATTAAACCTATTTACAGTCGTATTAGTACAAGAATAATTAGTTAAAGTAAAATTATCACATTCTTGAATATTTTCATTACTACTATACCCAATATCAACATAAGTTAAAACACATTCACTAGCTTCTTCTGCATTGAAATTAATAGTAACATCTTTATCAGTTTCATTTACAAAAATCCAACCATCGCCAGGATTTGAATCATCATTAATTTGATAAACTTCCGGTGCGGTTGGTGCAGAATTATCAATATAAATAATACCATTTGAATAAGTTGAAGCATTAGGATTATTAAAACCATTATAGGGAGTTATTTTAAAGTAATATTTAATTTGATTATCTAAACTAAGTCCACTAACTGAAACTTCAGAATTAGTAACATTACCACTTGCACCACTTACTGCCGGACAACTATTAGGAATATCTCCACCACACTGATCATCCTCAGGATTGTACTGCAAAATTTCCCAAGCATAATGATCTATACCCGTTTCAGGATCAGAACTTGGAGTCCAACTAGCATGCAAATATGAACTATCAAAAGTTTGGAAACCTTGATCAGTAACAGATGAAATTAAAGTAGGCCCAGTTAAGTCAGATTTCATAACTTTTTGTATTGCCCCCGAATCATATACTTTTAAGTTACCTGCACCATCATAAACATGAAGTTTGAACGCATGACACTTACCAGAAATTAAATTCACATCTTCAATTGATTCGGCAAGACCATTACTAGGAGTAAGATAATGAATCAAATTAAAATCATAAATTGGAGGGCAAGTATTATTAAGACCTACAGGTAATGAAGACGTTCCCATCCACAAAGAAACATTTTTGATTCCTGCAACCGAATTACTGGGCGTATCTAAACCATTATCTAAACCAGATCCATTATCCCCCCCCGAATTATAAAAAATATCCACGCTTTCAATATCATAATCGCCTCCCACATAAGAAATCGCACCACCAACTGGCTCTGTGAAATCAGTAGTTATTCCTGCAGATGAAAAAAACTCAGACCAACCACTACTATAGTTAGAAAAACTATTTCCACTTTTTGCTCTAACATTAAAATAATATTTTACTCCTTCTTCCAAAATTAAATTTGAAACTAAAACTGAGGTTTGACTTGTTTGCGTGAGCGGATGAACTGAATCAAAGCTTGCTTCCCATTCATTAGTTCCAGTTCCGATTGAATACTCATACCCAATAATTTCAGACTCTGCATCAGTAAAATTCCATGAAGCATTTAAGGATGATTGTGAATTTGCCCAAGCAGATGCGCCTTGTGACACGCAATTCCCCTCACAAGCAGGAGCACTATCATCAATATACAAAATACCATCACTAGAAACTGGCGCACTTGTAGCTCCAGCCAAATTAACTGCCCTAACATTAAAATAATAAACTTCATTAGTTAAAAAAGTAAAATTATAAGCTGATTCTATTTCTGAACCCGTATGAGTTATGTTAATTTCTTTAGTTTGTTTTGATATATTAACCCAATTTAATTTATCAACAAGACTTGGATCTTTACCAACTGAAACTTGATAATAATCTAAATCAGTATCTTCACTCCCACTAGCTAAAGTCCAATTAGCCCAAATCCAATTTTTACTAGTCACATCCCAATTATTATAGTCTCTAACCCAACCAATACTGACATTAGTTAGTATAACATTAATTTCAGTCACATTAATTTTTTCAGTACCAATATAATCCGATACATTAAACTTAACATTATTTGTTCCATTAAATAAAACCAAAGTAACATTACATGAATAATATGAAGTATTGATTTCAGAACACAAAATATTATCTTCAAATTCAGACATATTTAATCCCAAAGAATCATTAACTGATTCAGGACTAACTGCATGAATACTAAAGTTATCATCTTTTGACGCATTAATCCACAATGAAGAAATATTTACTTCATTATTATCAGATACGTTAAACTCAATAAAAGTTTCAGTTGATGCAGAAACATTTGAAATTTCACCCAAATAAAAAACAGGAGCGTCACCTGCATCATAATAAACGTATTGTGAAATTGATTTGTATCCTTCAGTTTCGTTTTTAACTCCCACTGCATAAATTTCATTAGTTTGATTGGCAGTTAAATTTCCAGAAATATTAATTGATACATTAAAAAATCCATGCCTCCACTCTGCGCTATGAATTACCATATCCGCAGACGTTGTTACCGAACTTTCTAATGTAGGATCGAGTATTATTCTAGGATCTTCTCCAGGATTATCTTCTATTTCAGTTACATTATATCTTTGCCAATAAGTTCTATCATGATTTGAAAACTCAACCCAATAATTTGCCCACGCAGATTCGCTAATATCTAATGAGTCATATTCTGCTTGAGAAACAAAAACATAAGATGCACCTTCTGCATGATTTGAACTAATGTTTAATACACCTAATTGATTTGAAGTATTATTTACATCTTGAGATAATAATGATACTTCATTATCCTCATCTTTGATTACAACAGTAATATTTAAATGGGTTAAGCTTTCTTCGTCAATATACCCAATAACATTAAAATCTTCATTTTCTACACTAGGCAAATCCCACAATTTAGGAATTGCTTCAACAGGACCTGTTGGATGATTAATAAAATCATCAGTAGCACTACCAGAATTTCCTTTCTTATCCGTACCCCAAACAGAGATTCTATTAACGCCACCATACAAAGAAACATTAGCTTGGAAATGTCCTGAAGGATACTCTGTCGAATACAAAGTAACTTGTGTTCCCACAGGAATAATTGATTCTAAATTATCTGTAAAATTAACTCTAATATCATTACCCGTTCTATTAGCCTGATCAATTGCATATCTTTGGAAATAAGTCTTATCATGATTTGAAAATGTAACATAATCATATGTCAAAAATGCGTCTTCACGCTCAGCAGTCCATTCAACCAACACAACATTTTGACCTTCTTCAGCATGATAATTTAAGGTAATACTTTCACCTTCATATGTTGAATAAATTTCTGAATTTGTTTGAGTATCAACACTAAACTCATAATTTTCATCCTCATCAACTCTTAAAATAACAATTGTTGATTCAATATCAGACTCATCATAATAACCCGCAACAACTGTTGTAGAATTATCAGATTGATTTGTTGGATGCAACCAAATTTGTTTATACAAAATAGGTGCAATAGGTGCAGTTACATCATCAACAAGAGTAAACGTCGAAGATAACGATTGATTCTCAAATTTATTTGAAGTACAATTAATATTATAATTATACACTCCTGGAGCAGTAAAATTTGTAACAGAATTATTAAATTTGTAAACTCCAAAATTTGAATCATAAATCATAGGCGTATTTGAAATTTTAGATAATCCATTCCAAGATTGAGAAATTGAAATTGTACAACTACCATTATTAGTTGATGCAAAATCATCTCCTCCTGTTTGATCATTTATTGATTGTCCTGAAAGATCATTACCTTGATCAGTTATGAAAAACTTAGTATAGTTTGCATAAAACCAAATACGATGATAAGTTTCTAAAGTACCATTTTCAGTATAAGTATTAATTTTACTATTATTAGTAGTTGAATAATTTGAAAATGAATTAACTTGAGTTGAAAAAATTCCATTCGTGTAATTTCTTGAACTGCTCGGACAAATTGAGTTATTACATAAAACTCCATTCCTAAGTAAAGCAGGAATTTGTTCGTAGGAAAGATTTGTTAAATTTAATTGAACTTGTTTGTTTGCTAAGTTGTATAACAAAACAGAATCCACACTAATTGAATTTTGTTCAATTGTAGCATAATTAAGATTCATTTTTTTAAAATTAATTGTTTCAAGGAATTCAATTGAACCGTAAGTGTTTTCCAATAAAACATTTTCTGCAGAGTCTAATTCATCAATCAACGTAAAATTATAAGTATACTCTGCTTGATTAAATCCTTCCCCACAATCAGGTTCATCCCAACCAATATCCCCATCACAATCCCAATCAATAAGTCTATCTGCAAGATCAGTACAATGATCAACAGAAGAGTTTGAATGATTTAATGCGCCCGGATTTACCGCAGGATTATTATCATTACAATCTTGAGGAATAAAATAAGAATCGTTATCATAATCAGTTGCCTTACTTACATTAAAAAAATCACTCTGATTAGTAAAACCAATAACTCCATATGCTAACGGAGTAACATTATAATAAAACGACGTATTTTGCGGATCACCATAAGTAATTTGGTTATACGGAGTCCACTCAAAATAATTATTTACTTCAGTATCTGTTAAAGTAACCGAACCATAAAAAGTACCTTCAACACCAGTATCATTTTTGTAAAGATCAACCTGATACGTAATTGCATCAAAATTACCAACAGAATTCCAAGTTAAATTAACAACATCCTCACTAGTTTCAAACGCAGCATCAATTGGAGGAGACGTTTTCAAACCACATTCAGTATCAGGAATAGTTGCACCTGCCGGATGAAAATTACCTGTGTTGTTTTGGCAAAAAGTGTTGTTTGTTAAATAGTCTTCACCAATTCCTTTCAAAAATAAATTGTTTGAAACTAAATTTCCCTCATTATTCTCAATAAATGCAAGATCATTTCCTGAACTATTAAAATAATTATTATAAATAATATTAGAACTGGATACTACACCAATTCCCGAAATAGTCGAGTTTATGAATGAATTATTTTCAATTAAACTCAAATTTGAATCAAGATAAATACCATATGATGAACCAGATATTGAATTATTAATAATTGAAATATTAACTGAGGGTTCATCAGTAAATACACCCATGTCAAAGTTACCCATAATTAAACAATTAGTAATAACTGAATTATTCACATATTGATCAATTTCAATTCCTCTGTCAGTAATTCCTTGAATAGCAAAACCTGCGCAATCAAGAGCTACATTATTAGCATTGATGTTAAGACCATTTGTGGAACAACTAGTAATATTATCAACCAAATAAGTATGTTCAACAGTCAAATCAGAATTACAAAATGTAGAAGTACCATCACCAATCCAAGCATAACCACAATCAAAAGATGCAGGGAAATTTTTAGCAGTTAATGTGTAATTATTACCAACACCGTTGATACAGAAGTTGTTGTTGCCATTATCTAAAATGCCATTTCCATAAAAAATATTATTGGAAAAATTATTATATTCTCCAGAATTAAGGTCTAAATCATATTTAGAGTTTCCAGCATTAATAAAAACATTATTTATGAAACTATTATTATTTCCCCCTTGCAAATAAACTCCCGATCCAGTTGTGCTATTAATAGTATTATTTTCAAATAAACCATATTCTCCAACTTGTTGTATGCCATAAATAACATTGTTTAAATTGGTGTTAAATACTCTTAAGTAATCTGCATTATTTGAAGCGCCAATACCATATGAAAAATTATTAATTATACAATTATTTATGGTGATATTGGAATGAGGATTGTTAAATAAATCTACTCCAAAATTAAACTGGGTTCCATCACCGAGAATAAGATGGTCGTCACAATCTAAATTAAGATTATCCTCCCCAATGTTGAGTCCATTACCAGAACAAGTAGATTCTCCAGTAGCTCGAGTTAAATTTTCAGTTAAAATTAAGTTGCCAATAACAGTTACGCCACAAACAGGAGGCAAAGTTTCTGGAGAATATGCTTCAGTCAAATTACTACAAGGATAGGCATCCATTTCTACTCCTTCTACGTAATAGTTACCATAATAGTTTGATGAAGTTGTAAATCTTCCCGCAGTAAGTTCTGAAGTTACAGGCCCACAATAATAACTAGTTCCTGCAGATACATCATTAACATTACCACTTAGAAAAGTATTTAGCCAAAATTGGTTATTTGTCGACGATCCAGTCACATTAATGTTAGTTTCCATATCTGAAAAAGTATTTCCTACAAAATTATTGGAGTCCGCATTTGAAAGCGAAACGTCAACCTTACCATTTTCTTCATTATCCAAAATATTAAATGAAAAATTGTTATTATCCGCACTAGTATCAAAAACTACTGCATGATCTTTAGTAGTATTACAATCATATATAGAATTGTTAAAAAATAAATTATAATCTCCTTGTATATGTATGCATGAATCCGTAGAATCATGGAAGGTATTGTTCGTAAAATTTGAATATCTCACATTATCAAACAAAATTACATTAATCACAAACCCTGAAATATCGCAATTTCTAATTGTAGTATAATTCCACTGATAACCAACATTAAAAATATTAATGCCATAATCCTGATCATACAAAGCATAATCGCCACTAATTTCAAATCCACCACAATCCAAAGTTACATTGTTTGCACCTATATAGAATCCATTACCCGTACAGGCTAAGCCCTCATCTAAAGTATAAACTCCATTTTCAGTTGCTAAAGTATCACCACAGGCAAGAGTTTGCCCAGGTGTTTTGACTGCCATCCCAGTTATTGTTGGATCGCCTGGAAGGATTATTGCTGCTGCTATTAAAGAACCAATCAAAGCTATTACTGCCACTACTGAAAGTAGTTCTGCATTCTTGTTTGATCTCATAAAACCTCTTTTCTCTTTTTGTTCTTTAGTAGTCAGGTTCATCTTATTTATTAAATTTATTATAACTCCTCGAGATTATTTTTGGATCGTGATTTTTTGTAAGTGTCAACTGCTTTGTCAATTGATTTTTTCTTAAGTGGAATTTTGTCAGATTTTTCTTTTAATTTTTGAATTATTGGAGAATCGCTTGGAAGATCTTCACGTGGAATTTTTTTGAGTAGAATACCTTCATCAGAAATAGAAAATGCCCAAAAGCCCGTACCTTCACCTATTCCAAGCTCTTCACGAATGTCCTTAGGAATAACTATTTGCCCGCGTTTATCACACTGAACAATCTTTGGGTACTTCTTCACTTTAAAATACAATCGCCTCTTTTATTCTGAAAATCAGATTAAAACCTCTGAAATTCATTTTAAACGTCTGATTTTCGTTTAAATTGTTTGAATTTCTTGAAAAAATTTAGTTTTTCTGAATTATTTAACTGAAAGTCTCACTTATATTCTGAAAATAAGAAAAAGCATCGTATATAAATGTTTCTATTTTTTTAAAGCTTTAAACAAACTTAAAGTTAAGAAAACCTATTTAAATGAGCAAAGAATAGCAGATAGCCATGAGTCGAAACTTTTTACTAGTGTCCTTGAATGACAAAAAGGCCAAAAAAATTGCAAGCGTAATTAAAAATCCTAGCTGCAAAAAAATACTCGATTACTTGGCAGGAAAAGAGAGAAGTACAGAAACCGAGATTAGTAAAAAACTTGAAATGCCGATTTCAACAGTGCACTACAGCATAAAACAATTAGTTGAGGCAAAACTTGTCAAAAGTGATGAATATACTTACAGCGAAAAAGGAAAAGAAATAAATCACTATAAACTAGCAAATAAATATGTAATCATCGCACCCGAAGAAGATAAAAAAGGTTTACGAGAAAAATTAAAAACAATCATCCCCGTTGCACTAATTACAGGAGCACTAGGATTTGTTGCCAGTTTATTTGGAAAAAGCATAGGATCATTTGGCTCAAGTATTTCAACGACAAAAATAATGGCAGCACAAGATATGGCAACTGAAAGTGCTCAAGTCATGACTGCAGAAGTTGCAAGCTTTAAATCAGCACCAATTGCCAGTCAAGCAAGTAACATGTGCGGAGTTGATATTCTAACTTACTTTGGATGGTTTATTTTTGGTGCAATTACAGGAATTGGAATTTATTTACTGATAAAATATTTAATTAAACGATTTTCTTAAAATAATCTCATCATGTTATTTTTATGTTATTCTATTTTTAAACTACCTCTCAATTTTAAAATAATAACTTTAACCTAAATTAAAGCTTACTCGTCAGAATAAATAACATAATAGTTCTACCTAGTATTTGGTGATACTAATGAAAAAAATAATCTTACTCATTTCAATACTTATGTGTTTAACACTGTTAAGTTTTGTTAACGGCACAGAAATAACCCATTATCCAGGAAATCCAAATATTGGCTTTGAAAATACTGCAAACTACAATGTAATATTTGATGGAGAAGGGGAAGCAGAAATTATTGCAAAAATAAATATGATTAATTTGAATTCTGAATTGAATACAATAATTCTCGAAATTCCCGGAAATATTCGAATAATTAATGCAATACAAGAATATGATGCATCAGATCGAGATGAACAAACAGACGAACAAAGAAATAAGTATTATTACAATAACCCAAAACATTACGCAAAAATAAATTATTCAAAAACAGGGTTTTCAGAAACAAATGTTTACGAATTTAAGCTTGCAAACCCAACCCGCGAACTAGAAAGTACAAGCATAATTTTACACTACAAAGCGAACGGATACGTACAACCAGGATTTAATAAAAAGTTTGAATTTAAAACAATAAAAATTGGACATGATCAAACAAACGTTCGAGTAGCAATAGATGTCGTTGATGGTTTATATCTTAAAAATGGAAAAAGCAAAATAGGATATTACAACAATTACGGCGTTTTTGATAGTGCAAAAGGAATGCAAAGTAGGGAAATTTCTCAAGCAGTATCGCGAATTGGATACACCGGACAATACACAAAACAAACAGGAGGACTCGATCCTTGGGAAACATATAATGTTTACGGAACTTATACTGACTCTTGGTTAGTTTACAACCTAACACCCATAATTGTTATTTTAGGCCTAATCAGTTTAGTTTTTTTCATCGGAATAATTGGTTTTAAAAAACTTAAGAAAACAAAAGAACCAAAACTAAAAAGTTATTTAGCAGGAATTGGAAGCGTAATTGGAATTTCAATTTTATGGGGGCTCGAAATATTTTTACTTGTTAATTTGCGAGACCTTGTGGGATATCAATATGATGACTTAATTGGTGCTTTGAGTTTTATCATAATACTGCTGATTACTCTTGTGACTCTTATTTTAACTCCAATTTATGTCGGACTCAAAAGTAAAAGTAACTATGGCTTTATGGTGGTCGTTGTACAAGTCATTAGTGCAATTATAATATTAGTATTAGGCACAGTAATTTTAGTTATCTTAGGAGTTTGAGTAATTGTTTAAAAAAATAATTTTTTTATTTTTATTTATTATGTTAATTTTTCAATTCTAATTGTTAAAATCAATAACTTAAACTCAAATTAATTGATAAGTTTTAAATAACCTAAAATCTTTTTTATTCTTATGAGTTTAAAAAATAATAAAGCAATTATTGTAACTGGAACACCAGGCACAGGTAAAACCACATTTGCGAAGAAACTTACTCGCAAAGAAAAACTCAAAATCATCGATGTCACTAAATTTATTAAAACTGAAAAATTAAGCCAAGGATATGACGTTGAAAAACAATGCGAAATTATTGATGAATTAATTCTTAAGAAAAAACTAATAGAACAAATAAAAAAAAATGAATCTACAAGTAGTAAAAAATTAATTATAGATAGTCACATGTCACAAATACTGCCAAAAAAATATGTAGAAAAGTGTTATGTAACCAAATGCAATCTAAAAGAATTGAAAAAAAGACTTAAAACCCGAAAATATTCTAAAGAAAAAATAAAAGAAAATCTGGATTGCGAAATATTTGATATATGTTTAACTGAAGCTCAAGAGAAAAAATACGAAATAGAAATCATCCACACAGATTAAATAAAAAATAAAACACTATTTCTTGAAATTAAATGTTATTTATGCTAAATTAAATATTATTTATGCTAAATTAAATATTATTTATACTATTTAAAAAAATTAATTTTAGTATTTTACAACAATATAAAAATAAAATAAGAAAAAAAATTAAAAATATAAAAAAAATATTAAGTTATTATTTATCTAAAGCTTCCGCAGTAAGAATAGTTATCCTACTTTCTTTAACTTTAGAGTCCATACCAACAATATATTTGATTTCGCTACGTTCAACAGTTGCAACTAAAACTTTGTCAACAATCCCATCTAAGATTATTGCATGAACGCCAGAAGTTAAACTCTTAATAGTCCCAACAAGCTCTGTTACTGGAACTTTACCAAGAATATTTAACTTTGGATCAAGAATATATGCTCCTCTCGTACCAATTAAATCCTCTAGCATTTTTTTGAAAGTTGCCTTTTCTGGTTCAGATAGCGCAGGCTTTCTCACAAACCTAGGATTAGGTGCAGATCTAAGCTTTGGCAATGGTTGCCTTCCTTGAGGTGGTGCTCTAGAATTATTTTGAACTGGAGCAGACCTTCTTTGAGGAACAGCTTGATGACTCGCAGATGGGCGAGGCATAGGCCTTTTGTTAGCAAAGTCCAATTTAGCTTGTTCTGCTGAAATTTTCGAACGCAAACATTTGTGAAGTTCTTTTTGAGTTAATTCTTCAACTTCTTTCCCATCAGGCGCTTTAGTTACAAAATCAAGTTCTGCAACTTGGATTAATTCCTGAACGTTTAAATCTCCGCCACGATCTCCATCTACAAAAGCACACATTATTTTTCTTTTGGACAAATCAATAATTGTTTGAGGAACAGATGAACCATTCATAGCAATTACGTTTTTGAAACCATGCTTAAGCAAATTTAAAACATCTGCGCGACCTTCAACAAGAATAATTTCTTCAGAATCATCAATTGATGGCCCTGCTGGAAGTCTATCCCTACCATACTCTCTAATTTCCATAACTCTAACTGAATAAGCAACTTCATCTGCTAATTCTTGAGAATCAGGAAGAACCGTATCCGCAAGAGTCTTTAAAAGTTCTTTTGCTCTGTCAATAACAAATGATCTTTTCGAAATTCTAACATCTTCGATTTTAGTAACTTTGATTTTAGCATTGCACGGGCCTATTCTTTGAATAATCTCTAATGCAGCACCAATAATACAAGTTTCAGCTTTATCTAATGAAGACGGAACGATAATTGCCCCAGTAGTTTTACCTGCTCTTGTTTCAACATTAACCTCAATACGGCCAATACGACCAGATCTTTGAAGTTCTCTTAATTCTAAATCAGATCCTAAAAGACCCTCAGTTTGACCAAAAATAGCACCAACAACATCAGGGCGATCAACAACTCCCTCAATATCAATAGTTGAATGGACTATATATTTTGCACTTACTTGACTAATTTTTGCCATGTGTATCCTCCTCTATCTTGCAAATAACAAATACAATCAATTAGAATAAGTACTTACGATCCCCACTTTGAAAGTTACAGTTCAATTTGCGCAATGGATTTAATTAAATTTAGACGAATTTAACCAATATTAATTAATATCTAAACTGGTTGATATCTAATCGATAAAATATCCAATCTGTTTAACATCCAATAAAAACAATGCAAAATGAAACTGTGTGAGCATGCAAGTAACCTCCTTCTCAAAGACTAAATAGAACAACCTGTTACAAATAATGTATTAAATTAATTAAATTTAATGAATATGATGAATATGAAATATTTGTTCTATTTAACTTATTGATTGTATTTGTATAACGCTTTAAATCGGCTTTGAAAGCCTTTTTGTTTTTTAAATGATAAATATGAAATAAAATGTTGCCCGAGACACTAACTCCCAAGTTCATCGCTTGCATTTAGCGACAGCTCAATTGAGTACTCTCGTGACGGGCTGTACCACGCAAGAGTGTCTTCAAATCATCGATAGACCTTACGTCAGGCTCAAAAAAGGACCCATTTACGCAGTTTTATGAGTTTATATAGTGAACATGACATATATAAACTTTTGTTTTCGAAGTTAGAAAATTAAACTATATAAATGTTTCGATTATTTATTACTGTTTAGTAGTATTTATCGTTGCTTGCGGTTTTGTAATATTTTAATCACAAATACGATAACTTGCAACCAAATTAGAAAAATCAAAATCCATAATTACAATTAAATTACCAGAAGAAACATATTCACTATATTTTTTCGAAATACGCCCAACCAAACTAGACCCTTCCACACTCGAACTCACAACTAAATCTAAAGTTTTTGCTAAATAAACCTCTACCAACGCTTCATTTTTTCTCCTACCCACATAAGTAATACCATTTAATGCATCATGAGCATAAACTCCCGCTAATTTTTGAAATGAAGTATATTTTTTTTCTTGAACTTGTGCCGAAAATAATTTTTTACGTAACCTGCGCAGAGTTTTAGGATGAAGTGCAGTTACATTCCCATTAATTAACCTGTGAATTAGCGATTGAGAAACTCCAATTAACTCTGCAGTCTCCCTTTGAGAATAATCTGCAGAATATTTTATGAGCGCTAATCTAACTTCAGCAATATCTTCCTCAGTAATTACTGCCATAAAAATTGATTAATTTACTAACACATAAAAGTTTGATTCTATTCATCACTAGTTTGATATATAAATAAAGATATAAATGGGAGGGGACTTCTTTAAAAATACACACAACAAACTAGGTTAAACTACCAAAATTCAAGTGAAATATTAAAATGGGAAAAATAACACGCGAAAAATTCAAAATTAGAGGAAATGTATTTGATGATTTTACAGAAAGACTCATATTCAAATTAGAAGGAAAATACTTCGATCACATAAAAAGTCCAGTATCAATTGGAAAAGAAGCAAACATTTTTACTGCCACCGGACTTGAAGAAAAAGACTCAGAAGATACAGAAGACGAGCGTAGACCAGTAATTCTTAAAATTTACAGACTTGAAAATTGCGAATTTAATAAAATGTATGAATATATCAAAGTTGATCCACGCTATTCCAACTTGAAAAAAAAGAAAAGAGAAATAGTATTTTCTTGGGCTCAAAGAGAGTTTAGAAATCTCCTCAAAGCACGAGAATCAGGCGTAAGAGTCCCAATACCAATACATTGTGAACGACACATCCTGGTTTTAGAACAAATTGGAAAAGACTGTCCCGCACCTAAATTAAAAGATCAAATCCCCCAAGATATTGCTAAATTTTATGACAAGGTCGCAGAGGAAATGAAAAGACTTTATAAAGGAGGACTGGTGCACGGAGATTTAAGCGCATTTAACATACTCAATGATTGCGAAAATCCAGTGTTTATTGACTTTTCACAATCAACCACCACCCAAAATCCAATGGCACGAGAACTGTTAGATCGAGATGTAAAAAACATTTGTGATCACTTCAAAAAAATAGGTTTAAAAACAGACGAACAAAACCTAAGAAAACAGATAAAAGAAGCTAAATAAAAAATGGAATTCCACCACGAAATCAAAATACCAAAAGAAAGAATCGCAGTCTTAATAGGTAAGTCTGGAGAGATTAAGCACGAGATAGAAGAAGAAACCAACACTAAAATTAACATAGACAGTAAAGAAGGCGATGTGAATTTAAGTGGAGAAGATAGTTTAGGCATATTTATTGCAAAAGATGTAATCAAAGCAATTGCCAGAGGATTTAATCCAGATCTTGCAAAACTACTTCTTAAAGGAGATTATACATTTGATATGGTCAATATTCAAGATTATACAGGCAAATCAAAAAAAGATTCATTAAGACTAAAAGGAAGAGTTATTGGAACTGAAGGAAAATCAAGAAGACACATAGAAGACTTAACCGAAACAAACATTAGCGTATATGGAAAAACAATTGCAATTATTGGCCGTGCTGAAGATACAAACATAGCAAGAAAAGCTGTTGAAAGTTTACTTGCAGGAAGTGCACACACTTCAGTTTACAAATGGCTTGAAAAAAAGAAAAAAGAAAAAGAAAGAAATAATTTTTTACAACATACAGAACCAGAAGAACATTTTAAAGAAATAAGCGATCTTGAAGAAGAAACTGATGAGGTGAGTTCTGAAAAAGATAACGATCAGGAAAATGACGAATCTTAAGAACGCAAAAAAATAAAAAAAGTTTAACTGAAAAAAAATAAAAATTTAACTAAAATTTATTGACTACAAAAAACAGTTAACTTTGAAAAAATCAAATTCATATTTCATTAAACAAAAAAAAAGGTGAATATCGATGTCTCAAACTAAACTAACAGAAACAGATCCAACAGGAGAAGGACAAACAAAAGCACACGAGATGGCAAAAAAACAAAGAGAAATCTCTGTTGCCGAATTCTTTGCAAAAAATCGACACTTACTCGGATTTGACAATCCAAAAAAATCACTTCTAACAACAATTAAAGAAGCAGTAGATAATTCTCTTGACGCATGTGAAGAAGCAGGACTACTTCCAGAAATTGCAGTCGAAGTAATACAAATGGGAGATAGTAGATTTAAGGTCGTAATTGAAGATAATGGACCTGGAATTGTAAAAAAACAAATACCCAACATATTCGCAAAACTTCTTTATGGAAGCAAATTTCATTCACTAAAACAACAAAGAGGACAACAAGGAATTGGAATCAGCGCATCAGTTATGTATGGGCAAATGACCACAGGAAAAGCTGCAAGAATAACCTCTCGAATCGGCGCAAACTACGAAGCGCATTATTTCGAATTAAAAATTGACACTCAAACAAACAAACCACTCATCCAAAAAGATGACATAATAGAATGGCACAAAGAAAGAGGGACAAGAATAGAACTTGACCTTGAAGCAAGCTATTCAAAAGGAGCACAATCAATTGATGCATATCTTAAGCAAACCGCAATTGCAAATCCACATGTCACCATAATTTATACCAATCCAAAAGCCGAACAAATAATTTTTCCAAGAGCAGTTGATAAAATGCCCTTAGAAGCAAAAGAAATCAAACCACACCCTTATGGAATTGAACTTGGACTTCTCATAAAAATGATAAGCTGGACTGCTAGCAAAACATTACAACATTTTCTCATGAATGAATTTAGTAGAGTAAGTTCTTCTGTTGCAAAAGAAATTTGCGAACATGCAAAACTCTTACCCAACACAAAACCAAAACAACTCAAACGAGAACATGCCGAAAAAATACTAAACGCAATCAAACAAACAAAAATTATGAATCCTCCAACAGACTGCATATCACCAATAGGATCAGATGCACTCGAAAAGGGACTCAAAAAAGAAATAAAAGCAGAATTTTATTGTGCAACTACCCGGCCTCCTTCAGTATACAGGGGAAATCCATTCGTAATTGAAGCAGCACTAGCATATGGTGGAGAAATGCCAAAAGACAAATCCATCAGAATATTAAGATATGCGAATCGAGTACCAATACAATACCAACAAAGTGCTTGTGCATCAACTCACGCAATAATGCATACTAATTTTAAAAATTATGGACTTCACCAATCAAGAAATTCAATTCCAGTAGGGCCTATGACTCTAGTCATTCACATGGCATCAGTATGGGTTCCATTCACATCAGAAAGTAAAGAAGCAATTGCGCACTATCCAGAAATCATCAAAGAAGTAAAACTTGCAATACAAGAATGTGGAAGACTTCTTGCAAGTTATGTTAACAAAAAAAATAGACTGCAAAAAGAAATGCAAAAAAGAAGTTACATTGAAAAATACATCCCTCACGTTGGAACCGCTTTAAAAAAATTGCTAGATCTAACAAAAGAAGACGAAGCAGAAATTGAAGAAATACTAAAAAAAATCCTCGAACAAAAAAGAGGAAAACTCAAAAAAATAGAAGCAGAAAATTTAGAGTATGATGAAGAATTTGCAAAAATTGGATCTGCAACAGTAGAAGATGAATTAGAGTCTGATGACGAAAATAACGGAGGTGAAAACGATGAGTGAAGTAATTGATAAAATTAAAAAAATAGCAACACAAGTACACCAAGAAATCAAAAAAGTAAAATCACCTTCATTATTCATGCCAGTAAGATCACTACAAAATGTAAGTTATGATCCAAAAGAAGGATACTTTAAATTAATCGGAAAAGAAAAAGAAAGAACACTTACTGCAACAACAGTAAAAACATTTGCTCAAACTCTCCTCATGATGGATGAGAGTAAAAACATAGTAAAGTCTGATGATATTGCCACAAAAAGAGAGATGTATTATATTTCAAAAAACTGGGGAGACGCTCGATTTAAAGAACAACCCGAATCAGACTCAGTAATGGACGACATAGAAAGCATGATGCTTGTTAATCGCGAACAACTAGGATTCATACCTGAAGAAAAAGGCGGCGATGTTGCAGGATCCCTTGTAGTCATTGACAAAGATTCAGAAACTGGGGATGAACTAAAAATTGATTGTACCAAATTTGGAAGTGGAGCATACTCAGTACCAAGTATTGTCGAACATTTAAAATTTGAAACCAAAGCTAAATTTATATTAGCCATCGAAACTGCGGGTATGTTTCAAAGACTAGTAAAACACGGCTATGCAAAAAAAGCCAATTGCATACTAGTTTCCATGGGAGGAGTACCAACTAGAGCTTGTCGAAGATTTATCAGGCGATTATCAGATGATAAAAAATTACCAGTATACGTTTTTACAGATGGCGACCCCTACGGGTTTTTCAATATTTATAGAACTTTGAAAGTAGGATCTGGAAATGCAGCTCACATAAACCAATACTTTTGCGTACCTAATGCACAATTTATTGGAATAACCCCTCAAGACATTATCGATTACAAATTACCAACACATCCATTAAAAGATGTAGATAAGAAAAAAATCAAAGATGTAATCAAAAATGACCCATTTTGTAAAGCACACAAAGAATGGCAAAAAGCACTCAAACAATTAGCAATGATGGGTAAAAGAGCGGAGCAGCAGGCACTTGCAAAACATGGACTAAACTTTGTCATAACTGATTATCTTCCAAAAAAACTCAAAGATCATACAACCTGGCTACCCTAAAAATAGCATAAAAAAGACTAGTAACTTTTGGTTGCTAAGAGAGGTAATAAACTGAGGGAAAGATCTAATACTTAATTTCTTTTTAAATTAAGTTAAATAAGATAATAATATTTATAAATGAACTGCTGTTTCTTGAAGAATAACTCAATACGGGCCCGTAGCCTAGCCTGGTAAAAATCATCACTCACTCTGAGAATAATATTTGAAGAGTTTACTGATTTTTAGGTAAATAGGGCAACAGCCTTCTAACCAAACAAACTAAAGTTTGAGAAGAGAGCTGTGGGTCGAGGGTTCGAAATGTTTTAAGCGCTAGGTAAAACCGACCGAAATGCTTAAACCTCGAAAGTCCCTCCGGGCTCGTTCATATTCACTTTTGAAAATAATTCTATTTAACCAAAGTACGTTTGATAAAATAAAAAAAAATACTTTAAAAAAACAAAAATATACTTCACGAAAACTATATAAATAAACACTTGCCCCAATTGGAATAAAATACGTTCAATTTGGTGGAGTCGCCAAGCCCGGTAAGGCGTTCGGCTGCAATAATTGGGATGATGAGCAACCAAAAATCATGGTTGTAATGATCTAGCAGATCCCGATCATTCGAGGGTTCAAATCCCTCCTCCACCTTTTTTATTTTTATTAAAAATATGTTTTGATTATCACATAAATTTAAACCAAATTTGAGGTAATTAACAAAAAAAAACCAAGTTCTACACAAAACGAATTAAAAAAAATTCAAGGTGAAAAAATGGCAAGTTGTGAAATGTGCGGACGCGAAGGAGACTTAACAGAAGTAGATGTTGAAGGAACAAACCTAGAAGTATGTAAAAATTGTTTAAAGTTTGGAAAACAACAAGTTAAACCTGCAGCTAAATTTAGTAGAGCGCCAAATAAATTTAATAAAACTCAAGGCAGATTTAAACAAAGAAGAACAATACGACCTGAAGTTGTAGAAGTAATAATCAAAGGATACGGCGACAAAGTAAGTAAAGTAAGATCAAAAATGGGTTTGACCCAAGAAGAATTCGCACGCAAACTTAATGAAAAAGAAAGCCTAATTAGTAAAATCGAAAATAATCAGTTCGAACCTAGCATAATCCTTGCAAAGAAACTTGAAACAATACTAAAAATTAAACTAATAGAAGTTCAAGAAGAAACAAAAGCCGAAATGTTACAACAAAAAGCAAGCGGAAAAGGGCTTACCATTGCAGATTTTATTAAAGTTAGAAAAAAATAAATTTGAAGTTTTACTAACACACACCAAAAACTAAAATTATTTATTTAAATTAATTTTCTGTAGTAATTAATACTTTCCAAATCTTAATACCTTGTTTAGAATAAATATTTTCAAATGTTTCTTTATTTCTTAATAAAAATAACAACCCTTCATCCGGTTTGATCCAAACTTTACCATCAGTCATTGTTTCATCAATATAAATATAATTAATACCATATTGAGTTAACAGAGTTTTTGCAGTTTCTAAATCTCTATTTTCAAAAATCGTTTCTGACACTTTTAGTAAAAAACTTTGATCATAATTAGATCCCGAAAATGAATCTGCGAATGCAACTCTTTTTGAAATCGACTCAATCCAATAACCATTATCGTAATGACTAAGAACTACTGAATGCGCATCAGAAGCATTTTCTAAAAATGTTAATGCGTCAATAGTTTCACTTGATGGTTCAAAATTAGTAACTCGATTCATAAAAGAAACTGAAGAAAATAATAACCCTAAAATAATTAAAAAAATAGATAATTGCTTAACAAAATCAACTTTCCATTCTCGCTCATATAACATAACAAATGCCATTCCTGCTGAAACTGCAACAAAAAATGAGATATAAAAATTAGCAGAAACGCCCACTATAAAATTTGCAAACAACAATAATAAAGCCGCTATAAAAAATATTAAAAATTGATTTTTGTGTTTCCAATATAACAAAACACCCATGCACGCAAGTAAAATTGTAAAACTACCAAAACCTGCAACTCCCCCTAAATCAGAATTTAATCCAATGAAAAAATCAGAGGAATGATTAAACAAATAATTAAGGAAATAAGGTGGTTGAACCGAAAAAGAAATTAATCCCACTACAAATGAACTAATCAAAAACCAATCTAATTTTTTACCAGTATAAAATACATATGCAAGTAAAAGTAATACCACAACTGCAGAATTAAAAAGAGTGAATGCTGCAACAAAACCAAATATTATTGTTGAAAGTATAAGAAACATCTTTCCTTCTTGAATAAATAAATAAAAGCCTAACAACGTCAGAAAAATAATAATTGAATGGGGATTTGAAAATGAAAATAAATAAACAAATGCAGGAGATATAACTAAAAAAATAAGAATTATTTGCCGAGTAAATTTTGGAAATTCAAAACTAATAAGAATTTTATTAAAAATAAATAAGGAAAGAATCCCAAATATTAAAGGTAAAAGTATTGAAATATACTTAAGTGAAAAAATAAAACCAAACAATGCTAAAAAAACATGATAAAAAGAAAAATACATGTTTCTTGAATGGAATGCTGAATCTTGAATTGAAGGTAAAGACTGAATGATATCTAATTTATCTGGAGACACCCTATCATAATCAATTAAAGACTGTGCTAAACGCGCATGATAATAAGGTTCTGACCCAATCATTAATGGTTCGTTATTAGCAAAACGTCCTGCGTAAGGCAACAATAAAAATATGATAAAAGCTGCAACTAAAAAAATCAATAAATTCTGTTTTTTCAAATCGATTTTAAACCAATCCATAAATAAACCACCTTAAACAATTAAATTAAATATATTTGTCATATTGAACTGTGAAACTTTTTTATTAAACATACGCATCAAACATAAGTATTAAACACAAATATGTAACATAATTATCAAACATAGCATAAATAGTTAACATAAAAATTAACCAAACTTACATTTAACCTCATATATTTTAATATCAATTATTGAATTATTAGTGGTCGCTAACTCAACTTCAGCAGGAATTGACTCTGA
Source organism: Candidatus Woesearchaeota archaeon (assembly GCA_018675335.1). Taxonomy (NCBI): domain Archaea; kingdom Nanobdellati; phylum Candidatus Woesearchaeota; species Candidatus Woesearchaeota archaeon. The sequence goes on from JABGYH010000007.1 coordinate 354,271, forward strand.
CTCATAAACTAAAGGAAAACATTCTTTATCCACATATTTTATTTTTTTAATATCATAATCAAATTTAGTATGATCTGAAAAATAAATATAATCAACAGAATATTTCTGTAATAACTCTAATGCTTCGGATTTAAACAAAAACGAATACATCCCTTTAATATCATCAAAATAAACTGAAGAATCTTTAATTAATAAAAAGTTCATATCACCAACATTTTTTCTGTTAGAAATGCTCGCAATAAACTGTCCCTCACCTAATGTAGATAAAATAACTGAATCTTTTGGAGTATTTTGTTTGATCCATTCAAATGCCTCAAACTCTTCTTCGGATAATGCATTATCCATTTTTTTACTCGAAAACGCAAAACATGCTAAAACAGATGTGAGAATGAAAATAATCAATAATGTTGCTATGAAAACTTTTTTGAAAAACGCAAATTTTGTTTGTTCAAAATAAGAAATCAAAAAACGATATGCAGGACCTGCTAAAATAGATAAAAATAAACTCAATAAAATTAAACCAAGTTCTAATCTAACAAGTTTTAGCCAGAGTAAAATAGTAATTGCAAAAACAAACGATCTTAAAAGATAAACTTTCTTATCTTTATCTTTTAACATACACTTATACATCGAAAAAACTCCGAGAACGAAGGGTAAAATACCCACTGTTGTGAATGCTTCTAGAATTGATGTATCTTTAAAATATGAAAATAAAATTTGATGTGGAAAATTCTGCCAAATAACTGCATAACCATGAAATAAAAATGCATTTTTAAAGAAAATAAATTCAAACCAAATAACAAAAAAAGTTGCAAACAAAATTAATTCTAGCTCCAACCAATTAGTGTTTTTATACTCTAGTCTCATGAAAACTAAGTACAACAATAAACCAATAATTAAAAAGAAAATTATAGGCGAAACTAAAGGCACAATAAAACAAAGTAAAACAAAATAATAAATATATTTTTTTGATTGTGAAACTTTTAAGAAAAAATAGATCAGTAAAAAGAATAGCGGAACAGATAATGAATACACAGAAACCGAATTAACAGTCTCTGCAATATAAATCGGAATAAATGAACAAATAAATGCAGTTATAAGTGAATCTCTTCGATTACCCATAATCTCATACGCGATTAAATATGCGATGAATACAAATGTTGCTGCAAAAATATTTGGTAAAATTTTGGCAGTTAAAAAAGTACCAAAAAATAATGAAAAAAATGATAAAATATAATGAAACAACGGCGCAAACATAAAAAAACGACCAGAGTAAGAAAGTGAATCTTCAAATAGCGGAATTCCTGTTTCTCTTATGTGCTCAATTTGCCTTAAATTAAAATATGCAGACTCACCAGTAAAATGAGGTGATTGAAATGCAAAATAAAGACGAATAGATAATGAAATTACAAATAATCCAATTAACAAATATAAATACTTTTTTTGTGCTTTTGAAAGATTAAATTTCATGGTTTACACACATTTTACACACATAAGTTATTGACGCTAAAACACTTTAAAATAATAAATATTAATATCATTTCACTGCTTTAAAAAGATAAAAATCAAAGGGGTTTAAAAAACTTTGGCAAAAGACTAACTGAGAATGTAAAACTATTTAAACAGCAAAAAAAACAAAATAAATATGGAAAAAACACCCACAGGGAGCAATGTATTTGATAAATTACTTAATGGAGGCTATGAACTAGAAACACTCACAACCGTTTATGGTCCATCAGGCAGTGGAAAAAGTAACTTGTGCCATGTAAGTGCAGTTAATACCATACTAAATGAAAATAAAAAAGTAATTTATGTTGATACAGAAGGAGGATTTAGTTTAGAAAGACTAAAACAAATCACCCCCCGATATGACGAAATTTTGGAAAAAATAGTTATTTTAAAACCAACAAATTTTGAAGAACAAAAAAAAGCATTTCTTAAATTAAATAAATTATTAACCAATGAAGATGTCGGACTCATAATTGTTGACACAATTTCTATGTTATACCGACTTGAACTTGGCAAAACCGAAGAAACATACAGCATAAATCGCGAACTCGGAATACAAATTGCGCTCATAACTGAAATATGTAGAAAGAAAAAAATACCTATTTTAGTAACAACACAAGTATATGCAAATTTCGAAGAACAAAACCAAGTAAAAATCGTCGGCGGAGACATACTAAAATATGCAAGCAAATGCTTAGTAGAATTAAAAGTATTAAAACACGGACGAATGGCAATTCTTAGAAAACACCGAAGCATAAAAGAAGGACGCGAAGCATTATTTAAAATTGAAGATAGCGGACTCATAGAAATAATTTAAAATAAAATTCAGCAAATACTAACTCATATTAACGAAAAAATAACCAATAAAATTAAAGAAAAAAAGATAAAAAAAATATTAAAATTTATGTTTCACAAAAGTCATCAAAAGGCACATCTAATTCTTTACCTTGTTCTAGTAAACCTCTATGTCTCATATATTCTCTAGTTAAAATATGAAATAACAAACCTAAACTTTTCTTACCCTTATTATTACAAGGCATAACAAAATCAAGATTATTAGTTTGGTTGTTTGTATCACATAAAGCAACAACAGGAATACCTACCTTTAGCGCATCCTTAATTGGATTACGATCAGGCCATGCATCTACTGCAAGTAAAACTTTTGCTTCAATAAACTCATTCAAACTAGGATTTGTTAAAACTCCAGGAGGATAACGTCCAGGAAAAGCTCTTGATCCAGTAAGTTTTGCAAACATTCTAATCGGTCTCCACCCATTTTCACGCCTACTAACTACAACAATATCTTCAGGAGCGTAATTTGCGAGAAATTTCGCCGCGAGTGCTATACGTTCATCAATTTTTTGAAGATTAAGAACAAATAATCCATCAGGTCTTACTTTGTAAATGAAATTCTCCATATATTTAGTTTTAAATTTTGTACCAATATGAATACCTGCTTTAAGATATTGATCGATTGGAACTAATAATTGTTTTTGTTCAGCCATTTTAACTCCTCCAAATAATAATCCAAATAACTTTAATTTTTAATTAAATATGATATAAATCAGCTAAATTTAAATTAAAGCTTTAAATAACCACCTAGAAAACATAAAACGTTCTTAGCTACAGTATTATCGCCTTTGTAGCTTGAAAAGAACCCAGAATCTTTTTAAAAAGTCCTGCCATGTTCTTATCTAGGCAATAAAATCAAAAAATCAAAGGGGATTTATAAATGTTTGGGAGGGGTTAAACCCTGAATTTATGACCTTATCGTGCCACGCACCCTAAATCCCTTAAAATCAAATATGTTTATTAAAATTAAATTAAGAGTTTTTAAATATTTAGAAGATTTTGAAGAGGTTGAAGGGTTAGAAGAGTTTGAAGGTTTAGAAGTTGTGCAGTGATTTGTTATAAACCATATTTCGCACAAATAAAAAAATACCTCAAATATTACTAAGCTACTAATTGATTTTCACCAACACCAATAATTACCTCAAAACACGTTCATCAAACCTAATTGTGAAACCTTAATTTTAAACAATAAAAACATTTAAATATAATCTCGCTTTTATTTTTACTCAATAGTTTTGAAACAGATTTAAATAATCTCTTTAAAGCAAACCAATTATTAAGTTATAAATTTAATATAAATTCAAAAAAAATTAAAGTAATATAATACTACCAGAGGGGGACTTACCATGGCTGAAGACGAAAAAAAATTTTCAAAAGAACTTATAGGAAAAACAGTTGTTTCTAAAACTGGGAAAAAATTTGGCCAAGTTGGAGATATAGTATTCGAAACACGTAGCGGAGAACTAATCCACCTAATTCTTGCAAACCCAACACAATACATTGATAAACTTGAATTAGAAAAAGATAGAAAAGGAAACATCTTAATTCCATTTAGTGCAGTTATTGCAATGGGAGACTTCTTAGTAATAGCCGAAGAAGATATCATATAAACTAGCCCAATATAATAATAAATTTAAACTAAATTTTTTAAAATATTTTATTTATTTTTATGATCATTCTAACACCTATACGACAATTAAATTATATCTTGCGATTTAGTTAAAATAACAATATTTTTATAGTAACCCGTTTTCTTTATAACTCATGGTAAGCGACATATGGACTGAAAAATATAGACCGAAAAAATTCTCAGATGTTTTAGGACAAGACGAGATAGTAAAAAGAGTAAAAGCATTTGTAGAACAAAAAAGCATGCCTCATCTTTTATTCTCTGGCCCTGCAGGAGTTGGAAAAACATCACTTTCACTAGTTACAGTACATGAATTATTTGGCGACTCTTGGAGATCAAACTTTCTTGAATTAAATGCGAGCGATGAGCGAGGAATTGATGTAGTACGAAATAAAGTAAAAGACTTTGCAAGAACAAAAGCAATTGGAGATGTACCGTTCAAAATAATTTATTTAGACGAATGTGACGCACTTACAAAAGAAGCACAACAAGCGCTTAGAAGAACTATGGAAAACTACACTCAAACTTGTCGGTTTATTTTAAGTTGTAATTACTCATCAAAAATTATTGACCCAATACAAAGTAGGTGCGCAATATTTAGATTCAAACTACTTGCTCAAAAAGATATAAAATTATTAATAGAAGACATAGTACAAAAAGAAAATTTAACAATGGATGATTTAGCAAAAGATGCATTATACCAAATCTCTAATGGAGACTGTAGACGTGTTGAAAATATTTTACAAGCAAGTGCCGTAATATCCAAAAACATAACTGAAGAACTAATATATTCATTATCCTCAGTTGCAAAACCAAAAGAAATCAAAGAAATGATTCAATTAACACTTGATAACAATTTCTTAGATGCTCGAAAAAAATTACTAGATATAATGCTCAATTATGGATTATCCGGACTTGACATGATCAAACAAATACAAAAAGAAGTAATAAGCATGGATGTTGATGGTCGCAAAAAAATGCAAATGACTGAGATGTGCGGAGAGTTCGAATTTAGAATGACTGAAGGATCAGATGAATTTGTTCAATTAGAAGCATTAATTGCGAAATTTGTTTTAATAGGTTCTGAATAATTATAAACCTGCTTCTGACATATAATTGTTAAATTATGAAATTCATAAAACAAAAGAATTAGTTAAAAATTATTTAATTTTTTGGAGATCTTTTAATTGTTTATCAATACTTCCCATTTCAGATTCTATTATTATTTTTTCGTCTAAAATGGATTTTATTCTCTCAACATAAGGTCTTAACTTTCTAGCCCAATACTCAGGAACTTTTCCTTTTACACGCTTAGCCAGCAGTTCAGACTTTCTTTTTTCACAAGATTCTAATTCATCCTCAAGACTCTTTAACCGTTTAGCTAAACGCTTTGACTTATTAACTAATTTTTCTTCAGGGGTTTTATTACGATCCCAAAAACTCATAAACCATTCCATAACCATTTTTGACATATCAGAAATATATAAACATTTCTAAAAAAAACAATTAAAGAACTAATACAATTATAGTAAGATTAAAATAGTAAATCATCCTCTTAATAAAACATGACTGAAGAAAATGAGGTGCAACTTGATTCTAATCTTATCGAAGAGATAGAAACTAGAACCAAAAGACTTGCTGAATCAAATCTATTTCTAGCACAAAAATTAAAAGAAAATGACGATACGATAAATTATCTTCATGATAACATGTCCAGGCTTTCTTTTGTTAAACAAAACTTAGAAAAAAAAGAAAAAATAATTACTGAATTAAAAACAAAAACTGAAGCTGCATTTTTTGAACAACGAAGACTTGAAACTGAAAATACCAGACTAATTACGGATTTAAGTGAACTCAAAAAGAAAAGTCAAGATTCAATTAATTTAATGGATGAAAAAACTAAACAAGTAACTGACATGAATTTACACGTTTCAGAACTAACTGTTGAGATTAAAAAACAAAAAAATGAAATTGCACGACTACAAAATCAAGTTGAATTATTAACCTCAAAAAATCAACTAAAAGAAAATACAACACACGAACTACAAAGTGCACTTGACTTAGAAAAAAAGAAAAATGAAGATATCAAAGCAGAATTTGAAAATAAAAAAATAGAACTAACAGAAAAACAAAAACTGTTTGACGAAGAAACTGAAACACTCAAAAAAAATTATGAAAGCCGCCTTAACAGGCTCGTACAACAAAACACACTAAAAATTGTTACGTTCAAATCGAAAATAGACAAACTACACAAACTATTACAACACAAACAAGAATCAATCTCAGAAAGACAAAAACAAGCATCACAAGTCATAAATGAATTTAATAAAAAATTCAAAGACCTCGTAAGTGATGAAGATGCACTTCAACTTGAATCATACAAAGAAGAACTTGAAGAAAAAGAAGAAAAGTTTACCGAAGAACTAAATGAACACCCATATGATTCACCAAACAATAACATAGGTCAAATTAATAGTTCGGATTTAATAAATGAAGAAGTTGATGGCGCAACCGCAGAAGAAGAAGAAATGATTATTAATCCATATCAAGAAATTAACGATCCATACTCAGCATCACCAATGCCAAATATTGATGATCTAATACCAATGATTAAAGTAGCACTTGATCATGGAGATAATGTGGAAAGCATATTTAATTCTTTACTCAATTCAGGAATAGATAAACAAGCAATACAACTAGCATTCACAAGAGTAAATGAAAGTGAATAAAAATAATTGTTAGCAATTTATGTTGTGTTAATAGCAACTGTACGTTCCATTAAATTCTCAAAAGAATAATTCCAAGTACTGCAATACAAACTAGTCCAAACTGCTTAAGAGATAGTTCTTCACCATTAAACAACTTAGCAAGAATTGCAGTAATAATTATGAAGTTAGGATGAATTGCTGAAACTAATACTAACGGACCTGATTTAAGCGCAGTCAGTAAAGAAATATAACCCATAAAATTTATGATTCCAATAATAATACCATATTTAATTGATGCAGACCAATTGGTTTTTTGAATCATTTTAGGCAATTTATTTCTTTGATTGAATTTTGATGTTTTTGCAGAACCAAAAGAAATCATAATAGAAAACAAATAAGTGATCATAATAAAAAATCCAAGATTAGTTGAGGTTGCAGCATACTTGTTAGTTATCATCATCCCAGCACCAAATGGAATTGTAATTATGGCAAATAAAAAACCAGATCTTGTTATTTTATAATCAGATTTAGATTTAGCAAAATAGTGAATGAGAGTGATTGCCAAGATAATCAATATAATTCCCACAATAGAAAATATTGAGAGTTTTTCTTTGAAAAAAATAATTGCATAAAAAACAGTTAAAATAATGCTTGCTGCAGAAATTGGAAAAACGATATTAGTTGGAAGAAATTCTAATGCCTTAAATTGAAAAATTGTTTTAAGAAAAAAACATAATGCAAAAAGAAAACCTAACAAGAGAGTAAGGGATATAAATAAAAATTCAAAACCCTTAATTGAAAAATAAACAATTGCGAAAACTTCTACAGTGAGCATGAAAAATAAAGTTACCCAAAACTTATCAGCAGAGTTAGTTAATGCTCGCTTGTATAAAAAACTTTGAATACCAAACATGCACGTTGCAAAAATTGAAAAAAAGAACCATTCCATACACAGAATAAGTAATGAAATAGTTTAAATAATTATCTAGAAACAAAGACTGTTCACTTATCATAAGAAAATAGAAGATATGATTAAAAAAAATATAAGAAAAAAAGAAATAAAAAATTAATTGATAAATGTTTAATTATTTATCCTCCAATGTGTTGAACTGTTAAAGATGTTTCTGCACTTTGTTTGTAATCATATCCGAGATCGATTCTAACAACTTTTTTGAAGTCACTAGGTGAACTAATTTCTTGACTACAACTAATTTCTCTCATGCCGTTTAAAAGAACAACATCACCAGAATAAACAGAACCACTAGATGATGGATCTTGTAGACCACTACAAGTTAAACCGCCACTAATTCCAGTATCAATTTCAACGTGAACTTTGTTACGCTTAGGAAACTCTTCAACACACTCAGAACTTGATGCGTAAAGTTTACCACTTCCTTTATGTTCAACTTTAAAAATAAAATTGGTTTTTGTTGCACTACCAACTGATTCTCTAAAACTAGTTACTTGAACTGGAGCACCAGAATTATCAACTGATTTTTCTTCTGTTACTTTACAAAAACTAGATTCTTGACCAGTCATACCCAGCATATCTTCTAAAATGCAAAGTTCAGAATTAACAACAGTACCATAATTATAACAAACATCTGCTTTAATATTATAAGTTACTTGACCTGCAACTTCTTTTTGGTTTACAAAAGCAGAACCTGATGTTGGAAAATCAATAGATGCCATACCGCCAGGTATCTTTCCACCTTCAGTATCAATTTTAACTCCTCTAAGCGGATCAGGACTATCTTTTTTAAGATCAGATGCGCCAACACCAAAGTCAGCAGGATCAAATCCAGTAACAGTAACAGTTGCATCAGAACCAAGATCTATATCATGACCTCCTAAGTTTTCAATACGAACACTAATTCCGAAAGGTTGCTCTTTATCAACAACGGATGTAGGTGGAGCACCGGATACAAATTCAATTGATAAACCATCAGTACCTTGAATAAACATACTTCCAGTTTTAATACCAGTAGGTTGAGCTGCAGAATCTTGATTCTCCCCACAACCAACTAAGAAAATCATCATTAAAATGACCAAAATAATCGCTAATCTCCTCATTTTTACGCCTCCTTTTTGAAAAAAATGAAATTTGAGTTATTATATTAAATATTACCAACCAAAGAGTTGATAACACACATATCATCAATTTTTTATTATTTTTAACTAATATTAATAGCTAATACAAACATAAAAACCGTTTTTCTATATAAATATTATTTAAAATGCATCATATATGTTATTTTTTATTATTCAATATTTTTAATTGCAACATCTCGACTTATGCTATTTTTATAACCATATTTTAATCTCACAGATAATGTAGTTTGAAATGCACTACCTGCTTGAGCAGTTTGAGGAAATTTACAATAAATTGTTGCTTTACCATTAACTAATCTAAGTTTATCATTTGAAGGTTTACAATCTCCTTCCCAATTAGTACCTAAAACAGGATTTTCATAATAAACTTTGTTAAGATCTTTAAAATCTAAATTATTAGGACATGCTGCAAGTGCAGTTGGAGAATAAACAACACCGTTTCCAGAATTAGAAATATGAATTCTAAAAAAAGTTCCTTTAGGCGTTGAATCTTGTTCAATTGACGTTACTGCCAACGGTGCTCCTTGACTACCTGCTGCAACATTTTGAACTGTACATGCTTTATCACTTAATTGATCAGTAGGATTTGGATCAACACACACAATAGGACTTGCAACAGTTTCATAGGGATAACATGCAGTTAATAAAAATTTAGGACGATAAACAGGAGTTCCTTCTTGAAGATGAATGTCTGATGATTCCCACTCAAGAATTTCCATTCCTCCTTCAGAATTATATTGAGACTTTCCCTCTAAATAAGAAACTTCACGAAATGGTTGTAAGTTAATTAGTCTAGGATCATATCCAGTTAAGTAAAATGATGCACTTGGAACATCATAAGTTCCACGATTTTTAATTGTTACCATAAAAATTAGAGGAGTTGTAGAATAAATTTCTTGAGGAGGCGTATCTGCTGAAAATTCCATTACAATTCCTTCAGTCCCAGTATGCGAATAAACTGGGGATTGTTCAGGATTATCAGGATTACCTTTGTTTAATCCCCCACAACCAACTAATAAGAAAGATGTGACTAGAATTGAAATAATTAAAAACATTCGCTTAGTTAATTTCATTTTATATCCTCTTTTAAAACAAAAACAGTTATTTTGTTTTATATATTTTTCGGTAAAATATAATTATTTTAATAGTAAATGAATAATTTAATTTTATAATATATAACAATCATTATTCTAGGGAAGACAGCGATGCTTTAAACTCAGATTCTAATCCAGTACAAACTGCATCACTAACTCCACCAATTGGAGGTGCAATCATTAATTTATGATGAACCTTATCTTTATAATTATATTTCGCAGTAACAGTCACAGGAGTAATAAATGCGCCATCTTCTTTATTTAATTCAGTATAACACCTAATTTTGGATTTGCCCGATCTAAAAACTGCAGTTCCAGGTTTTTCATTAAAAGTATTCACTAAACTTTTACAATGCATGTTTTGACCACTAATTTCTGCCTCAACAAAAATCTTATTTTGAATCTTAGGATCATCGCATTCAGCAATAAATTCATTCAAATAAACTTCACCTTGAGAATTTGCAATAGATAAGTCAATATCAATTTGTGCCCTAATTTTATTCCCATACGGAACTATTTCGGGACTAATTTGTGTAACTGCAATTGGTGCGCCTTGACCACCTGACAAAGAAACTGCTGATTGAGTACAAACTTTTTCTTCATTTTTTGCTGACTGTTTATTGCTATTTGGATCAAAACAAATATCTGCACTTGCATGAGTTTCATAAGCATAACATGCTATTGCCACCACAGTTTGTGAAAAATTCTTTTTTTGATTGCCTTTTAATTGCTGAAAACAACGAGACAGGGCAGGATAATAAATTTCAGTAAACTCACCATCACTTACAAATGCAGAACGACCCAAAAGTTCAAATTCTTGAGTTCTAGTATCTTCTTCAATTAAAAACATTGTTGAATCGAAATTTAAAAAAAGACTGCCCTCTGCAAGATCTACATCATATGCACCCTTATTTTCTAAACGAATACCAAAATTAAACATATCTCCCACAAGAACTTTCTCAGGAGGCATTGATTCGACAAACTCCAATTTAATACCTTCAGTTCCTTTTCTATAATCTTGAATTTTAACATTATCAGCAGTTTTTCCCGTACCAAATAAACTACCTTTCATACTAACTGCAGAACCACAACCAGTTAGTGCTATAAGTAAAAAAATAATTGCAATTAAAATAAATAACTTGGTTACATAAATTTTATTTAGGACGGTTGATTGAGTTTTAATCATTTTTTTATATTCTCTTTTTGGTTTGATCTTTTTTAATTTTTATTTTTTTATTATTAAATATTATTAATTAAAAATTTTCATTATTGAAATTTAAGTTGTTGTGTTATTACTTATGTTTTTAGTAGTTGATGTTTTAGAATCACTTGCTTTTGACTTTCCACAACCATAACTTGTTTTAGTAAATTCTTTTCCTGCAGACTTAACATCGAGTTCCAACTTATTTTGAACTGCATACTCATATTCTATTTCACCAATAATAGTAGTTGGATTGGCTTCTGTCGGATTTATTAATATTTTATCAGGCGCAGTTAATGCCAAATGACATGAAGGTAACTTTTTTTGTAACCCTTTTTGTAATTCGAAAAATTTCATATTACCAACATTATCTAAAGTTAAAACTGTACGCTCATCCTCAACAAGTTGTGACCAACCTTTACAAAAATTAATTGCTTTTCCCTCAGTAGTTCCAGAATCTGCTTTCTTAAACCCATCTGGCAAAACTAATCTGACTGAAGAAATATGTTCAATTGCACCTTCCCCCATATTTTCTACATTAATTGACAATTTAATAGTCTTACCACTATCTTCTAAATCTAATCCAATTAATGGCATTTTTTGAGTTTGCAAAACTAATTTAATTAAACCTTTATCAGACATTGATACGCCTGTGAAATCTGATAGTTCAGGATAAAGAGATCTAATTGCAGAAACTACTGCGCTTTCACCATCTAAACTAACTCCATTTTGTTGAGAATATGCTTTTAATTTTTCTTCTAAATAGGATTTATCAATAAATGCATTTTTTAATTCAGCTTTTGTTGTAAACCCAGATGACACTGCAGTTAAAAAAACAAAATATTTCTCAGGACAAACAATATCGTCAGGATAACAAGTTATTTCTTGATCAAAACTTAATTCAGATGGTAACTCTGACAGATCAACAACTTCTTTTGTTGAACCAATAAGTGAATCATACGCAGTTGAGGCAGTAACTTTATGTTTAGATCTTCTAATAGAATTACAACCTACAACTGTTTGAATATTATTACTATAACCAAATCCATGCAATCTAGCGCTTATTTCTAAAGGTTCTTTTGAACCCATATCTCCTGGTTGTGGAAGATTATATGTTTTAGTATTGGGAGTCCAAGGATTTAACCATTCAACACCCACAAATTCTTTAACTTGAGTATCTTGATTCCCTTCAATACGTTCACCACTTGCTTTTTGCAAATTCTTTTTCCAACTCTTTTGAAATTCACCAATGAGTTCTGCTACTGCGCTTTTAGCACCGTAAGAAACTGACTCTGATGCCTCGTCTGTTTGAGCATCAACAGTTGTTTGAGACATAGCATATGCAACACGAGGACCAATCACTGTAACACCAAACGAACCAATTGCCACAATGAAAAGAATAACCACTATAACTATGATAACTGCACCCCCGTTACCTCCTGACCTAGAACCACCAGATGCAATATTTGCAAATCCGCTTGATGATTGTTTAACTCGTGCACCAGATAAACCTCCTGAAGAAGGACTTGAACTCGTACTTGAAGATAAACTTGCACTTTGAGATTTCATTTGAGAAACTAATTTTTTTTGTGAATCTATTTGAGATTTAATTGCATCTCTTTCTTGATATAAATGCTTTAAATTATTTTTACTAGCTTTGATAGACAGATAAACATTTAATGTATACCAGGGAATAATATCTAAAAACGGAACTAATTCTAACAATCCAAAATTCATTTTTTGATATCTGCCCTTACCCAATATAGATGGAAATAGCATAAATTGAAGTAAGCAATCAAAAACAAGTTCTATAATCTCAGACATTAATCCAGTACTTACTGACACTATCTGATCAATAAAAATTCCCCACACTACATCTACAATAAATGCGACTATGTATGCAGTAATTTTTTTTCCAAACGAAATATCTTTTTCATTAATCTCTGAATTTTTCGCATCAAGTTGCGATGCAAGAGAGGTAATTTGAGAACTTGCCGAAGAAAGTTGATTTGCTAATTGATATTGTTCCATTTGACCTAATCGCCCCATATCAGGACTTGAGGTTTGTGGTTGATTTTGCATTGCAGTATTTGGTACTTGCGATTGATTTTGCACAGAGGGATTTGGCGTAGAACCTTGCGGTTTAACAGAATTAGCACTAGGGGCAAGCCGACTATTTAACTTATTTAAAGCATTACTACCCGGATTAGGAGGAGAAATGATACCACACCTCTTTTTAATAAATATTTGATTATCGATAAATATTAAATTAATTTAATAAATATTTAAGTAAATATTTTAATTGATATAAATAAACATTTAATTGATATTTTTAAAATATAAAAAAATATTTTATTAAGATTTAATCTTTTCTTACCACTTCTAACTTAACAATCTGAAGAATGTCTTCAGGAGTTATCTTAATTGCATTATTGCCTTTCACCAAATAATCATTAATTTTTTTACTATAAACTCTTTCTTTTTGATGAATATTTGTTTCAATGCCATTAATATTTGCCTTGCCAATGTGATACTCTTGCGAATCTATAAAAGTGATTTCTAAATAAATTTCATCAGATTCATCTTGTACATCAGAAAACTCATCCTCATCTAAATCAAAGAAATAAACTGGCTGAATAATTTCTTTTAATTCACTCTTAATTTTGATTAAATCAATCAAGTAATTACCTTTAATTGTTTTAAACACGATTTGGTTCTCCCCATTACGAAGAATATCTGGAGAAAATTCAACAGTAATTGCAAAACCACAGTCAGGAACTGCATCATAAACTATGTGATTATTAATCAAAGCTTGAAGAGCTCCAACCGAACCAATTGAACATTCCGGCGTAAAAACTAACTTTCCTCGCTTAAGATTATTTTTCTCAGTTGCACTTGCAATAAAAATATTACGACTCAATTGTTGACTAATATCAGTAATATCACCTGTAATTTGTAAGTTTTCAAGATTGTGTTTGTTCACTCTCCAAAAAGCAAGTCCGACATCTTCTGTAATAAATTCTAAACTATTAGCACCTTGTGCCAAATATTTTGAAGATAACTTAATAGGATCAGGATTTTCTTTAGTTATTGCTTGATTGAAAATTTCTTCGCCATTCAATAAAATTTGAAGATTTCCTCTACTTAGTTTAGAAACAAATGTTAAAAGTAAGTTCTCAGTTTGAGACAAATCTTGAACTACAAATGAAAACTCTCCTGTTTTATCTGAAAACCAGCTCTTTTTCACAGACAGACTATTTTGAGTATCAATAACTTTAGAATTTTCTGATGCAAAAATGTTTACTGGCGCAATGCTATGTTCAATATCTTTAGTTGAAATAGTAGTTAATGTGCCTGGAGTCTCAAGAAGTAAAGTAGTATTTTTATCATCATCGCCAGAATCTTTCGAATCTTCTGAATAATCACCTTCTAAAATATTCTGCCTCACTTGAGGAGGAATAAACAATAAGTAGAAAATAATTAATAAAGCAATTAATGCAACTAATGTTGCTGCCTTTGTACCATCTTCAGCTCTTTTATTTTTAAATAACTGCATTTTTAACCTCTATTTTGAAAAACATTAAACAATTTGAATTATTTAAATGATAATTTAAAGATAAATAATATTTTAAATAATATAATACTTTGGATTAATGAATAATTTTATATATAAATGTTTTTCTTTTTTATGTATGAAAATAATTAGTTTTAAGAAAAATGAAGCAAAAGTCGAAATAGAAACTGCTGATGATTTATGGTATCTGAGTAGTATTGTTGATAATTGCGACATTGTTGAAGGTAAAACTGAAAGAAAAATAAAAATTGGTGAAGCTACTGATCGGTCCCAAAAAATAGTACGAAAATGGGTTTACTTAAAATTAAGTGTTGAAAAAATTGAATTTCATAAATATTCCTCAAGTTTACGAATTAGTGGAAAAATAACTGAAGGACCAGAAGATGTCGCCAAAGGAAGTTACCATACATTCTCAATTGAACCTGGAACACAGATAAAAATTGTAAAAGAAACTTGGCTTTCATATCAAACAAAAAAACTAAAAGAAGCAAGTGAAAAAGCAAAATCAAAAATTTTAGTTTGCGTATTTGATCGTGAAGACGCATATGTTGGACTATTAAATCGACAAGGATATGAACTTTTAACTAAATTAAAAGGAAATGTTGCTAAAAAAGATGAAGCTAAACAAATTGTAACAAATTTCTATTCAGAAATTATAACTGTCCTAAAAGAATATGCAACTAGATATAACGTTGAAAAAATAATTGTTGGCTCCCCTGCATTTTGGAAAGATGAATTTTTAAAAAATGTAAAAGACCCCGAATTTAAGAAAAAACTTGTAATGGCCACTTGCAGCAGTGTTGATGAAAAAGCAATAAATGAAGTATTAAAACGACCTGAAACACAAACAGTACTAAAACAAGATCGAATTGCTCAAGAAGTACAATTAGTTGATAAAATATTATCTGAAATTTCAAAAGAAGGAAAAATCGCATACGGTATGTTTGAAGTTAAAAACGCAACCAATATGGGTGCCGTAAGTAAACTAATTGTAACTGACGGACTCATACAAAAACTAAGAGAACAAGAAACATTTGATGAATTAAATAGAATAATGAAAGAAGCAGACAAACAAAAAGCCGACATTGTAATTATTGATTCTGAAAATTCAGGCGGACAAAAACTTGACGGGATAAGCGGTGTTGCTGCAATACTTCGATTTAAATTGAATTAAAATTAATTTGATCTTATTAATCATTACAAAAAACGCAATTATTCGCCACCTTCTCTAAAAATATCAACAATAGATACAACAATAATTGGAAGTAACCCCACCGCTAAATGACTCACTACTTCTTTATCAACCAAAATAAAAAAATTCAAAAAATCAATAACAAATAAATCATTAAATGCCGGTGATAACAACAATGCAGCACAAGCAACCACAACTATTGCCTCGATTAAAATTCTAACCTTAACTTGTTCTTTAAACGCTGAAAACAATAAAATTAAAGAGTGAATAATTAAAAAAAAAGCAACAATAACTGATAATAAAGATTTGAGTTCCGGAGTAAAAACATCAAAAAAATGATAGTGTTCAGACAATAAAATAACAATTGCTAAAACTAAAGAACTTGCCTGAATGATTTCTAATATACGCATAAGAGACATTTTTTCACTTCATTTATTTTAAAACATTAATTACTTCTAAATACATCATTTTTTCTTCATTGGTGGGAATTACAAAAACTGAAACTTTGGACTTTTTTGAAGATATTTTAATATTATTTTTTTTGTTAAGATTAATATCAATATCAACACCCAAATATTTGAAATAACTAAGAATATTTTTTCTTATCCACCAAGCATGCTCGCCAATTCCTGCAGTAAAAAGAATTGCATCGACGCCATTTAACGTCGCAACATACGACCCAATATATTTTGCAACTCTATAACAAAAAACCTCTTCTGCTAGTTTTGCATCAGATATTTCTGATTTTTTAGATTTAGATGAATCTTTTTTGATTTGCGTGTGAATATCTCTCATATCACTAGAACCGCAAATACCTTTCAAACCACTTTGGCAATTAAGTAATTGATTTATTTGTTTTGAAGACATATTTTTTTGATCTTGAAGAAATAATATGATTGCAGGATCTAAATCTCCTGATCTAGTACCCATAACTAAACCTTCAAGAGGAGTAAAACCCATTGAGGTGTCAACACTCTTGCCATTTTTAATTGCGCAAACACTAGAACCATTGCCCAGATGACAAGAAATAATTTTCAAACGAGAAATTGGCTTTTTTAAAAGTTTTGCAGCAACTCCTGATACATAATTATGACTTTCCCCATGAAAACCATATCTGCGAATTTTATTTTGCTTACAAAGAAGTTTTGGAAGCGCATATGTAAATGCTTTAGGGGGAATTGACGCATGAAATGCAGTATCAAAAATTGCTACTTGCGGAATTTTAAATAATTCTAAACAAGTTTTAATCCCCTCAATTTCAGGAATATCATGAAGAGGTGCCAACACAGATATTTTTTCTAACTTTTTAACAACTGCCGCAGTTATTTTTTTTGATTCTTTAATATCTCCGCCATGAACAACACGATGACCTATTGCATGAATCTTGCAATTAAAATCTTTATTAATTATTTTTATAAGATTTAGAAGTTCTTTTTTAAAATTAATAACTCTTTCAATTAATCCTTTATTAACTTGTTTGCCTTCAATAAATAATGCATATTTTATTGACGATGACCCTAAGTTAAGAATTAAAATGTTTTTTATTTTAGTTTTATTCATTTTTTTATTGGAGTCTTCATTTAATTTTTTTGTTTAATTTTTTTGATGTTTTTATTTGATTTATTTTTTGAATTTTTTAATTCCAGCACTTGAACTGATGTTAATGCTGCTAGCTCCACAATATCATTAACACTACAGCCCCTACTTAAATCATTAACCGGCATTGAGAGTCCTTGAAGAAACGGTCCAATAGCTTTGGCATGAGCTAGACGTTCAACAAGCTTATATGAAATATTACCTGCATACAAATTTGGAAAAATTAAAACATTTGCATTACCTTTTAGAGGAGACAATGGTGCTTTAAGTTTTTGAACTGAGGGAACTAATGCTGCATCCACTTGAAGATCTCCATCAATTTTTATTTTAGGATGTTTTTTATTGACAATCTTAATTGCTTTTTGAATTTTTGCTAATTCATCATAATTTGCACTTCCATGAGTTGAGAAAGATAATAATGCAATCTTAGGATTTAGCCCTAAATCTTTTGCTGAATTCCAACTATCAATTGCAATCTCGGCTAATGTTTTTGCGTCAGGGTTTATGTTTACTGCACAATCGGCAAATAAAATAAGCCTATCTTGAAGTTCCATTAAAAAAAGACCACTAACTCTATGAAACCTTTCTTTAGTTTTTATTATTTGTAATGCAGGACGAATAGTGTGAGCCGTCGTGTTTGTTGCACCACTAATTAGAGCTTCTGCAAAACCCATTTTAACCATTGTTGTTGCAAAATAAATCGGATCTTTAAGAAGAATGTTTGCTTGCTCAATTGTAAGTCCTTTCTTTTTTCTTAATTTGAATAAAAATTTAACATGTTTATTAAATTGAATTTGGGCTTGTTTTGAAGAACTAAGATAATCAACAAGAATCACTTTTTTAATTAAAGAGTTAGGTAACTTATTTTTTTTAAGAGCTTGAGCTAATTTTTTTTCTGAACAAAGAAGAACTGGCTTTGCATAATTAAGTTTTATAATTTTTTGAATTGCGCTAAGCGTTCTTGGTTCAGTAGACTCGGGAAAAACAATCTTTGCAGGATTTTTAGATGCTTTGTTTTTTATTTTTTTAAGAAAATCCATAAATTCACCTTTTTTATTATTGATACAAGGAATAATATTATTTTACTGGCAGAAATTATGCTGCGTGACGAGCTTGAAGAACTTGAGCTTTTGCCTTCTGAGCAGCAGTACGTGCTTGTTCTGCATCAGCTTTTGCTTTTTTCTCTTGAGCTAACACTTCTTTACTCTTTTTAATTTCAGCCTTAATTGTTTTATTAAAAGCATCGTGAACTTTTTTAACAGTATAACTCTTCGCTTTATCAGTTTCTGCAACATCTCTTTCAAGACTTTTAACATGAGTTTTAACTTCTTCAACAGATTTTTTTAAAAATCCATATGCGTGCTTAACTTTAAATTGAACTCCCACAGTTTTTCGTTGTGCAACTTGAGCCTCTTTTGCTTCAAACTGTTGTTGTCGAAATACTTTATCTAATTCTTCTTTATATTCCTTATTTTGAGTTATAAGCGCACCTGTTTGAGTAATTTCAGAATAAGCCAAAGCTAAATGCCCATATGCTTCGTCTAAAAATCGCGATGCCCTGGAAAGATAAAAAACTTCATGAACAATTTTTGTACTTCCTTCAATAATTGGAGTAATTTTATTTTTGTTTAAATCTAATGCTAAATGAAGAATTGTTGAAATTCGATCTAGAATAATTCCCAAATAATCTGTAGCTTCAACAAGAATTGCATCAGGAATTTCATTTTCAAAATCTTTCACTTTACCTTTAAAGACTTTGTAATTTGCTTCAAGTTTTTTATCTTGATTTCTAAATTTAGGAGTGTAACTTCTAAAACTATTTTTTATACTCTTAATATCTTTTTCTGCAGCTTCTATTCTTTTAATTTGTTTATTATGTTTTCTCCAAACATCTTCTAATTGTCGCATTACCAAATCAAGTTTACTTCTAATTTGATCTAATTTATGTTCTTCTTGTTTGAGAAATTCAATTCTTCTGTGAACTCCACCTAATTCTTGTTTCGCATCATGAGTTTTCGCAGTAATATGTTCTAATTTTTTTCGTTCCTCTACTAATTCACCCTTAATTCTCATTAATTCTGTTGCAGTTGCAGCTTTAATATGTTTAAAATGACTCATAGGTTCTTTTAGCATCCGACATTCTTCTGCGGCATGAACTACTATATCTAATACTCCATCAATAATTTTAAGTGCTTTTTCACGATAATGCTCACCCTTACGCCTATTTTCAATTAATACAGCAAAATCTTTTAACATTTGTTTTGCAAATGCAAGAAGTGGTTTTGCACGTTCTTCATCTAAAGCTTCGGCACCAACGTGCGCTAATTGATTATCAATCCATTTTGCTTTTTGTTCGAGAACATTTAATATTTGATGATCTTTTTGTTCAAGACTAATTTCTCCTTGTTCTAGAGAATCTAACGTTTGTCCAATTTTTTTAGCACCTGCAGCCATTGCTTCTTCATGAGTTAAAAGTTCTAAATTTTCTGCTTCGCGTCTTGCAAGAAGTGCAGTAACTTTTTTTGCTCCTGCAACAACTTTGTCTTTTGAACCTTTAATTGTAGCACCAATTTTCTCTAAAGGTTTTTCTAGCCGCAAAGTTTTTCTAGGACTAAAACCTTCTTCACTCATTAAATGTCGTTCTTGTCCAGTACCATATTTTTTATCATGATTTCTTTTCATAGAAAACAACATAACGCCCACTGCTCCAAGAAATAATCCTGCAAACATCCAATAATTAATTGAAACTAAAGTAGACAAAAACCAAATAACAAGAATAATTGGTAAAACTCCTTTCGAATTGCCTTTCTTAACTTTGAATACAAGAACAACTGATAACATAAGCATAATACCAATTGATGCATAATTTAAATCCATTCCAAAACGAATAGCAACACAAATAAAAAGAAGAGCTAAGTATGCTGCCAATCCTTTTTTATCTTCAGATTTTGCAGTCATAAAAATCATTAACACACAAAAGAACATAATCACATAAAGAATCGAACTATATTCTCCAAGCTTACTAATATAACTCATTAATTTACCTGAAGGTCCAACCCACCCATTCATGCCCGTTTGTGCTGTACTTAATAAATCCATTTTGTTAAAACCAATAAAACGCGAATAATAATAAATTGTATAAAATTAAAATTTATAATTAACGAATAATTTTTAACAATAAACGTTTAAACATTAATTTAAATGATATAAATTTTCTTTTTACTGATAAATCTTTTTCTTTTTGAATGCAAATAAATGTAATTGTATGCATTATCTGCGCTGCTTTTTTTAATTGATTTAAATCTCTAAACGCATGCGTATGAAAAATCAAATCTAATTTGGGTAGGTGAACGTTTAGTATTCTATTAATTTTTCTTAACGAAACTCCCCCCACACTCAAAAAAGAAGGTTTGCAATTGTGACTAATCAAAATATTTTTTTCTGATTCAAGCGCAGTTTTAAAATCAGATAAATGGTTAATAACATCTTTTTTAACAACCAGGATATTTACTTCTTTTCTTAACTCTTCTTTAGAAAAAACTTGAACAAGGTCATCTAAGATGTATGTTAAATTTTTAGCCAGATTTAATTGGGTGAAACTTACTTCTTCAAATGAATTAAAACTTGGTTGTGAATTGTCAGATACTTCTTTAGAGGAAGTAGTTTTGTTCTTATTACCCTTATTATTTTTATGACTATCAAAATTATGATACTTCTTTTTTTTTGATTCAAAAACCATTTTTTAAAACTTACCCTACTTGAGTTAAAACTCTTGTTAGTTTCTTAAATATTGAGTTTTGATAATGTGTAATTAAGTAATATATACTCTAACCACAATACTATAAACATATTAATAGATAAAAAGTATTTAAAGTTATTTAAATTAAACAATGTTGGCCCGCGCCATAAAACTTAATCAAACCAGCAAAATAATGGCGACTTCACCTAATCCAAAGTTTGTCCAAAACAGAACAAAAAAATAAATTATGAGTGAATTTAATATAAATAGAATTTAAACAAAATTTGAATTGGATTTTAACAAAATACCCTTGAATTAGAAAAAATTTGAACAAACTTTAGAAAAAATAATGCCAAAACAAATCAAAAAAAACCATTAAAACCCCCAACATTCATTTGAGTTTATCAATGTTTTGTAACTGCAATAAAATAAAATATGAACTTAGTTTAACAATGCATAAATAAATAACATCCATAAGTGACAGATATTTGTCGTCGAGAAAATAAAAAAAATAATTCTAAATATATAAATAACTGCCAAATTAAGAGTGTTTGCGTTAAGCAAAAATATATAAACCGTAATTACTACACTGTTACAGAAGTAAAAAAACGTAACATATATTAAGTAGTACTTTGTTATACCGTTCTAATAAGTAACAAATTTTTAAAAAAAAAGTTAAAAAAGGGGGAGGTTACAAACATGATTGTAAAAGAAGAATTTCTAAGCAAATTAAGGCGTTATTTCTCACTCAATCTATACGAAGTTAAAATCTGGACTGCGTTGTTATCTCGCGGTGTTTCTACAGCAGGAGAATTATCAGATATTGCAAATGTTCCAAGATCTAGATCTTACGATGTTTTAGAAAGTCTAGAAAAAAAAGGATTTGCAGTAACAAAACTCGGCAAGCCAATAAAATATATTGCAGTAGCACCAGAAGAAGTAGTAGAAAGAGTTAAGAAAAATATGAAATTTCATGCAGATGAAAAAGTAAAAAGATTAGATGGTCTAAAGGGCACTGAAGTATTAGGAGAATTAAACACACTACACTCTCAAGGTATCGAACTTGTTGAACCATCAGACTTAAGTGGAAGTTTGAAAGGAAGACATAATCTATATAATCATCTAGAATTAACAATTAAAAATGCAGAAGAAAGTGTAACTATAATGACTACAACTCAAGGTTTAATGAGAAAAATCGAAGGATTAAAACCAGTCTTTGAAAAGATCAATAAACGAGGAGTTAAAATTAGAATTGCTGCACCAGTTACAAAAGAATGTGCAGGAGTTATAAAAGATATATCTTCAGTTGCTGAAGTAAGACATACAAGTCACAAAGGACGATTCTGCGTAGTTGATGGAAAAGAAGTTGTATTTATGGTAATGGATGACCAAGAAGTACACCCAACATATGATGTGGGAGTATGGGTTAACACACCATTTTTTGCAAGTGCTTTGGATAATTTATTTGATCTCTCATGGAAAAGCATGAAAGTAGTTAAATAAACTTCAACTAATAATAAGGCAATTAAAACTTAAATTTTTTATTTTTTCTCAATTTATTCTTTTATTAAAAATTAATTAATAAACACAGATATTCTTATTGCTCTTTTTATTCTAATTATTTTTATGAAAAATATCTGGTAATATTAGCATAAGATATTTAAATAACCATTCCAACCAAGACAAAGATGGAAGGGAATGAAATTTTAGAATTAATCGAAACATTACACCCATTAGAGATTAAAATAGTCCCACTATTAATTGAATCTCCAACATTCAAAGAATTAGTTGGAAAAACAGATCTTTCTGAAATAGAAGTTATGCGGGCAGTACAATGGCTTGGAAATAAACAAGTATTAAAACTTGAAACTACATCTATTAAAAAAATAGAACTCGCAGAAAATGGACCTGAATATGTTGAACGTGGCCTTCCAGAAAAAAGATTTTTGCAATGTTTAGTCCCCGCAGTTGATGGACTAACACTGGATGAAATCACTCAAAAAACAGGACTTAAAAGAGAAGAAATCAATGTATGCATTGGAACTTTACGAAAAAAAGTAGCAATAGATGTTGTCGATAAAAAATTTAAAATCACAGACCAAGGTCATAAAATACTTACAAAAGAAAGTTTAGAAGAACAATTTCTTAGAAAAGTAAACCAGCAAGAATTAATTGAAGAAAAACTCGAACCAGAAGAAAAATTTGCATATGATAATTTAATTAAACGTAAACAAATAATTCAACTAATTGAGATTAAAACAAAAACTATTCAATTAACTGACTTAGGAAATTCTCTAACTCAAAAAATCAAAGAAAGTCCAAATATCCTAAGTAATTTAGGAAGTGGGCAACGAATAGAACGAGTCACTCATAAAATGCTTAAAGATGGTTCTTGGAAAGGAAAAACATTTAGAAAATATGATGTAAAAATAAATGTTCCAACAATATATCGCGGAAAAAGACACTTTGTAAATCAAGCAGTAGACTATGCTCGAAGAGTATGGGTGGAACTAGGATTCAAAGAAATGAAAGGACCGATTCTTAATACTTCATTTTGGAATTTTGATGCATTATTCACACCTCAAGATCATCCAGTAAGAGAAATGCAAGATACATTTTTTATTAAAAATCCAGAATTTGGAAAATTACCAAGTCCAGAACTTGTTGCTAAAATAAAAGCAATGCACGAACATGGAGGAGATATGGACTCCACAGGCTGGCAATATAATTGGAATTCTAATGATTCTAAAAAAAATGTTTTACGAACTCACACAACAGTATTATCTGCAAAAACACTTGCAGCACTCAAAAAAACAGATTTTCCTGCTAAATTTTTCGCAGTTGGAAAATGTTTTAGAAATGAAACTCTTGATTGGTCACACTTATTTGAATTTAATCAATTCGAAGGAATTATCGTTGATCCTGATGCCAATTTTAAACACTTGCTTGGATACTTAAAATTATTTATGAAAAAAATAGGTTTTCCTCAAGCAAGATTTAGACCTGCATATTTCCCATATACTGAAATGTCAACAGAAATTGATATATTTCATCCAGTTCACAAACAATGGTATGAGCTAGGCGGTGCAGGAATTTTACGACCTGAAGTTGTTGAACCATTACTAGGTGAAGCAATTCCCGTACTTGCATGGGGACCAGGACTTGACAGACAAATGGTTGATTTTTATAAATTAAATGATCTACGACACATGTATAAAAATGATGTTAAAAAACTTCGTGATATGAAAGAATGGATGAAGTAAGTTTGAAATACAAATTGCAATCATAATTTTTAAAATATAAAAAAATAAAGGATACACAAAAAATGCCAAGCATAACACTTAACAAAGAAGTTTTTGAAAAACTTATTGGAAAAGAACTTAGTGAAGAAGAATTAAAAGATAGAATAAGCATGCTTGGAACGGATCTTGAAAAAATAGAAGATGGAGAAATCCATGTGGAAGTATTCCCTAACCGACCAGATATGTTATCCGAACAAGGATTTGGACGCGCATTATCTGCATTTATTGGTGTTAATGTTGGACTTAAACAATACCAAGTTTTAGATAGTTCAGAAAGAGTAATAGTTTCTGAATCAGTAAAAAATATTAGACCTTATACTACCTGTGCAATTGTTCGTGGACTAAACTTTGATGATGCGAAAATTAAAGAAATTGTTCAAATACAAGAAAAACTTCACGTAACATTTTGTCGAAATAGAAAAAAAGGAGCAATAGGAATATACCCTATGGAAAAAATAAAAACTCCTATAAGATATATGGCTGCAGAACCCAATACAATTAAATTCTTACCACTAGAATCACAAAGAGAAATGACTGGTCTGCAAATATTATCACAACACCCTGCCGGACGAGAATATGGTCATTTACTCGAAGGAAAAGAAAAGTTTCCATTCTTTATTGACGCAAATGATCAAGTATTATCAATGCCCCCAATCATAAACTCACATTTAACTGGAAAAGTAACTGAAAACACAACTGATGTTTTTATTGAATGTAGCGGATTTGACTTTAACATACTTCAAATTTGTTTAAACATAATTGTAACTGCACTCTCAGACATGGGTGGAACAATTCATAACATGAATGTAGAATATCCTGACGAAACAAAAAAAACTCCAAATCTTACTCCTCGAAAAATGAAATTTGATCTTGATTATACCAATAAATTATTAGGTCTTTCTTTAACACTCGAGGAATGCGAAAAATTACTCGCTAAAATGGGGTGTGGAATGGAAAAATCAACTGATGGTCGTAGTTATGCTTTAATTCCAGCTTATCGTGCAGACATGTTACATCACATGGATTTAGTTGAAGATATTGCAATAGCATTTGGTTATGAAAATTTTTGTGAAGAAATACCCCAAGTTGGAACAATTGGAGAAGAAGAACCAATAGAGATATTCAAAAGAAAATTATCAATTATGCTTATCGGACAAAGATTACTTGAAACAAATACTTATCACTTATCAAATAAAGAAGAACAAAATGAAAAAATGCTAGATCAAGTTAATTTAGTAGAATTAAAAAATCCATTAACAATAGAATATTCAGTTTTAAGAAGAAAAATGTTGCCTTCGCTCATAAGAGTATTAAGTGAAAATAAACATCATGAATACCCCCAAAATTTATTTGAGATGGGAGTTGTATTCAAACATGATGATACTCAAGAAACACTTGTTCGTGAAGATGAACATTTATCAGTTTGTTTATGTGGACAAGATAGCGATTTCACCAAGATTAAACAAATATTGAGTAGTTTAATGGAAGGACTTAATTTAAATTATGAAACAACCACTAACGAACACAATTCACTAATTAGGGGAAGAAGCGCAAATATATCTTGCGAATTTAAAACAAATTTAACCGGAACTGATGATGATACAAAAAGCATTACTCTAGGATATATTGGAGAATTAAATCCAGAAATCCTAGAAAAATGGGGAATTGAAATGCCTGTTTCTTGCTTTGAACTAAATCTTAGTAAATTATTTGAAGAATATCACAAAATAATCCAATAATAATATTAAGAATTAATCCTACTAAATTTATTTAATTTAAATCAGGAGTTTTTACTCTGCCAAATTTATTGTTTGAACTTTTGTAGAAATAAGTTCATCATAAACATCAAAGAATGCGATGTGTAATTTTTTGTCTTCTTCTAAATCACTAGTTGTTATTTTTGTTTCTATGTTTATAGTTTTCATAGATCCACTAGTAATTTTTATTTTCTGGTCTTCAAGATTTATTTCATCATCAAACCATTTTGGCGGAACTTCATTTGCAGCATATATTTTCATTTTTATTGTTTGAGGATATACCGTAAATGTTTCGCCATTAGTTATTATTAATTCTAAATTTTCAATTGATCCCCAGTCTTCTCCTCGAGTATTAAATGTGTGATCTTCTAAATAGGTTATGACTTTAAGATATTCCCTGATCACATATTTTGCAGACTCATCAGCATCAGTATATTCATCTGTTGAAACTCCAACAGTTGGGTTTTGGTCAGTTAAATTATCTTGATTAGTTGAGGAAATAGTTGAATTGGAATTGTTAATATTATTAGCCGCAGCAGTATCAGCTATACTAGAATTATTATCAGCACCATCATTTTCGCTAGGTTCAATAATTATTGGCACTCCTAACTGTTCTGTTTGATTAATAATTTCAGTTGCGGTTTTATTATCAGGTATTAAATCATCTTTTGAACTTACAGTTTCAGATACACTCGCCTTATTTGTAGAATTGATTGATGAATTCAAACTTGCGTTGATAGGTTCATAATCCATTTGAGTTGTTAATTCAGTAATTTGAGTGTTGTTATCCGAACTCATTTTTTGAGCACTAATTCTACCAATAAAGAAACTTCCCACAATAATTATTACAAAAATAAGTGCATAAATGATAAATTTGAGTACTGAACGCATACTTACAGAATAAGCTAAGATTTCATCTAATAAGAATTCATGTCGCTTCTTTCGTCTAAACGGGTTGTTTATTTCTTTTCTTTTGAAAGCGAGCTTTTTTTTGTTCTTTGTTTTATGTGATGCCATCATTAAACCTTAGCAATTAGCGTCTCAATACTTGCCAGCATATTATGTTTAATCGAGGTAGTTTTTAAAAATATTTCTATGGTTTACTAGGCCTAATTTTAAGTTAGAATGAGTTCATAGATTAAAAACTAGAATAAAAAAAATGTTAAAATAAATTAAAAGAATTATTCTTGATCAATAGCTTTCTCAAGTTTAGTTTCAGCAACTTCTTTTGATTCTACTTTTGCTTCAATTTTAGGTTTGTCTTCTTTTTTAGCAGCAGCCTTACCTTTTTTTGATTTATCAACTAACTCAGCTTTTTCAGATCCCCTTACTTTTCGAGGTCTTGGTTTAGCTTCTTTTTTAGTAGTTTCAGTTAATTCAATACCTAATTTTTTGAATTCTTCCACAACTAATGCATGATCTGCTCCTTGTGTAAGTTCAATAGTAGATGCTTGCGGATCTAAATGAATAATATTGCATTTACGTCTTCTAGTCTCACCATCAATAAGAACATGGTTAGAATCCATAATATCAACAATAACGCAAACTTTACCTGAGTCTCTTCCTGCAATTTTAGTACATAATCGTCCTACTTCCATCATTTTTAAAACCTAATATATAATATATGCAGCGCAAATAATCGTGCATAAAGATCATTAACTTTAATTTATTCTGTATGAATTTAATTTATTCTGTATGAATTTAATTTATTCTGTAACTCGGGTCTTGCCAATGATAACTCTTCGAGTACATTTGGAACACAAACATCCACCATAAGGCCTTTCAGGGCGCTTAACAGATTTCGGCATAGTTCTCATCTTAAAAGGCCTTTCTCGAGGCACTCCTTTGAGATTATCACCGCAAATACCGCATTTAGCAGCGTTAGGCTTTCGTTTCTCGAAATGCATAACTGTATTGCTTCCAGGAGTCTTTTTCATGACTCTTCTCAATGTTCTTGACTTATGACCAGGTTTAACCATTTAAATCACTTATCTGCGAAAAAAGCGCGCGGTTTATAAATCTTTTCAATTGATATAAACTAGCAGTGCAAAATGCGCGCAAAACCACCCTAAATTCAATAAAAATTGATTTTATAAAACAACTAATCTTCGCTAAAACTGTAAAAACACCAAAAGGTTTTTAAATCTTATTATCTGAAAACAGCAATATAAAAATTATAATCAAAATAATATAAAAATTAAATAACAAAATAATAATAATCACACAAAATATTATTTAAACTGTTTTGAAAACAAAAAAATAGCAAATTTTAAAAACAAAAAGTTTAAAAAGGAACTGTTGAGATTGAACATACAATAATAAAATAACAGAGCGCACAATCTACAAATTGCTCGAATTTGGTTATTAACATGAAGTTATCAAATAAACTTATAGAAGACGTAGTGACTGAAGTTGCGGGCCAAGATGTTCTACCACTTATAAAACTCATAAAAAACAAAAAAAATGTTAGTGAGTTTAAACTAGCTGAAAATCTTGAACTTGAAGTAAACTTTGTAAGAAATATGCTATATAGATTATATCATGCGAACTTAGTTTCATTTACAAGAAGAAAAGATAAAAAAAAAGGTTGGTATATTTACTATTGGACTTTTAGAACAAAACAAATTAAACATTTAGCAATAACTCTTAAAAAACAAAAAGTAGACAGATTAAAGGATCGACTTAATAGAGAACAAGACAGTCACTTCTTTATTTGTAAAAATTCTTGTATGAGACTTGATTTTGAAACATCAATGAACTTTGGATTCAAATGTCCTGAATGTGGAGAACTCATGGAACAACAAGATAATGTAGCAAAAATTAAAGAAATAAAAGATGAAGTAGAGTTATTAGAAAAAGAATTAGAAGCAGAAAAACCAAAACCCTTCACCCAAAAAAAGAGTGCTTCAAAAAAGACTGTCAAGAAAAAAGAAGTTGAAAATGAAGATGGATGGGAAGATGATGAAGAAGATTTAGATAATGATTCTGAAGAAGAAATAAAACCAAAAAAGAAAACCGTGAAGAAAAAAGCAGTTAAAAAAAAGGTAGTGAAGAAAAAAACAGTAAAAAAAACTACCGCAGTCAAAAAAACTGTAAAGAAAAAAACAAAAGAAAAAAAAGCAGATGATTCTGATACTGACTCCGAAGACGTAAAACTAAAAATTACTAAAAGAAAAGCAGTTACAAAAATAACTACAAAAAGTAAACACATTCGAAAAAAATCATTACTAAAAAAACCTAAAAAAGGCGTAATTTCTTATCTAAAAAAAGTTATAAATCATTAAATTAAACTGACTTTGTATCAACAAAAATAATTCTAGAATAAAAAAGGATATTCTCGACGTAATTCTTCAATTAATGAATCAGATCTAAAAACTCCCAGCTCAGTTATGACTCCTGCAACTAACTCAGGAAGAACTATTTCAAATGCAGGATTTAATACTTTGACTCCTTTAGGAGGTGCGCTCCAAATCTCTTTTGGATCTCTTAATTCAACAGTTTCATCAGAACCAAACACAGTTAATGGATCAAATTTCCAAGAATGAGTACAAGAATAAACTGGAACTCTTAAAGCATGCGCAAGAGTTGCAATCATCCCACTACCAACTTTATTAAACACATTACCTTCAGACGTTATTGCATCAGCACCCATCAAAAATAAATCTGCTTTACTCAAAGCAATGGCTGCAGCACTATCTACAAAATGAGTCACTGGAATTTTTGCTTTTGCTAAATCAGTCGCAGTAATTCTTCCTTGAAACCGCGGTCTTGTTTCGGTATTGTAAACTTCAAAAGTTTTACCTTGTTCTTTTGCTTTAATTAAAATATTCACAACAGTACTACTATGACAATGAGTATACACAATAGAACCTGTTTTGATTTTTTTTGCTCCAAATTCAATTAATCTTTCTTCGCCAACTTTAATAGAATGAATTGCTTCATGAATTTTATCGTGAATACTTGACACAAAAAGAACTTTTGGTTCGTGAATGAGGTTATCAATATCTTGCAACACAAAATTAATTGCGTTTCGCATCATGGGTTCCGTCGGCCTACTTTTGAATAATAATAACTTTCCTTTTTTCAAAGATTTTGCTAACTCAATTGTTGAGTCAGATTTCTTTTCTTTAATGAGTTCTTTAATAGCTAACACTGCAGATGTTGCGACGTTTGTTGCTCCCTGAATTTTTAAAGATTTAATATCTCCAACAATTTGTTTAAAACTCATAATATTACCTCAATAGATAATGCACTATTTAATAATTTTGATTAATTGAACAATGAAAAAAATTAATATTCAAAAAAAAATTAATTAAATCAAGTAAATTAATTTAATCAATTAAAACAAATATTTTTGACAGTTAAGATACTACCTTAGGGATTTTTTGTTTAAGTTTATTATCGAGTTTAACTTCATTTACGTCAAAAGTAGTTAAACAAGATTTTTTTGAATCAAACACATCAAGAGATGGTTGAAACACATGTGCAGTTTTTTCATCAAAATAACCACAACGAAAATCTGAAAGAGGAATATTTGTTCGCCGAGACAACATCAATGCATAAAAAAACGTTTGAGTCGTGGCATATTTTTCTTTTGTTGCTTTTGGTTTAAAATCCCAAACCCAAATTTTATCATCCGGTTCTACTCGCAACACATCGATATGTCCAGTTAATGGCTCGTCAGTTTCAAAAATAGATTTATACTGTTTGAGCTCGTGAGATAATAACCAAATTGGAACTTCCACTCCAATGGTCGTTGAATCTTGTTCTAACATATGAATTTGAACATTACTGTGCGCAGTTTTGTAGCGCTCAGAATCAAGTCCGATTTTTGCAAGAGAACTTACTTCATGACCTTGAATTACCACTGGATCAATATTCAAATTGAATTTTAGAGATGAACCCCTCGGACCTGAGTGAAAATAATGATCTGGACAATCATGAAAAACAACATCCAAATATTTTTTAAGTGTTTGAAAATTAGAATTACATAATGAATTTATTTTATGATCATTAAGGCGGTAGTGGTAAAACCATCCATGCTTAAATGATGTGTGTCTAATTGACATATTAAAAATATAATAAAGAAAAGAAAAAATTTATTTTTTCTTCTTAACAGCTTTTTTCTTAGATCCAGATCTAGTAGCTGATTTTAACATGCTCTCAATCTTTTTCTCTTCCTTAAAAACCGCTGCTTCTTCTCTGACTAATCTATTTGCAATTTTAATTAAGTTCTCATCCATCCTAGCAATGCGCCTTTCAAGAAGAACTAGAATTCTTAAACTATAAACAATAGCTGATAAAGTTCCTATAATAATTGCAAGAGTAACACCTTCCAAACCAAGTCCTGCCATTTTATTACCTCCTCTTTTTTTTAATAAACTAAAAATAATCAATAATTATTAATGAAAAATAGTGAGTCCTACTATTTAAATGTTACTCAATAAATAATGACAAATATAGAAGACAGGTAACATAAAATTTTTTATAAAAATATAAATTAAAAAAAGAAAATAGTGATAGAAAATCAGTGAAAAAAATTAAAATATTTAATAATTGAAATTGATAAAACTTATTTTAATGCTTTATCTGCAGAGTTTAATTTTCCCCATTCGCCGTCAAATAACTGTTTTAAAGCCGCGCCGAAGAAAGGAGTATTTACCCACACACCAGTATCGTATGTTGGATGAACCTCTGAATCATCAAGTAACATAAATGTTAGTTCCTTACCATCAATTAAACAAAATCTAGCTCGCATATTTTCATTATGTTTGATTTCTGCTAAACCATTAAGTTCTTTAACTGCTTTTTTTGTTTCTTTGGATAATGGTGCTGCGATTCTAACTTTTAAATTTTTATCTTTTGCTTTTAGAAGTGCTGATCTTAAAAATTCAGCTTTTCTGATAAGACCTTCACTTGTAGTCATAATATCAACTGTGCTGGATGCGTTTTTAACCATGGATTCAACGTGATTATAAAGATTTCCTCGACCTTTAAGTGCCCCAGAAAGATCGGTTGGATCAACAAGTTCAATACCTTGTTTGTGAAGATCTTGAAGTTCATCTAAAACATTGCTCGCTTTAAGCTCATCTAATAATCTTGTATGGCTTTGAGCATCTTGTTCAACTTTTTTCTTAACTCGCTCTAAAACTTCATCAGGAGAAACCGCAACATATTTTATTGGCTTGCCAAGTTTCATAACAATAAATCCTTTTCGTTCTAAACTTTCTAAAACATCATAAGATCTAGATCTTGGAACATTAGCGATATCAGATAATTCTCCTGCTGTAGAAACACCACGAGATAACAAAGCAGTCCAAAGCTTGCTTTCATATGTATTAAGACCAAAGTCTTTGAGTTTGCTTAAAAATTCTTTTTGAACAATCATTATTGGGCACCTTCCGTTTGTTTTTCACAAATAATCACTATAACCTTCGCGTTTAGCTTAAAACCATCTAAACACCTCAAAATTATCAAAATTATGATTTTAAAACAGTTAAAATGTTTTAAATCTTTGAGAACCCCTTTTTATCCCAAAAAACCCAATTTTACAAGTTTGTTTGAGAGTTAATATAATAAAAATCTAGAAGGTGTAACCAGTATTTAAAGGTTTCGCTATTTTTGCTATTTCTAAGTAGCAAATAAATTTTATGTTGATTTTGAAGCAAATTTACCTAATAACTACAAAACATAAATTGAACCACACATTAAAATCTAATATCAAAAAAGTTGAATTCTTGATTTGATAAATCCTCAAATTTTTCAACAGAATCAACTTTAGCCATCAATGAGCCCATTTTTAATTTCAAAATAAATTGAGAAATCTTATTTTGATTGCCATGAACTATAATTTCTACATCACCCGAACTTAAATTTTTAACAAACCCCGCCAAACCTAAAATTGATGCAGACTGCTTAGTAAACGCTCTAAAAGATACACCTTGAACTTTTCCTTTAACCAACAATCTAACTTTTTCCAATTTAACTCAACCTCAAAAAATCACGTCCACTCGACGGATGACCCAATCAACAAATTTTTCTTTTTGATTAACCCTTTTTTAACCTCAATAAAAAACTTAGCCTTTTTTTGCGCAGTATAAAATGTAAAGGGTAAAAAATTCTGTTTAATATCAACAATTTTTTTATTTGAATCAATAAATAACACATCAATAGGATAAAAAACAAACCACATATGCAAACTTAAAA
The DNA here is from genome assembly GCA_018675335.1 of Candidatus Woesearchaeota archaeon. Lineage (NCBI taxonomy): Archaea > Nanobdellati > Candidatus Woesearchaeota > Candidatus Woesearchaeota archaeon. The sequence continues at coordinate 387,743 of JABGYH010000007.1, forward strand.
AAATAGGTTTTGTGAAAATAAAAATATGAGCCGTATCCTCAATTTGGGCTCTGTTTGAGAACATCAAACCAATCATTTTTGAAACTAAACTTATTCTTAACCTAACTTTTTTACAAATAATTTGTTTTGAATCTTTTTCAAACAACATATAAACATTTAAAAAACAATAAACATATAAAAGATTATCTCAAAAATAGTCTCGTTAAAAATATTTTAGGCACTCAAACACCATAAAACCCTGTCAAAACGTAAGTTTCCACAGGAAATCAAGGGGGTTTAGTGACCGCAAGAAATAGGTTCTTAATTATATGTTTCTGAGTAGATATATTTATAAAGAAATGGGGCTTTTGATTTATATAAGGTTTAAAAGTCATTTATAAACATATGGGGGTTTAAAATGAGTAAAAAAGAAATAAGAGTTGTAAATATAGTTGTTTCAGCTGCATTAGGGCACGATATCCCTTTAGAGAAGATGGCAGCAACACTTTCTAACACAGAGTATAATCCAGAGCAATTTCCAGGCTTAGTTATAAGAATAAAGGAACCTAAAACCTCTGCTTTAATATTCAACAGTGGTAAAATTGTATGTACTGGCGCAAGAAACATGGAAGATGTAAAAAAATCCATAAAGCAGATAATTAAAAGCCTAGAAAAGATCAATGTAAAAATTAAAGAAGAACCAGAAGCTACAATCCAAAATATGGTTGCTAGTGGTGCTATTGGCATGGATCTTAATCTAAATACTCTGGCAATGAAGCTACAGAACACAGAATACGAACCAGAACAGTTTCCAGGATTAGTATACAAACTAACTGTTGAACCTAAAGGCATGAAACCTTTTAAAGCGACATTCCTATTATTCTCAAATGGAAAAATTGTATGTACTGGAACTAAAAGTGAAGAACAAGTAAATCTGTCAGTAGATGCTTTAATCGAAAGTTTAGAGAAAGTAAAATAAAAACTTGGGAAAAACGTTAAAATAATTCGAGAATTGATCATAAATTTCAATTCTCGACCCAAAATCTTTTTAAACATTTAAAATAGAACTAAAATAGCTTTAGCTTTCAACATAAGTTTAAAAATACCAATTAATAAATTGTTTATTTAAAAGATGGTGTGATTTGAGTGGATGTATCAGAACAAGTAAGAATATTTGAAGAATTCTTTGAAAAGAATTACTTAACAGATATACTAGAAAAAATAAGAATAGGGCAAAACTATTTAGTAGTTGATTTCTTAGAATTAACCAAATTTAATCCCGAAATTTCACAATTATTACTAGATCAACCAGAAGAAATTCTAAAAACAGCAGAAATTGCAATAAGATCATTTGACTTACCTGATAGTTTTAAAAATTTCTATGTAAGATTTTTTAATTTACCGCTATCACAAAAAATAGCAATAAGAGCTATAAGAAGTGAACATTTAGAAAAATTTATTTTTTTAGATGGAACTGTTAGACAAAAATCAGATGTTCGTCCTCAAGTAACTTCCGCCCGATTTGAATGTCCAAGCTGCGGAAATGTAATTACAGTTCTTCAACTAGAACAAAAATTTAAAGAACCTACCAGGTGTGGTTGTGGAAGAAAAGGAAAATTCAGACTTCTAAGCAAAGAACTTGTTGATGCACAAAAAATAGTATTAGAAGAATTAGCAGAACAACTTGATGGTGGCCAACCAAAAAGAATTGACGTATTTCTCAAAAATGATTTAGTTTGCCCATTAAGTGATAAAAAAACCAATCCCGGAACAAAAGTACAAGTTGTTGGCCAATTAAAAGAAGTTCCAATACCTGCAAGAGATGGCGGTCAATTAATCAGGTATGATTTGATGGTTGAAGTAAATCACATATTAACTATGGATGAAGATTACGGCGAACTAAAAATAACTGATGAAGAAAAAAAAGAAATTTTAGAATTATCACGCGATCCAAAAATATTACTTAAATTAACAAATTCAATTGCGCCTTCAATTTATGGTCATGATAAAATAAAAGAAGCAATAGTTCTACAAATACTCGGAGGAGTACACAAAACGCGTAAAGATGGTGTTCGAACTAGAGGAGACATGCACATTTTACTAATAGGGGATCCTGGTTCGGGAAAATGTTTGGAGGGTAATACTAAACTAGTTATGGGAACAGGAGAAATAAAAACAATCAAAGAAATAGTGGAATCAAAAATAAATGAAAATGTTTTTTCAATTAATCATACAGGAAATTGTTTTGATATTGCCCCCTCAAGATTTTGGAAAAGAAAAATTAGTGAAAAACTTTTTAAAATTAAAACAAAAACAGGCAATGAACTTTTACTTACTAAACAACATCCATTATTTACTACAAATCACGGATTGATTAATTCTAAAACTGCTGCAGAATTTAATATTGGAGAATATATAGCTCAACCATCTAATTTGAATGTTTTTGGAGAATTACAACAAGTTCCAATTGATTTTGAAAAAGTTAAATCTTTTCATAAAACAAAATATAATTTACCAACACACATAGGTGTTAAGTTTGCAAGGTTGTTAGGCTATCTAGTTGGAGATGGATATGTTAGACAAAGAAAAACAACTGGCTTAGTAAGCATCACAAATAATGATTTTGATTTGTTAAATCGTTTCGAACACATAATTCATGATTTATTTGGAATACAGGTTAGTAAAAGAAAAAAACAAAATTCAAATAGTTATGAATACTATTTTTGCTCAAGAGAACTAGTTAATTGTTTAGAAAAAATTGATAAAAATATAACTAAAGGATCGGGAGATATGTTAATTAGCAAATACATCCAAAAATCCCCTGATTTTGTTTTAAAGGAATTTATTTCTGCATTATTTGACTGTGAAGGTTATGTTAATAAAAATAAACGAGAAATAGAGTTTAGTTCGAAAAGTAAAAATTTAATTGTTGATTTAAAATTGTGTTTATTAAGATTTGGGATAACAACTCAAAGTTCTGAATGTTTAAAACATGCAACAAATACAATAAATAAAATTAAAAGAAAATATCATAGATTAAAAATTAGTGGAGAAAATATTAAACAATTCTCTAAAACAATAGGATTTGGGTGTTCTAAAAAACAAACTGATTTAAAAAAATCAATTGAATTAAATGGAAAATTTAACACAAATTTAAATATAGTGCCAAACATATCAGAATTATTAATAGTATTAAGACATACTTATGGTTTAACACAAAAAGATTTTGGAATTTCTCGCACAACATACCAACATTACGAAAGGGGGGATAGAAATCCAAGTTTTACCAATCTAAAAAAAATTAATTTAGTTTATCAAAATCTCAAAAATAAATTTGGACTTGTTGATGATTATTTAGCTATTTTAGATCAAATTAGCAATGCAGATATTTTTTGGGATCAAATAGAATCAATAGAAGAAGTAAAAAATGAAGAAAAATACGTTTACGATTTAGAAATTCCCAAAGTTCATAATTTCATAGCAAATGGAGTTATGGTTCATAATTCTCAGTTAATTAAAAGAGCACAACTCGTTGCTCCAAAAAGTAGATATGTTAGTGGTAAGGGAGCTAGTGGAGCAGGACTAACTGCTGCAGTAGTTAAAGATGAATTTATGAGAGGCTGGGCTCTTGAAGCAGGAGCACTAGTTTTGGCAAACAAAGGATTTTGTATGATTGACGAGTTAGATAAAATGAGTACTGAAGACCGAAGTGCGATGCATGAAGCATTAGAGCAGCAAACAGTAACCATTGCAAAAGCAAACATTCAAGCAACTCTTCGTGCAGAAACCACCGTACTTGCAGCAGCGAATCCTAAATGGGGGAGATTTGATCCTTATGAAATAATTGCAAAACAAATTAATTTGCCACCTGCACTTATCAGCAGATTTGACTTAATATTTCCCGTAAGGGACCTACCTGATCGCGATCAAGATAGTAAACTTGCAGCATTCATATTAAATTTACACAAAAATAAAGATGCAGGAAAAGCAGAAATTGATACTGACCAATTAAGAAAATATTTATCTTATTCTAGACGATACTGCAAACCTGAACTAACCAAAGAAGCACTCGAAGAAATACAAAAATATTATGTTGAAATAAGAAATAAAGGTGGAGAGGACGGAGGAGTAAAATCAATTCCTATTACTGCGCGTCAATTAGAAGCACTTGTAAGGCTTGCTGAAGCTAGTGCTAGAAGTAGACTTGCAGAAAAAGTTACTCGTAAAGATGCAAAAAAAGCAATTGAATTACTACATTATTGTATGGTTCAAGTAGGGGTTGATCCGGAAACTGGAAAAATTGATATTGATGTTTTAACAACAGGCGTTTCAAGTAGTGCTCGAAATAATATTGCAATAGTAAAAGAATCAATTAATGAACTTGAAAATAAAATTGGAAAAACAATACCTATAGAAGAATTAGTAAAAGAAGTACAAGAAAAAGGCATTGATGTTGATAAGGTTGACGAAGTTATTGAAAAATTAAAAAGATCCGGAGATATTTTTGAACCTAGAAGAGGATTTATTCAAAAAATTTAAAAAAATTATTTCAAATAATATTTTTATTTACTTCCTCTTATTAAAGTTAAAAATAAGATACTTTGCTTAATTTAATTGATTTTTAAAGTTCTCCAAAGTAAAACATATAAATAAATAATATATATTCTTTTAATATTATGGAAAAAAGGGGAAATTGGCAGATATACATTAAATTCGTGGGTCTGCTTTTAATTTATTTATGGATACTTCTACCAATTCATGCTAGTTCAGTATATGCAAATATTCAAAATGTTAGTGCAACAGGACAACATGGAGTAACAGGTGTAAGACGAACAAATGATTATACTCAAATAGAACTTGATTTAATTAATAACAGCAATTATGTTGAACCTAACAGTTTAAAATTATTAGAATACACTAGTGAAATGTTTGAATGTACTTACAACAATAAAACATTTATTCACCATTGTATTTCTTTAATTGATGAAATTTTAGAACCTGGAAAATATGTTTATCAAATACAAAGATTTTCGAGTGGCGGAACTATTTCGGAAGAACTCGACTTTGCACAATTTATTGTAGATAACATACCCCCAAAAATACAAAGCTTTAATGTAATACAAAATGAAAGTGGAGTATATGCAAATTATTCCAGTATTGATCTTGGTTGTGTTGATTGCGGACTTGAATGTGCAGGAATTGGAAAAGTTATATTCTCCATTGATTCAGTTCAAAAAGGAGAAGCAATATTTAATACAAGTTCATGCGCAATAACTAATACAACAAAAATAGAAGTTAATGGACTTGAGGGAATTTTTGAGACCAAAAAAATATGTATTGATGTTTATGATAGATTAAATCAAAAAACCAAAGAATGTACCAACATAACAATTGACATGAAAATACCTGAACTAAAAAATATAAGTTTAAATTTGGGGAATAAAGAAATTAAATATTTTAAAGGAGATCCTTTAATGAATGCAGAATTAAAGATTTCTTTTTATGAAGATTCAATTCTTAACTTAAGTTCATTAAATCTAGATATGTCTTCTTTAAACATAAGACCTGAGTATCAAGAAGCTTACAAAGAAATAAAAGCTCAAACAAACTATCCAATAATCACTTTTGGAGGGTGCTCTAATGGAACTGCAAACTACAGTGAGCAAGACACAATACCAACCCAATTAAGTGGAGAAATTGAATGTACTTGGGGAGGAATTGTAGTTTATTTTTCAGAAGAACAAACTCCCGTTGTAAAAATTGATGTATCTGATGAAATCGGAAAAAAACTAAGCACAACTCATGAACTACCAATCACAATTGATCGTGAAAGTCCCCTTGTTCAAAATATAATAACCTCCAATGTTGATGAGAATGGAAAAAGTTGGATGGGACTAAACCCAGATAATATTACTGCACTCATTCAAGAAAATAAAAGCGGGATTTATAATAAAAAAATAATTATGGACTTTTCTAGTTTAGGAGAACAAAACGTAACTGACAACTTTGATAAAACAAAAATATTACCTAATAATTGTACTGAAGGTTGGACTTGCTTATGGACAAATATAATTGTTGATCCAAAAACTCACAATTCAGGAGACATACTTCAATTAACAATAATTAATCCATCACAAGATGATGCTGGAAACGCAGTTGATGGAAAAACTACCACATCCATATTTTATGATTCAACCCCCCCCAAAATAGATAATGAAAGCATACTTAGGCCTTACGCATGTCCAGTCACTGGTGAAACTATAGACATAGAATTTAATGTAACTGAGACTATGAGTGGAGAAGTCAGTGTTGAATTTTATGCACAAAATATTTCACTTAATTCATTTCCTCAAAAAGGAGAATGTGAAAAAATAGAAGATGCGTATGGGCAATGGAATTGTAAACTATCAATAGATAATTTAGTTTCTTATTATGTTAAAGATCAAATCAGAATTGATGCAATTGATCGAGCAGGAAACAACGCAACATTTTTTATTGAACAAGAAGTATGTGAATCTGTCAATGGAACTCCCAATGTAGTTTCTGCAGACATTCTTGAAGGAAGTATGTTCCCATCTAAACTTGATAAAATAACTTCAGGATACTTGTCATACCCAGTATTTTTTCAAATTATGCTTAATCATGCAGAAACTGTTGCAGTTCAAAAAATTGATGTTGAAAGTTGTAATCTAAGCGAAGGAAGCATAACTGATGAATACGTTGTAACACCGCTTGAATTTATTCAACCATTAATTGGAATTAAAATATCTTTGGATGCTGACGCAGTTGCGAATGTTTCCGAAACAATTATGACTTGTAAATTAAATTTAAAAGTTCGCGCAGGTACAAAAGTTTATTCACAACCAGAATATGAAGAAGTGGAAATTCCACTCCAATTAACAGGAACGATATTTGGAGGACTTAATGAAAGCATGCAAAATACGCTTGAAGGAATTGAATCAGATATTGAAGATATACAATCAGACATAGATGGTTATGAAGATGCACTAGCTTTTTTTGGAACATTATGTTCACTTGTAGAAATTTTAGTTTATTTAATTCAAGCAATGCAAATTATTAAAATGCTACTTTGGATAGTTGGGTGGATAGTTTATGCAGTTATGCTAGTCGTAAAACAAGGAGATTTAGTTGAAGCAGGGAAACTACCTCACACAATATATTATGATATTTGTGCAATAATTGATAAAGTTTCAACAACAATTGTTACATTAACATATCAATTTGATGCAAAAATTTGGACTCCAGATGTTTATACCTCCCCTGGATTTTATCTTAAATTACTTTGTGCCTGGGCTACTTGCAGATTTAGTGAAGCAGATAATTTTATTCAAACATTCGCTGGAACTGGAACATCAAGCGGATCACAATTCAAATACTCTTATGAAAATGAAAAAGGTCCATCAGGAGATAAACTAAATTTTGGCGAAGCAGTATTTTCTTATGATTGGAGTGTTTACAAAAGTATCACTGTTGCAAGAGGATTTGGGTGTATTCCTGGAATAGTTTATGGACTTAAAAAGAAAAAACAAGTCACGTGTATGCAAAGAAATTGTGTTAGAGATTATGTTTCAAGTGGTTTTTCACCAGCACACTGTAATGAAATGAAAGATGCTCGCGAGTGCTTATATGTTGATAGTGCAGCTTCAAGAATGGTTGATGGCCCTCAAGCATATGCCTGGTTTCAAGGATTGAATGAATGGCTAATTGGCCAAGTAGTTGGATCATTAATGGCAGCTTTAATGGATTATTTTGATTGTGGTTGTCCTTGCGGACTTACTACATCTAACTGTGCAAGTTCTGGAGCATCAACCTTATTTGATACAAAAACAGGAGCATATGGTCAAATTGAAAAAGCATGTGGCAAGTCTGATGGAAAAGATACACAAGGTTTTTTACTTGAATCATGGAGATCATTTGTTTGTGGAATAACATTATCACTAGCTTTATTTTTAGAACTTGGTGATTGGATAAATTGGTCAGACTTAGAATGGAATTATTATGATAATAGTTTAGAAGGAGAAGATTATTGTAATCAATAAACAAAAATTTAGAAAAATGAAACTTCAAAAAATATTAATTTGGACTTGGTTGATTTTAATTAGTTTAAGTTGTGTTTCTAGTTTTGATTGGTCAACTATGGGAACTACAGACATATTAGATCGAGATCATGGAATTCCATCAACTGATTGGTACGATGTTGAAGAATGGGAAATAACATTTTGTCTCACAAATGATGTATACAACGAACCTAGCGAAACAAATGTTGGTAATATGGTAAGGGGAGACAGTTCATTTTCACACAGCTATGTTGCAACAATCCAAGCTGAAGTAAATGAAGTTTTGGCTAATGATGATTTAGGAATAGTTATGGAAGAAAAATTATATGAATTAAGTTGGTTTGTGCGCGCAGCACATGGAGAAACACTCAATTATGAAGTAAGAGTTTCAGGACTCACAGATCCAATAGTTTCAGGTCCTGCAAATTATGCAAATCCCGGACGAGATTATTGGTCGTACATCACTACAAGTGATTTAAAAACTGCTAAACTAAAAATATGGAATGAAGATATTTCTGAAACCATAGAAGTAACTTTTGAAGGTGCGGATCATACAGGTTCAAGCTAATCTCACACAATAATAAAATTAAAATAATTAATAACACAAATTAAACAATGAAAACTAAAAAAAAAGAATTAAAACAAAAAGAATTGATTTCAATTAAACAGAGTTTTGACTTATTAAAAACTGAAAAAGTATTAAAATTAATCTTATTTGATATTTTAACCATATTTTCATTTTTTCTAATAATTGCAACATTCTTAATTATTTCAAGTTTAGCTTGGGTTGATGTAATGAAAATAAATGAACTTGCAAAAGGAGTTTATGAACTTGGCGAAGGAGAATTACAAAACATAGCAGGAGATTTGGAAAAAACTAAAGAATTAAAAGAAAATGTAACAACAATACAAAAATTATTCAACACATTCATACTAAAACTTATTGGAATCACCTTATTATGTATAACATTGTTTAGCATACTCTATTCTGCAAGTCAATATTTTGGATGGAAAAAAATAAATATCCCAAATACCAAACTGAATTATAAATTTTTAAAATTTTGGAGTATGAACTTAAGTTTTATGATTTTAAGTTTTATTACAACAACAGGGTTATTTCTACTTTTAAGAAAAAAACCAATACTCACAATAGTTATCATAATAATTACAAATATTATCATAAATTATGTTTACAAAATATACTCTCAATTAATTAAAGAAAACAAGTCCATTCGAATTCAAATTAAAAAATTAATAATTACAATAATTAATTTAAAAACATTATTTGTTTATTTTGTTGTAGTACTAGTTTTAATTAGTTCTCTAGCAATTCTTGGAGTAGTATCTTATTTTGCGGCAATATTAAGCATCCCATTAACCATATTATTCTTATTTTGTTTATCCTGGAATAAAATATATTACGCTGAAAACTTAAAAATAATATTAAAAACAAATAAGCCACATAAAATTATAGACAATAATAATACAAAAAATAAACCTGTCAAAAAGAAACTTATTAAAAAAAAATCTAACAAAAAAAAGACTAGAAAATAATGAAACCAAACAAAAAAGCCCAAATAACTATGTTTATGATAATTGGAATAGTTTTAGTTAGCATATTTTCTGTTTTTTTATATTTTAATAATGGAGTTTCTGAAAGCATAATTGAAGAAGCAACAGAAACTGTACCCTTAGAAGTCAAACCAATACAAAACTTTGTTGAAAGTTGTTTAAATAAAATAAGTAAAGAAGCATTTGTTGTTTTAGGGAGTCATGGAGGTTACATAGATATGTTAGATGCAGATTATGCTCCCGAACAATACACCATAGACTCAATGAATCCCACTGAAGCTGATGGTGCAACACTAACACTTAATCCCTCCACACATGTTGCTTATTGGTGGATGCTTGAAACTGAAAATAATTGTAATAATTGCAATTATGGCTCAAATCAACCAAGCATAGAATTAATTCAAATACAAATTGAAACATATGTTAAAACACACCTGGATAAATGCATAAATGATTTTGAAGGATTTGAAAAACAAGGATTCAAAATAAATGAAATAACCGAATTTAAACCAAAAATAACTATTGCAGAAAGAGATGTCGTGGCTTTTTTAGATTATCAAATTCAAGTAAGTATTGGAGATCGTAATACTACCATGAAAAAATTTGTTACAAAATTACCTTTAGAATTTAAAAAAATATATGAGTTCTCACAAGAAATTGTAGATAAACAAAAACAATACAGCTTTTTAGAATATGATCTAATGTATTTAATTAGCTTAAATTCCCCCGGAGACATGAATAAACTACCCCCAATTTATCTTTCAGAAGATAGTTATGTTCCAAAAATGTGGTCAAAAAGTCTAGTGTCAATGCAAATAAAAGATTTACTTACGAGTCACATTCATTTAATACAATTAAATCAAACAAAAGATGCTAAACTTATTCAAACTGGAACTGACTTTGATAATTTATATTCACAATTCTTTTTACCAAACGTAACTGAAGATTTTGTAAATTATTCTGTTAAATTTATTTATCTTAATTGGCCAATATATTTTGATATAACTCCTAGTGATGGAGAAATGATAATTGCAAGCGAGGTAATCCACAACCCATCTGGTTTTTGGGGATTTGATATACTGCCTGCAAAACCCACTCGAATTTATAGATATAATTATGACATATCAGCTCCAGTAATTGTAGAAATTAGTAGTGATTCAGAATTTTTTGGAGAAGGCTATCGAATGTATTTTGCACTTGAAGCAAATATTCGACAAAACTTAAAACCTATTGATTGGTTTGAAGGTAATGGACGAGAATTTTGGGATAAAAAAAGCGTAAGTTTTGCTGAAACTGATGCGATGAAAGAAGCAAAAGAACAAGAATCACCAGATGTTGATATTAGTTCAGAATCAGAACAAGCCGAAACTGCAGGGGGAGGAGATGGAGTTTCTCAAGCAGAAGATGGACTGGCATCAACAGATAAAACACAATCAACCACCCCAATTAAACAATATACTAAATCATTATTTTGCAGTTTAAAACAAAGAGTAACTGATAATATAACCATAATTGTCAAAGACAAAAATGGATCTGTATTAGATGATGTTGATGTAAGTTATGCATGTGGCAATTATGATAATTGTAAAGTTGGAAAAATAATTCGCCAAAATGAAACCGATGATCCTAATTTAATTGTTAAACTTCCAATGTGTTATGGAGGAGGAATATTTACTTTGAAAAAAGAGGGATATTTAACTGAAAGAATAATTGATCAAACAACCACGCCTGGACAATTAGAAACATTTGAATTTGAAATGCAAAAAAAATATACAAAAAAAGTAAATGTAAAAAAACATTTAGTGAAAAGACTAGTTAGTAATGATTCATTGTATAATGAGATTAAAATATTGCAATATACTCCAACACCCACAAAATTAAATGAATCTGAAATGGTACTAATTAACATAATTAAATTAATAGATAATCCCTGGGAAGAACAAATAAGTAAATTCATCATGTTTTATGGAGATTCTGAATTGAATACTGACTTTTTTACAGAAATGGAACTAGTTCCTGGAAATTATAAAATTGATGCAACTTATTTTTATTTAGATAATATTAATCTAAGTGCAAATTGTAGCCATATGTGTGATCGATGTGATACTGAAACAGCACTAAAAACTTGTAGAACTGTAAGTCCAGATTCTGATACTTCATACGAATGTGAAATTGATGAATGGAGCCCTGAAGAAGATGTTATTTTAAACACCCACCCACTTGGCGGTTATCAAACTAATGAAACTGACCCTTGGGTTGTCACAGAGAGTAGTCTTGAAACGGGAGAACAAGTAGAATTTCATGTTGTTGCATCACCAATACCTAGATGCATACCAGATTTACAAGAAACTGCAGATATGTTTCAATTTTATGAAGATTTTAGATATAGTTTAAATCCAAAATTAAATTAAAATTTTTGAATTTTTAAAAAAAAAACTTTAAAAAACAATAATGATGATGCGCCAATTATAATTGTTAAATTAAATAATAACTTAATTCTGTTTATTCTTTGCTTGTTTTATTTTATCTTTCAAACTAGAACTTGATTTAATTTTATCCATTGAATCATATAATGATTTAGAATTACCTGATTCTGCAGCTGTTTGAATATCACCCATCATCTTTAATTGTAAACACCCAGTTTTAAGACCAAGATCTGAAATTTTATTACATGATTCATAATCTTTTGATTCCATAGCATAATTTAAGATGCAATTTCCTTGTTTTGTAGTATCAACTATTTTTTCACAAAATGAAGAATCTTTTTTGAAATTTGATAATTCTAGTAAACAATCATTAGTGGTTTGAGTATATGCAAAACTGCCACACATCTCAATTGCGCGATTAGGGTTACGTACGCTTACTTGAGTTATAATTTCAAATGATTCTTGCTTATTTTTACCTTTGAGGATATCTTCTTTCTCAGGCTTTGAATCTGCGTCTAACTCAGGTTCTAATTCAACAGGTTGCGTATTTGTTGATTTATTTACAGACTCATTAATAGACTCATTTAATTTAGTAGTTTGGTTAAATTCCAAATCAGTCAATTCAGGAAGGTCTGATTCAACAATATTTGTTTCATTTTCTGATTCTTTATATTTTTCAACAACATCTTCAATTATTTGTTCTACTTGCTCAACTGGTTTTACATCAAATAAAAAGCCAGATGTTGCAGTTTGATTATTATATATTGCATCAGTTCTTAGAATATAATCACCAGGAATTAAAGAATCTGGCAAATCAAAAACTACTGCTCTTTGAGTAGAAGTAATAATTGCCACAGATTCTGATTTTTCAAGAATAGTTTTATCCGATTTTTTATCAATCACAGAATATTTTAATTCAACATCAAATTTTTGAGACTCGCCCAAATTAATTAAATCAACTTTGAAAACTAATTCGCCTCCAGGTTTTTGTAAAGATGAAATTTGTTCTGATTTAACATCTAGTAATGATTGAACCTCAAAAACACCTGAAGATAAAAATGAACTAACATAAAAAAAACTTAATACTCCTGTAATACCAATCATCATGATTAATGCCACCAGAAGTAATTTGTGTTCAGTTGATCTTGCAGTTTTTGGTTCTTGGATTTGATTGAATGCTGATTGTACTTCAGAATAAGGATAACCTTTAGAAATTAAAAATTGACGAATTGTTTGAATAGGATAACCTGCCGCAATTTGTTGATTAATATAATAAATTAATTGTTGAACTCTTTGTTGCTGTGCAATTTGAGGATTTTTCCAAAGATTTAGTACATACTCAACACTACTTTCAACTTCAGAACTATCATAACCTGAACTAATAAGAAAATCTCTAACTTGATAAATACTTTTACCTAACTTAACCTGACTAAATATGTAGTCAACTATAGTTTTCTGTACCATACCACCCTCTTTTAATATAAAATACTTTTTTATTTTAAAAGATTTTCTATTTTTAGATGATATTACCTGAATTTAACCAACCCTCACTGAACATAAAATAATTAAAAAAAATAATTAAAAAAATCAAACAACAATATAATAAAATTTATTAACAATCAAGTTATTTTTACGATCATGGGTAAAATCATATTAAAAAAACCAGATATTGAATTATTAAACAAACAAGGATACAACTGCGTTGACTTGCACACCCATACAACTTATTCTGATGGAACTATGAATTATAACGAAATAATTAAACACACAAAAAAATTAAAAATAGGATTTTCAATTACAGATCATAATTTAATCACAGGTGCCATAAAAGCTTGTGCACAAAATAAACGCAATAAAAATAAACAATTAATAATTCCAGGAATTGAAGTTACAACAGACAAATATAAAGATTTATTATTCTATTTTTATGATATTGCTGAATTAATTGAATTTTATTCAAAAATAAAAAAAGATATTTCAAGACCCAAACTTAAAAAAGTTCCAAAAAAAATTATTAGTTCTGATGAAATACTAGACATATCAAAACAATATAATTGTTTGAGTAGCATCCCACACCCATTTTGTTTACGACCAAAAAGAGCTTACAAATATTTTCAAAAAAAGCCTACTGTTTTAAAAAAAATTGATGCAATTGAAGTTATTAATTCTATTTTAAAAAAAAGGCGGAATGAAAAAGCAATACTTTGGAATTTAGAACTTGAAAAAGCATTTACTGGAGGAAGTGATGCTCATCGCCTAAAAGATCTAGGGAATGTAATCACAGGAGTTAAATCAAATACTGTTGAAGATTTTTTAAATGGAGTTTTAAAAAAGAAAAATGTAGTTATGGGTGCTCCTGGCAAAATACCAAAAAAAATATTATCTCAAATAAGAATTGCTGGAACTAATATAAAAATTTGGTCTCCCTTACAAAGAAAACCAAAACAAAAAAATAATAAAATAAGAAAAACTTAAATTTTTTGCTTTTCTTTATAATCTTTAATCGCATTTTGAAGTGCATCTGCTGCAAGATTCGAACAGTGCTCTTTAATTTGAGGAAGACCACCTAATGCTTTTGATACATCATCACGAGTAATTTTTTCTGCGCAACTCAATGTTTTTCCTTTAGCAAGTTCACACAACATATCTGATGATGCAATTGCCGAAACACAACCAAATGTTTGAAATTTGATATCTTCAACTAATTCTTTACCAGATTCATCATTTTTAATTTTAATAAAAACAACCATTACATCTCCACATACTTTATTTCCAACTTCACCTTTACCATCTGGATTTTCTATTACTCCTGAAAATTTAGGATTTTTAAAACGTTCAATAACTTCTTCAGTGTACATGATTATCACCCTTAATTGATTCATAAGATTTAAAATCTTTAAATGGAGAAATCTTTCTAAGATCCTCAACTGTTTTTTTAATTTTTTTAACTGTTATATCTAATTCTTCTTTTGTAGTATATTTTGAAAGCGTAAATCTAATTGTTCCATGACATTGTTCATGCGGTAAACCTAAAGATAACAGAACATGAGATGCTTGAAGATCCATTGAAGAACAAGCACTACCTGTAGACACACAAATTCCTTCTAAATCTAAATGCATCAAAAGACTTTCTCCTTCAATAAAATTAAAAACAACTGAAATATTATTACAAAGTCTCAAATTTTGTGAACCATTCAATTTAGTATCAGAAATTTTTAGAAGTTCTTCGATTAAATAATCCCGTAACTCAGACATTTTTTTTATATCTTTATCAGTTATTAATTCAATTGCTTTTGCAAAACCAACAATTCCTGCAATATTTTCTGTGCCTGCACGTTTAAGTTTTTCTTGACTCCCACCAAACAAAATAGGAGTTAATGGTAATAGTTTTCTAATATATAGTGCACCAACTCCTTTTGGACCGTGAATTTTATGTGACGAAATAGAAATTAAATCAACACCTAACTCTTTTACATCAAGAGGTAATTTAGTAAAAGATTGAACACAATCAGAATGAAAAATAATATTTTGATTCTCACTAAATTTTGTTTGTTTACAAATCGCTGCAATTTCTTTAATTGGTTGAATTGTCCCAACTTCATTATTAGCATGCATTATTGATACAAAAATAGTTTTTGGTTTTAACAATGATTTAAGATGATCCAAATCAACAATCCCCTCTTCAGTAATATTTACTAAGTCTACTTCAAACCCTTGTTTTTTTAATTGTTCAAACGATTGTAGAACTGATGGATGTTCAAATTTAGAAGTTATTATATGATTTCCTTTATCTTTTCTTGAATTACAAATACCAAATATTGCTAGATTATTTGCTTCAGTGCCACCACTAGTAAAAATTATCTCACTTGCAGCTGCATTAAGTTTATTTGCAATATTAATTCTTGCAAAATCTAGTGCTTTTTTTGATAATCTTCCTAAATGATGCAGTGAAGATGGATTACCATAACTTTCATCATTAAAAGAATTGATTGTATCCAAAACTTCTGGTGCGGTTTTGGTTGTTGCTGCATTATCCAAATAAATTGTTTTCATTATAATCACCATATTTAATTACAATTATTAAAGCAAACATTGCAATTCTTGAAATTTGAATTCTTTTTTTTATGAATTTCACAAGTTAATTTTTGTTTATACGCGTATTCACATAAAAAATGAAATTCTGCAATTACTACTTGTTTTGCTTTTATTAAATCAGTAAAATTTAATTTTTTAATTATTCTATTAGTGGATTCTTTAATTTTTGAGATCATATCAAGCGACAGTAAATCTTCTTTACTTCTCTTTTTTTTAATATATTGTGAAATTGCACTAGGAGTTAAATTTAAGAGCTGTGCAATCTCTTTTTGTTTGATCCCTTCTTCTTTTAGGTAAAAAGCAAGATTTTTTCGAATAGCTGGAATTAAATACCAAATTTCAATTTCTTGCCTTAAATCCACAATAATTAACAATTGTTAATTATTTTTATTTAAAATTATCCATTATTGTTTAAAAGTCAAAAATATCCCCAATTTAGATATGTCATTTAAAAAAAAGAAACATTTAAATAGTAACCTCTATTTTGTAGTAACAAATCGAGGGTGTCTAATATGAGTAGTAAAAATATCCTAAAATATATTATAATCAGTTTATTAATATTAATAACGTTAATTAGCGCAGCTAGCGCTTTACAAGAAGATTTCTGGGCTTTTTCACAGCAAAAAGATTTAAACGTTTGCTCATGTGAAGTAAAAGAAAATCTAATAGTCGTCCAAAATACAGGAGACATAATTAGTTCATATAGTGTTAGTTTAGCAGGTGAGGCTCAAAATTGGGCAATAACTGCACCAAACTTCTTTATTGCAGAACAAGGAGAAAAGAAGAGTTTTAACAACTTTATTAACATACCTTGTGATGCGCGCGGAGAATATGAATTAATAACTAAAATTCAAACAACACTTGGTTTAGAAAAAGAATTAAATCAAGTTCTAAATGTTCAAAATTGTAAAAATATTGAAATATTACAAAAATATGAACAAAAGCTAGAAGAAGGAGTATGTCCTTGTACACCTGCAGAATATTCATTCGAAATATATAATACAGGAAAACACACTGAAACATACAAACTAAGCTTTGATCAATACTCAGAATATATAACACTAAGTACTGACTTATTAATTCTAACACCTGGAGAAAAACAAGAAGTTAATGCATTTGTAAATCTCCCTTGTGAAATATATGGAAATCAATCAATTATCCTTACTGTTCTCGCCAAAGAAAGTGGCATGCAGGGAATCTCTGAAATAAATTTAGATATTAACAAATGTTATGATTACACTATTTTATCTCAAGAAAATTATGCAGTATGTCAAAATGCAGCAAATCAAATTGATTTAAACATATTAAATAATGCAGAATTTACCAATGGATATTATTTAGATATTGTTGGACCTGAATGGGTTGCGCTAACTAATGAAACTGTTGCGTTATTACCTGAAGAAACAGGCTCATTTAATTTACTTGCAATTCCTACAAAAGAACATAATGAAACTTACGAAGTTTTAGTAAAAAGTATTAGTTCAAAAGGAGATGAATTAAGAAATCACACATTCTTATTAACACCTGAAAACTGCTATGATTATGACTTAATTTTTGATTCAGTTCAAGAAGATGTAAGCCTATATGTAGTTAACGGAGAATCTGAAGATAATACAGTTTTAATTGAAAATAAAGGAACTAGAGATCTTGAATATAATTTAATTTATGAAGCTCCTGAATGGATTAATTTAACCAAAGGCACAGATGGTGTTTTAGAAAGCGGAGAATTCAATGAATTTAATCTTGAAAGCGTAACACCTGAAACTGCAAAGGGAGATTACTTAACTAAACTAACAGTTACAATCCATAATTTAGATAATGAAACAAGAACCAATGAAATTCTAGTAGGCGTTAAAAATTCAGAAGATGCATACAAAATTGAGTTCGAACAATTAAATGATGATATTGCAGTTGATTATAATTTAACAACACACGAATTAATAATTAGAAATAATGGAATTAAAAAGACCAAATATGTTATGGGTCTTGATTCAAGTCCTTGGATTAAACTGGATACTTACAATTTAGAACTAGCACCAGGTGAAGGACAAATAATTAATTTACTAATTGAACCAACTGAAGACGTACCTGAAATGCTCTATAAAGCAACACTATATGTAGGAGTTTTAGGCACTGAACAAGAATACAATCAAGAATTCTTTGTGCAGGTTGGAGAAAAAAGTTTACTAAACTCAGAATGGTTATGGTTATTACTATTATTGTTATTAGTTTTGGTAATTGGACTTGCAGGATTATTATTTAAATTTAGTAAAAAAAACAAATCAGACGATTATTCTGAATTAGACGAAACTGAATTTGAAACTGAACAAAAAACAACTAAAAGAAAAACTAAGAAGGAATTAGATTCAGTAAGATATACAGGCTCATACGAAACAGCACAACAATCAAAACAATCCAAATGGTTGAAAATTTTATTATTAATATTAGGTATTATTTTTATTATTGGAATTATCGCAGTTGGAACTTATTACGGATTACAAGAAGTTAATAATGATTCATTAAATGAAACTATAACTCCTGAATCTGACATAAATAATAGTGCAATAATTACTCAAAATACTAGTTCTGAAAAATTAGTTCAAACTGATTTAAGTGAACTTGATACTACTAATGGTAAACTAATTGCAACCAATCAAACAAAAATAAATGTTCCAATAACTATTAAAAATCCAACCGATAAAACAGCAATTTTTAAAATTCAAAGTAATAATGGGTGGATACAATTTGATAATTCATTAGTTCAAATCAACCCAAATACTACAAAAACAATTGATGTTACAATCATTCCAGATTATGAAATTTTAAAAACACAAAATTTTAAAGTAGAAATTGAAGGAACAATTACTGGAGAAAAAATAGATTATTTAGAAAACTTTTCATTTGAAGTTACACGAGCAAAAAAATGTTATGAAAATATTTGGTTTTGGTTAATTGCAGGAATTGTTGCTTTAGGTGTTATTTTATTAATATTACACCCAATTCGAAAGAGTTTGAAAAAATCTCGAGAAGAACAAGTTAAATATAAACAAACTGGAAATCAGCTTGGAATTTGGAAAATCTTAATTGGAATATCATTAGTTTTAATCATAATTTTAATTGTAATTGGTGGAGTTTGGAAATTAGGACAAATTAATACAGCCAATAATCAAACACAAACTAATTCAACTGATTTTGATACAACTTCGTTTGAAGAAAATATTGTTACTGAACAAACTAGCACAGAAAAATTACTAAAATTAGATTTGAATGGGTATGGAAGTTCTGGAACTATTAATGTAGAAAATGAAACTGACGTTGAAATAAAATTAATAATTACTAATCCAACAGATAAAAAAGCAATATTTGCAATAGAAACTCAAGATAATAGTTGGGCAACACCAACCGAATCAAAAATAATTGTTAATGAAAATCAAACAGAAACATTACTAATCAATGTTGATTTAGATTTAGAAGAATTAAAAGAATCAAATCACAAATTAATAATTAATGGCAAGATAATTGGAGAAAAGATAAATTACCAAGATAATTTAGAAGTAATAATTACAAAAAAATCTAAAAGTTTTTGGAACTCATATTTATTTTTTTTAATTTTAGCATTAGTTTTTTTAGTTGCAATAATTTTAGTTGTTGAACTAATTATTAGAAATAAAAAGAAAAAACAAATAGTTGAAAATAAACAAGATGAAATGGTTGAAGAAATTTTAAAAGTTAGCCAAATAATGGACACAGTAGTGAAGAAAAAAACAACCAAAAAATTAACCAAAAAAACACCAACTAAAGAAAAAAGAACAACAATTGCACTCAACAAAAAATAAATTATTTTATTTTTCTATATTTATATTGAAAGAAAGCTTTAAAAAGAAGCTTTGAATTCTTGAAGACAATAGTCAGATACTTAAGTCTAAATGGGGCTGTAGTATAAACCTGTTAGTTATTACTAATAAGGGTACAACCTGGCTAGAATAGTCGGCTCCAATTTCGGAGCGATGAGACGTTAAGTCAATGACTGAAACTATTGGTATGTCGCTTTGATGAAGATACCGTCGGATTTGGGTTCAAATCCCAACAGCCCCATATTTCATACTTCTAAAATAATATTATTAAAAAAAAAAGAAATTATAATCTACTAATTTTAATGAATAAAATAAAAAAATAAAAATTAATTTTAAGCTGCATGAGCCTGAAGTTTTGGATCATGTAATTTTGAATCAACATTTGTTGCTAAATATAATGCTAATTCTCCAAGTAATACATAGTCAGATTTTATTAAATCAGATTTATCTAATTCACGTAATAATCTACTAACATGATTACCTTTTGAATCAAATTGACGCTGAGTTCCATAACTTAACAAAACATCTTGATTAAATGCACTTTGCACTGTTAAAGATAATCTTCTAGTTTTGTTATCATCATAGAAGTGATCTATTAATTCATCTTCTAAAACAAAATAATGATCTCCTTGTCTTGCATGATACTCATGTTTATATTGAATAGTACCTTCTGCAATTTCTTTTGTTTCATGTTCAACTAATTCAACAAAGTCTAGTTGTGACTTTTGAAACTTTTTAACAAGAGTTTCAAGAACTTCTGCTGGCATTTTTGCCATTTTATGTCATCACCTATTTAATATCACATGCAGATTAGAATTTAAACCTTATTAATCACATTTAGTGTTATTCCGCAATACACCTAATCAAAATACGGAAATTGAAAAAAAAAGCTTATTTGACCTATAATATTATTTAATTAACAATTAAAGTAATGATTTATACAATAATTCCAAAGTAAATTAATGCTAAAAAACCAACATATCCCAAAAGAAATAACCCACCTTCAAACCGTTTAATTTGCCAACCAGACCGAATAAAAAGTAAAAGTAATAATGCAGTTGCAATCACAAATGAAAATGTGTATGTAAGGGTTGCTTGAGGTAAAATCGCAGGAGAAATTGCCATTGCAGACCCACCAACAAAAAGAATATTTGCTATATTACTACCTAAAATGTTCCCTACAACCATATCACCAAGACCTTTTTTAGCAGCTACAACACACACAGATAATTCAGGAAGAGATGTACCAAGTGCAACTAAAGTTAACCCAACAACACCACCAGTAACACCAAAAAACTCTGCAAACCAAGTAGCTTCACGAATAAAAAAGTTAGCACCTAGAATAATTCCGACACAACTACCCAAAATAATTAAGAATTCATGCCAAAAATCAGATTTTTTCAAGTTAATTTGTCTTTCTTTATTTTCTTTATCATGAATTTTTTCAGGATCTTTTTTTGAAATAATAATATATAGATCTTTAACGAATTTGACATTTAAAAAATAAACTAAGAACTTTTCAAAATTTTGTTGTGTTGATTTGCCAAGTCTACTTTGAGAAACATATATTAAATATGCAAAAAACATCAAAATCATAATAAATCCTATAATTCTAATTATAACTGGATGAGCTATCACAAAATCAAATCTTGCACTTACAAGTAACCAATAAAACAATATACTAGAAAAAATCATAATCATACCATCACGATCTAACATTTCTCTTGTAGTCTTTAAATTAGCAAATAAAGCTGAAACTCCTAAAATTAACAAAATATTTGCAATATTACTACCAAGAACGTTTCCTACAGCCATTCCTGCTTGTCCTTGAATTGATGCAATTAATGAAGATGCAAATTCAGGAAGAGAGGTTCCAATTGCAACTAGAGTTAAACCAATAACTAAATCAGAAACTCCAAGAAGTTTTGCAATCTTTGATGAACCATCAACAAATAAGTCTGCGCTTTTAATAAGAACATATGATGCTATGATTAATATTATTATATGAACTAGTAACATGGAAAAAATAAAGAAATATTTAGGTATTTAAACTTATTTATTTGAAACTGCGTCGATTGCTTAAATATATGGGATCACCCACTTAATTTTAATATGACCAAATAAATTTTTAATAAATTGAATTGATTTTGCTATTTAAGGTATAAATTAGTATTCTAAATTCTTTATTTATAAATGCTGTTACCCCTTGATTTCTCATGGAACTTGTGTAGTAACGGAAACAAAGGAAATAAAGGAATAATAAGTATATAAAGTATAAAAAGAGAAGTTTTGATTTTTTTTGCAAAAGAAATTGAGGTTTGATTTTTTTTTATTTTCTATATTGAAAATTATTATATATTATATATATTATAGAATACATTATATATTATTATTATAGTACGTTTTTTTCTGTTTTTTTGAGTTTAAACTTAGCAATATCTTACTAAATAACTAAAAATAACAGTTTAAGTGGTTTTTTATTATATTAAGGGTTCCATAGGAAATGGAGGGGTCAGAGTTAATTCATTTTTTATTTAAAAATCACTGAGTTATTTGTTTTTAACATTTTCAGCACTTCTAAATGGTGGTTTTCAGGATAATTATAAATGAAAAAGCTTTTAAACCTCCATTTCTTCTGGAAATATTATGGAAAAAAAGGGGATAGCCGATTTTTTTGAAGAATTCTTAGAGAAAGAACCTTTATTTAAGGAAAAAGCTAGTCTACAAGCTAATTATACTCCAGAAAACATTCCCCATAGAGATGAACAAATAAGACACATCGCAAAGATTTTAGCACCTAGTCTTCGTTTGGAAAAACCATCCAATATTTTTTTATATGGTAAAACTGGAACTGGTAAAACATTATCTGTAAAACATATAACCAATAAAATGCAACAAGTAGCTGCAAAAAATAATTTAGCGCTTAAAATAATATATGTTAATTGCAAACTTAAAAAAATAGCAGATACTGAATATAGGTTAATTGCTCAATTAATTAATGAATTTGGACGAGAAATACCTGCAACAGGACTTCCAACAGATGAAGTATACAAAATATTTTATTCAACAATTGACAAAGAAAAGCAATTAGTTTTATTAATACTTGATGAAATAGATCAATTAGTTAAAAAAACAGGAGATGAAATACTTTATAATTTTACTCGAATCAATGCAGAATTCAAAAATGCACAAATTTCTTTGATTGGAATATCTAATGATCTAATATTTATTAATCATGTAGATCCGCGAGTCAAATCAAGTTTAAGTGAAGAAGAATTAGTTTTTCCACCATATAACGCAATACAATTACAAGATATTTTACGAAATAGATCTAAAGAAGCATTCAAAGATGGTGTTTTAGAAACTGGTTTGATAGAAAAATGTGCTGCATATGCTGCAAGAGAACATGGGGATGCCAGGCGTGCATTAGAACTTTTACGAGTTGCAGGTGAAATTGCTGAACGTGAAGGTGAAACTCTTGTTAAAATTGCACATTTAGATATTGCTGAAGATAAAATTGAGAAAGATCGAATGATAGATATTGTTAGAACTCAACCAAAACAGTTCCAAGCAACATTATATGCCATAATGAGTCTTGATAGTCGCAAAAATATTTTTACTGGAGATATTTATGAAGTATATCAAAAAGTTTGTGGACTTATTGGTCAAAGACCATTAACGCAAAGAAGAATATCTGATATTATTGCCGAGCTTGATATGATTGGAATGATAAATGCAAAAATAATTTCAAAAGGAAGATATGGTAGAACGCGTGAAATTACTATGAGTCTTCCTAAAAATGTTGAAATTAGTGTTAAAACCATTCTAAAAAAAGAATTAGATTTGTAATTCTTTAAAATTTAAATATTTTATATTCATTATTTTTTAAATGAATATTATACTTTTAAAATGACAAATGCAGATGAATTAGTAAAAAAAAAAGAAATTGTGAAACTTTTACTAGCTCGCGGAATAATGGTCAATAAGGACGTAATGGATAAAATAAATAATTTAGATAACTATGATCAATTCTTAACTGATTTTGAAAAAAATCTTTATCAATTACATTTATCTGAAATTGATTTAGTTAATTCACATAAGTTATCTAAGTCAGCTTCTGAATCGGATAATAAATCAAATTCAAGTTCTAATACTAATAATTCTTCAAGTTCTACTAATGTAACTAAGTCTAGTTCTGAAAAACCTGCATATGATAAAACACCTCTTGTTTCTGAAGGAATGGTAAAAATAATAAGTTCATATAATAATCCACCAAAAAAAAGAGAAGTTAAAGATTTTGTATCATATTTTTCTGAACGATATAAAACTCTTAGAAAAATATTGCTTAACAGAAAGGAACTAATGGGTGCAACATCAATAAATAAATTAAAATTAAAACAAGAACGAGATAAAGTGGCAATAATTGGGCTTATTACTGATAAAAAAGAAACAAAAAATGGAAATATAATTTTTGAACTTGAAGATTTAACAGGAAGATTTAAAGTATTAATTTCAAAAAATAAATCAGAACAATTAATTGCAGCAAAAGATTGTGTTCTTGACGAATGTGTTGGTGTTGAAGGTAATTTAGGTAATAATATTATATTTGCAAATTCACTCATTTTTCCAGATATTCCAATATACAAAGAAGTAAAAAAATCACCTGAAGAAAGTTATGCTATATTTATTGGTGATTTACATTTCGGATCCAAATATTTTTTACATGAAGCATTTGATAAATTTTTGAATTGGATGCGAGTTGAACATGGAAGTGAAAACCAACGAGAAATTGCTCGAAAAGTTAAATATTTATTTATTGTTGGAGATGTTGTTGAAGGAGTTGGAATTTATCCTGGACAAGATAATGATCTTGAAATAACTGATATTTACGAACAATATTCTGAATTTTCAAGACAAATAGCAAAAATTCCCAAGCACATAAAAATTATAATAATCCCTGGAAATCACGACGCTATGAGAATTGCAGAACCCCAACCTCCAATATATCAAGATTATGCTGAAGCATTATATGAACTTGAAAATGCAGTTATTGTATCAAGTCCTTCAATTGTTAATATTGATAGCACACCTGATTTTGTAGGTTTTAATGTTTTAATGTATCATGGATTTAGTTTTATTTATTATGCTGATGCAATTGAGCGAATAAGAAGTCTTGGAGGGCAAGAAAGAGTAGATTTAATAATGGAATTTTTACTTAAGCGAAGACATCTTGCACCAACACACAAATCAACATTATATCTTCCTGATGTTGACAAAGATTATTTAGTAATTGAATCAGTTCCCGATTTTTTTATTTCAGGACATATACATAGAGTTTCAGCATCCAATTATCGTGGAGTTACAATGCTTAATTGTAGTTGTTGGCTTGCAACTACTGATTATCAAGAAAAGTTAGGTTTAAAACCACAACCTGGACGAGTAACAATCGTTAATTTACAAACAAGAAAAGCAAAAATTTTGAAATTTTCAGGAGATGAACATTTATGACTGTCGCATCAAGCGAAATGCAAGAATATTTTGATTCTATGAAAAAGATATTGTTAAATGAGTATGCACTAGCAAATAAAGCAAGACTTATGGGAATAGACCCTGATACTAAAGTTGAAGTTCAATTAGCAGAAACTATGGCTGAGCGAGTAGTAGGTCTTATTTCAGTTCTTGCACCACAAATAGTTGGAAGTGGAGTGGATAAAAGAATTCAAGAATTAGAAGCAGAATATAGTGCTCTTGATTGGAGAGTTGCACTACAAATTGCACTTGAAGTTGCACAAGAAAAATTTTGTAAATTTAAAGATAAACGAGAAGCAATAGAAGTTGGAATAAGAGTAGGATTCGCATATGGTACTGTTGGAGTTGTAAGTTCGCCTATAGAGGGATTAGTAAATGTAGAAATCAAAAAAAGATTTGATGGTAAAGGAGAATATTTTTGTTTAAATTATTCAGGCCCTATTAGGAATGCAGGAGGTACTGCTGCTAGTTGGTCAGTAATTATTGCTGATTACGTACGAAAAAATATGGGATATGCAGAATATGATCCGACTGATGATGAAGCAAAAAGATGTTTTACTGAAATATCCGATTATCATGAGCGAGTTACCAATTTACAATATTTTCCAAGTAAAGAAGAATCATTATTTATCGTAAAAAATGTTCCTGTAGAAATAAGTGGAGATCCTAGCGAGAAAATAGAAGTTTCAAATCAAAAAGATCTCTCTCGAATTCCCACTAATTTTATTCGTAGTGGATATTGTTTAATTCATAGTAGTTGCATCCCATTAAAAGCACCAAAACTGTGGAAACAATTAAATGCGTGGGGTAAAGATTTTGGGATGGAACATTGGGGATTTTTAGAAGAATTTTTGAAAATTCAAAAAGAAGCAAAATCAAAAGGTGCCAAAGCAAAATCAAGCGGGGATAAAAAAGAAAAAATTAAACCTGATTTCACATACATTAAAGATTTAGTTGCAGGAAGGCCAATACTTGGACATCCTTTACGAAATGGAGCTTTTAGATTAAGATACGGGCGAGCAAGAACGTCGGGATATAGTGCCCAAAGTATTCATCCTGCAACCATGCATGTTCTTCGAGATTATATTGCTATTGGAACACAACTTAAAGTAGAACGGCCAGGAAAAGGTGCAACATATACTCCTTGTGACGTAATTGAAGGACCAATTGTAAAATTAAATGATGGTAGCGTCGTTAGATTAAATTCAGAATCAGAAGCAAAAAAAGTCAAAAAAGATTTTGTTGAAATATTATATTTGGGAGATGTATTGATTAATTATGGTGATTTTTTTGATCGTGCACATCCATTAGTTCCTGCAGGATATTGTGAAGAATGGTGGATTCAAGAACTCGAAAAATCTGCAGTAAATATGTTAGGATCACTTGATTATGAAAAAATGCACGAATATACAGGAATTCCTGCAGAATTTTTTCAAAAAATAATAAAAAATCCATTTATTAGAAATATAAATTCTGAGACTTCAATAAAATTATCTCAAACATTTGAAATTCCATTACATCCGCGATTCACATATCACTGGAACTCTATAACTAAAAAAGAATTTATTGAACTTATGAATTGGCTTGTTAAAATAAAAATAGAAAAAGAAGGAGAAAAAACATTAAAAGGAATTTTATTTATTGAAGCAGCTCCCAAAAGATTACTTGAAATTGTTGGAATTCCACATATAGTTTCCGCAAATGAATACGCAGTTTTAGATAAAGATCACACACAAATACTATGGTATTTTATTAAAAATTATATGGAAAATAAAATTCAAATGAGTCAGTGGATAGAACTAGAAGAAAATGCAGAACGTGGCGTTAATGGACTCATAAATAATTTCTCAAAAATATTTTTGAGAGATAAAAATGGAACATTTATAGGAAGTCGTATGGGACGCCCCGAAAAAGCTAAAATGCGAAAATTAATTGGGAGTCCTCACGTATTATTTCCAATTGGAGAAGAAGGTGGACGACTTAAATGTTTTCAATCAGCACTAGACGCTGGAAAAGTAACTGCAGATTTTCCAACATATGAATGTACTGGTTGTGGGCATAAAACCGTACTTACTATGTGCGAGAAATGCTGGGCATTGACTGTAAGAAAATATACTTGTTCTATTTGTGGTGAAATTGATGAATCAGAATGTCCCAAACATGGAAAAACTCAAGCTTACAAAAAACAAGAAATACCAATTAAAGATATTTTTCAAAGCATGCTTAAAAAACTTGGAACTAGAACATATCCTGATTTAATTAAAGGTGTTCGCGAAACAAGAAATAGAGATAGAACACCTGAGCACATAATTAAAGGAATATTAAGAGCAATACATAAAATTCATGTAAATAAAGAAGGAACTATAAGATATGATGCAAGTGAATTACCACTAACTCATTTTAAACCAAAAGAAATATTTGTAAGTGTTGACAAATTAGTAAGTTTAGGATATACTAAAGATATTTATGGAAAAGAATTAACTAATGAAAATCAAATACTGGAAATAAAACCTCAAGATGTTGTACTTCCTTGTTGTCCTGATAGTCCTGATGAAGCATGTGATACAATATTATTTAGGACAACAAAATTTATTGATGATTTATTAGTTCGCGTATATGGTCAAGAACCGTATTATAATTTAAGATCAAAAGAAGAACTAGTTGGACATTTAATTATTGGACTCGCACCACACACAAGTGCAGGAATTTTGGGAAGAATAATTGGATTTTCAAAAACGCAAGGATTTTTAGCACATCCTTATATGCACGCTGCAATGAGGCGAGATACTGATGGGGATGAGAGTTGTTTATTTTTGTGTTTAGATGCATTTTTAAATTTTTCAAAAAGATATTTACCTTCTTCTAGGGGATCTACGATGGATGCACCTCTAGTTTTAACAACAGTACTTATTCCATCAGAAGTAGATGATATGGTATTTAACATGGATATAGTTGGTAAATACCCTTTAGAATTATATGAGGCTGCACTTGAATACAAAAAACCATGGGATATCAAAATCAAAAAAATAAATGAAGTACTTGATACAGAAGAACAATATGAAAAAATGATGTTTACTCATGACACAGATAATTTTAATTGTGGAGTATTATGTAGTGCATATAAAACAATTCCTTCTATGCAAGATAAATTGTTAGGTCAGATGAAAATTGCAGAGTCTATAAGGGCAGTTGATGAATCTGATGTTGCAAGACTTATAATTGATAAACATTTTATTCGAGATATTAAAGGAAATTTACGTAAGTTTTCTATGCAAGAATTTAGGTGTGTTAAATGTAATACCAAATATCGTCGACCGCCAATGATTGGACTTTGTACAAATTGTGGAGGTAAAATAATATTTACTATTTCTGAAGGATCTATTGTGAAATATTTAGAACCATCAATTAGTTTATCAAATAAATATAATTTACCAATTTTTATGAAACAAACCTTGGAACTTGTTAAACGAAGAATTGAAGGAGTATTTGGGAAAGAAAAAGAAAAACAAGTAGGACTTGGAGCTTGGTTTGGATAAAAACTTCTTAAGAAAATAAATTTATTTAGTTTAATTCTTTTTTTTTAGTTATTAAATATAATAAACTTCTAAAATAATACAGGAGTAATAAATGCTTCAATAAGCCCTGCTACTAAAAGAACAAAAATTGCTAAAAGTAAAAGCGTACTTGAATCAAACATTATTTTTTGAAATTTATCTTCTTCTAAATCATGTCTAATAACTGCAACACTAATTATTCCTCCAGCTAATCCTGCGATCATATAAGCAATCATCTCGGGAAGACCATGGATCATATATCTAAAAAAAGAATATGTTGATATCTGGGTTGCTGCAATGAATGAATCAAATCCAAATGAAGTATACTTTGCTAGTTCGCCACGAATGATTCCTCCCATGGCTGCGGCCACTACTGATGAATTCCACATCAAAATAAATATTGCGCCCGAACCATAAAAGAATGAAAATAAAATACAAAAAATCATAACTTTAACATTATTAAAAAAAATCTTATTGAATAATCCTATGTTTGCTGCAAAACCAGTTACATGACCTTTAATTGGATTATTAATTTCAGTAATTGTTGATACTTGTTGATTAAATAACATATTAGTCATTCCAGTCGGTAAAACAACATACCAAATAACCCATGCAACCATAGTACCTAAAAATAAAAATGAGAAAAATGCAATTAATTTAGAATGCTCTTTTAGAATAGATCCTTCACCCTCTAAAACTATATCTTTTTTTTCTTCAGCACGAATTGTGTGAAACATTATAGAAATGCATGCAAATGTAGTTAAGAAAACCATAACTAAATCAGCACGATCTTTGAAAATCCAATAACCAAGAAACAGTCCAATTGATGCAACTATCATACCATAAAAAAACATTTCCCATGGTTTTTTTTCTGCTTGAAGTGGTTTGATAATTGACTCTAGAACCATATATAGAAATAAATAAATTTTCTGTTTTTAAACCTTTTGTTTTTTATATAAGAAATAAGTAAATTATTTTTTATTTTTTATTTTAAAATTAAATAATTATGTTAGTAAAAATTTGATTTTTGTTTGAGAATTATTGAGGTGGTATCATGTTATGTCTATTATGTTTGCGAGAGTGTTTGGATTAAATCAAAAGCTTTTTAAGAGGAGGCCAATTCTTTGCTTATAAAATGAAATATGAAGAAATGCTCAAAAAAGCAAGAGATGAACTGCCCGATATTGCATTTAGTGCAGAAAGATTCGAAATTCCTAAAGTAATGGGACATTTTCAAGGAAATAAAACTATAATTTCTAATTTTCATCAAGTCGCAGCAGCTCTAACAAGAGATGCTAATCATGTTCTAAAATATGTACTTCGTGAACTTGCAACGCCTGGAAATTTAACTAGGACTGCTTTAATACTCGGATCAAAAGTTCCCGCATCAAAAATTAATGAAAAAATCAAAAAATACGCAATGGAATTTTTATTATGTTCTGAATGTGGTAAACCTGATACTAAACTAATGAAAGAAGGTCCATTTTTGTACTTAAGATGTATGGCTTGTGGTGCAAAACACACTGTAAAAAGTAAAATCTAAGAAAAATGAAACTTATTGTTGGCAAGAAAACTTCTGAAAGAGGAATTCTAATTACTATAACTGATAAAGATATTTTAGGTAAAACCTTTGAAGAAGGAGATGCATTTCTCGACTTAAGTTCTAATTATTATTCTGGAGAAGAAATGGAGATTTCTGATTTAGAAAAAATCATGAAAAATTCATATATGTTAATTTTTACTGGTGCAATTTCAGTTCAATTTGCAATCAAACATAAATTAATCTCTGAAGAAAATGTTTTACATATACAAAAAATACCTCATGCGCAATGTGTTATGATTGGATAAATTTATTCTAAAACTTTATACTTTCCAGGAGATATTTCAAAAATTTCTCCATCCATCATAAGATTTTTTATTAAAGAATCCGTAGAATCATTATCTGATTTTTCTAAAACATCTTCATAAGTTGCACCTCTGCCTGAATCGAGCGATCTTATAATATTAATTAATTTAGTTGCTTTATCTTCTGGTTCTGCAAGCTTAGGCGAGGGAGTATTTTCAGGTGTTGTTGTCTGATTAGAAACAACATTTTCCACTATTTCTTCCTCAACTTTTGGTTCAGTTTGATCTGAAGTGCTTAAATTTGGACTTGTAGTAGGTACTGGACTAGAAGTATCATAAAATTCAGAGTAAAAAAAATCTAATTCATTTTTTCTTACTTGAACCCAGCTAGGATCAATTCTTTTTACAATTTCAGGAATAAGATACCTTTCTCCATTAAAATCGCGAATTTTACCAATAACTTGGACAATATCACCAACATCTGCGTCAAATTTAGATTCAGTTTCAAAAGATCTTAATGAAATACGTCCAGTTCCATCCTCAATTAACAAATTTTGAAAAGAAACTTGATTTTCTTCAGTTGAATTAGATACGACAACTCCAATAATGTTTACTCTAGAAACTTGTTTTTTGCCAAAAGAAACAAAATTAGGGTCAAATCCTTCCTGTTTAGTATAAATGGAATTAAGAACGTCATTAATTTTAATTTTAAATGCAATACTTCTTTTAAATTGATCCGTCATAAATAATCTAAATTAAAATAAGAATATGATTTTAAATAACTTTCGTTACTCTTTTCATACTGTTATAACAGCTAAATCAGGGTTTATAAATCATTTAAATACTAAGCTTTATAAGTCTTACTTTGATTACAAGGAAATAATGGTTTGCATAATTTGTAGATATGGAGAACTTGCATTGAAAGGCAAAAATCGAGAATTTTTTGAAAAACAATTAGTTCAAAATATAAAAAAACAAATGAATAAATCTGAAATTGAATGCAGTATTCGAAAAATACGTGGAAGAATATTTTTAGAAGCTGAATCAATTGATTCTGTTAATGTTTTACAGCGAGTTTTTGGACTTGTAACTGTGTCTATTGCACAACAGGTAGAACTTGATTTTGAATTAATTTCAAAAAAAGTAATTGAATATGTTAGATCAAATTTAAAAGGAGTCAGCACATTTAGAGTAAGTACTACTAGAACTAATAAAAGTTTTAAAAAGACCTCAATTGAAACTGATAGAGAAATAGGTGCAAGGATTGTTGAAGAATTTGGATTAAAAGTTAAATTAAAAAAGCCTGATTTGGAGATTGGAATCGAATTACAAGATAGTGCATATATTTATCATGAAAAAAACGAATGTGGTGGAGGACTTCCTGTTGGAGTTACAGGACGAGTTAGTTGTTTACTTGAAAATAAAAAAAGTGTTCTCGCAGCAATTAGAATGATGCGGCGCGGATGTACAATTCAATTTATTTATTTTGAAGAATTATTTGGTGAATATTTAGATTTGTTGAATAGTTTTAGTCCAGAACCAATAAAAGTTGAAAAAATAACAACTGAAGAATTTGAACAAAAGTTTTTTGGATGTAATAATATTTTAGTTACGGGAGATACAATTAATGAACTTGAGGTAATTAGAGATTTGAGCTGCAAAGGAATCATTTTATTAAATCCTCTGTTAACTTATGATTCAGAAAGCATCAGTCTTGAATTAGAACAACTAAAAAATGGCAAGTGAAAAAATATTAGTTGTTTTAGGATCAGGAATTTTAATTAAAGGAATGCCAAAACTTATGATGGAGCGAATCTATAGGGCAATTAGATTGTTTAAAACGGGTGAATATAAAAAAATTGTATTATCTGGTGGTATTGTTAATTTACCATTACCTGAAGCTGAACTTATGCGAGTTATAGTTTCAGAAAAAATTGATATCAAAAAAATTATAATTGAAGATAAATCACAAAATACAATTCAAAATGCGATATTTGTATGGGAAAAATTACAAAAAGAAAAAATTAAATCGATTACAATTGTTAGTTCAAAATTTCATAAACGCAGACTAGAACACATATTTAATCAAGTATTTTCACATAAAAAAATTGAAATTAAATATTCATATGTAAAACATAATTTGCCACCAATGCTTGAATTAAAACTAAAAGTTAATGAATTATTGTATTATTTAGCATTATTGGTTAGAGGAATAAAATGAAAGTATTTATTGAAAAAGAAAATAAAAATATTGAAATTGACTTTCAAGGAACTGTTAAAAATCTACTACTGGATTTAAAAATTAATCCAGAAACAGTAATTGTTGTTTGTAATGATGAATTAGTGTTACTTGATGAGAAATTAAGTGATTTTGATAGTGTGAAATTGTTGAGTGTTGTTTCAGGAGGATAAAATTGAAGTGTGTTGAATGTGATCAAAAGGCAGTAAGTCAAGAATCTAAGTTATGCAAAAAACATTTTCTAAAATATTTTGAAAAAACAGTTTTTGATACAATAGAAAAATATGAGTTAATAACTCCAGGTGATAATATTTGTGTTGCTACAAGTGGAGGGAAAGACTCATTATCAGTTTTATATTTAGTAAAAAAATACTGTGAAAAAATTGATAGTAAAGGTAAAATAGTCGCGCTTGCAATAGATGAAGGAATTAGAAGTTATAGGAAGAAAACGCTAGAAGATTTAAAATTATTTTGCAATACTTACTTTATTGATTTAAAAATTATAAGTTTTGAACGAAAATTTGGAAAAAAACTTGATCAATTATTAAAATCAGAAAAATTCAGTCACTTAAAACCTTGCAATATTTGTGGTGTTTTAAGACGATACTTGATGAATAAGTATTCTAAAGGATATGATAAGCTAATTACGGGACATAACTTAGATGATGAATCTCAAGCAATCATGATGAACTTTTTTCGAGCACAAACAGAAGTTCAAGCAAAACTTGGACCTGTAACGGGAGTTAAAAAAAATAAATTGTTTACTCAAAGAGTAAAACCACTATATTTTTGTTCAGAAAAAGAAGTTGCAACATATGCACTTTTAATGGGATTTGGAGTTGGATTTACAGAATGTCCTTATGTTGGAGAATCTTACAGAGCACAAATACGAGATCTATTAAACGATTTAGGGTCAGAAGTTAAAAAAAATGTAGTTCATAAATTTATTAATAATCTCGAAGTGATTAAATCGAGTGTTACGATTGAAGGCGAAGTTGGCAAGTGTGATTCTTGCGGGGAGCCTGCAAAACGAGAGGTTTGTAATGCTTGCAAATTAATCGGAATGATAGAATAGTAAATTATTTAAATTAGTAATAATATTATTACTTTTTGTAATAATGATTATTAAAAAAATTTTATCCCAATTTGTCATTAATCCATCTAAAAAATGGACTATAAGAGAATTATCATTAAAAACTACAATTAATTATCGGCAAGTATACGAAGCTATTCACAAACTAATTTTAGACGGTGTAATAACTTATGAAAAAGTTGGCGCGTCAAAGCAATGTGCTATTGATATTTCAAAAAATGAAAAAATATT
The DNA here is from genome assembly GCA_018675335.1 of Candidatus Woesearchaeota archaeon. Taxonomy (NCBI): domain Archaea; kingdom Nanobdellati; phylum Candidatus Woesearchaeota; species Candidatus Woesearchaeota archaeon. Next base: position 422,238 of record JABGYH010000007.1, read on the forward strand.
TTCAGAAGTAGAAAATTTTCGAACAAACCAAATAATTTCTAAAAATTCATCAATAAAATTAATAAGCAAGTTAATTAAAGAATTAAATAGTTGTTTTTTCATATGCATTTTATTTGGTTCTTATGCAAATCATACTCAAACAAAAAAAAGTGATCTTGATCTGTTGTTCATAATACCTGATTTAGAAAATGATGAAAATTTCAAAAAACAAATCAAACAAAAATTAAGCGTTCTTCCCGACAAATTAGATATTAATGTAGTGCAAGAAAATTGGTATTTAGATATGATATCAAAACCAAATAAATACAATTTAGCAAATGAAATAATAAAAAATCACGTTATTTTATTTGGTTCAGAACAATATTATTTATTATTTCAAAAAAATATTTTAAAAGGTAATTAAAATAGTAAACGAAAAACAAATACAAATATCTACAAGAATAATTAAAGAATTAATTAAAGAAAATAGAATAATTAAACCTGATGAACAATATTCCACCTTTTTCATTAACAAATCAAAAATTTCTTTAAGAGTTGCAGCAGAGTTATTAGATTCATGTTCTGACTTATTTGAAGCAGAGGAATGGGTAATAACAACAGCATATTATTCAATGTTTTATTCTGCAACTGCACTATTAGCATATTATAATCACAAAATTAACACAACAATTGGGATACATACATTAACATTTCATGCATTGGTTTATTATTTTTTAATAGAAGACAAAAAATTTGAAAAACATTTTTTAGATTCATACAGCCAAGCAAAAGATGAAGCAGAAGAGTTAATGAATATTTCCGAATCACAACAAAATGCAGAAAAACTAGTAGAATCATATAAATTCGAAAGTGAAAAACGAAAAAAGTTCACATATGAGATGGGTCAGATCGCAAAACATACTAAAGCAGAGACATCTTTAAAAAGAGCGCAAGAATTCTTTAAACTAGTACAGGAGTTAATACTAAAATGATTGATTTTGTAAAACCTAATGGAAATGAGCAGGAATTAATTTTATTTGCTGAGAAATTAGGTTATCAATCACTTTGTTTAGTTTATGACAAATTTGAAGATATTAGTAAATTTAGCAGTAAAATTGAGTTAAAATTAGGTGTGGTCGTTGATAAATCAAAAAAAATTAAAGGAGTTGATTATATCATTTACCAGTCACAAAATCCTGATATTGATCGAGTAGTAATTGAACGAGGAGAAATTGATTTTATAATTGGACTTGAAGACACTCGAAACAAAGATTTTATGCATAATAGGGCTAGTGGAGTTAATCAAGTTATTTCTAAGTTATTACTTGAAAAAAAAGTTAAACTATTAGTTAATTTTGGGTTAATACTTGGTTCTAAAGGATACATCCGAAGTTTATATCTTGGTCGCATCAAACAAAATTTGAAATTTTGTAATAAGTATGGGTTTGAAGTTAGAATAGCATCCTTTGCAAAACAAAGTTATCAAATGAGAGATTATTCAAGTTTAGTTAATTTTTTGAAATTATTAGGATTGGATACTCAAAAAGTAAAAAATTTATTAAGGCCAACAGATTTATAGCTAAATAATGGCTGGCACGAAACAAAAATTTAGTACAATTAGTTCTACTGTACTTATTCTAGTTGGATTTGCAGTTTTATTTACTGTTCTAATGATTGTTATGTTTGGAGAAAATCCTGAATTTGTTTCTGGAATAGAATTATCAAAAGCAGAACACAGTTACAATTTTGATAATGAAACCAATAAAACTATTGATGTGCTAGAATTAAAAGTTAGTAACACAAATGATTTTTTAGTAAATTGTGATTTAATTCTAAAAATTACTGGCGGAGAAGAAGACCTAACTGATAGTCAAGGATTTTTAATGTATCCTTGGACCCTTGCAAACAAATCATTTAGTTTTGAAATGCCAAATGGCAATAGTAGTATTAATATTTATTCTGAATGTGTGCGACTAGGATGACTGAGTTAGATTATTTAATTTTAGTTAAAGTTAGATCATTATTGGGAGATTTTAAAATATTATTTGAGCAGTTTAAAGAAACAAATAATAGTTTAATTTATGTATCTTCAAATTCTCAAAATAAATATTTGTTGAAATTATTTAAGAAAAATGATTTCTCGTTAGAAAATGTTAAAAAATTAAAGAAAATCTATTTAGATTTGGGTGTTTTGTTTGAAGACTCAATATTAAATTTTTTTTATGATGAAAAACTGGTTGAATTATATTATTTTATAGAATGCAACCCATTTGAATCAAATGTTAATTTATTGGAAACTGTCGCTAATATATTTAATAAAATCTATTTGAACTCGTCACCAAGTACTAATCATAAACTAATTAATTTTTCAATTAATGAAATTAATAATTCTTTTTTTATTGAATATGAAAAAAAATTAATCCAGGAATTATTTGAGGAGTTTGTAAAAAATTGTGGTTCGTTGAAACAATCTTTTTGTCATAATGATTTAAAACCACCTAATTTTTTATTTAGGGAGGATGGCGTAGTGTCAATTATTGATTTTCAAACAGCAAATTATAATTATGTGATATATGATATTTCAATATTTTTAAGTCATTTATTATATTATTATAAATTAAAAAAAATATCTTTCGAAAAAATAAATTTTTTTTTAAATATTGTATTTAAAAATATACCTTTGATTGAATTTAAAATGTTATATAATTTAGTAATTCTTATTAATTTGGATAGAATAAAATTTTTTAGAAATAAAATGGATGGTGCTAAAAATTTGCAAGAACGAAAAAATTATGTTTATCAGTTAAAAATGGTAAAAGAAATCATGTTTGATAAAAAAGTTTCATCGTTATTCAATTAAATTTTGTTTAAACAGATAATTATTTAAATCAAAAATACTTTATTCTTTTAAAAGAGGGAAATTATTTATGGCACAACATAAAACACTAATAGCTTACATTAAAAAACATCTTGAGAAAGGAGTGGATATTACTAAGATTAAAAAAGCACTTTCTAGAGCAGGACACCCCATAAACAGAATAGAGCTTGCAGTCGAGGGCGTTTTCGAGTCCAATCCCCATCTAAGAAAAAAGAAAAAATTTGATGCGAATAAATACTTTAAAAAATTTCAATCAAGACAAGTGATAGGCATAGGAATTGGTGTTTTAGCCGTTGTATTAATTCTATTTTTAGTAATGTTTGGACTAAAACAGTTTGGAGAGTATTCTGAGTATAGAGAAGATGTAGTTGAGTTTAACGAAAATCAAACATTTGAACTTATGAGTGACCTTGATTTACTTAATTTCGCACAACAAGAAGGAGACATGAAAGCTTGTTCTTTTATTGAGAGTCATAATTATTACTATGCCTGCGTTGAGAAATGGTGGGAGAAGGATGATTGTAAATTTTTATTGTTGACGGATCAACCAACTGATGAGTGTAGATATAATTATGCAATAAAAGAAAAAAATATTTTATTATGTGTTTATATTCAGGATTTGGATTTAAGAACTAAATGTTATTCATTTGAAACTGATTTTTTACGAGATAAATTAGACTTAGCGTTAGCAGTTAATAATATTAGTTTATGTAATCAAGATAAAATTTGTGAATATGAATATTATTTAACAAAAGAGCGATGCGATTTAATGTTAGATTCTGGCGATTCTAACAATTGTTTTATTGAATTAGCTAAAATTAAAGGAGATCAATCTTTTTGTGATAAATTAAATAATTCAAATAATTTAGATATTGATTTGAGTTGTGATTTTCTATTTTATTCTGAAGAACAAATCATTAATTCATGTCAATATTTAGCAGATAGAGGGAGAGGTTTAGAAGGAACTGAAGAAGAATTTGTTGAAAATATTGCTTTTTCAGAATGTTTAATGAATTCAGCAATATCTCGAAATATGCCTAACCTTTGTTTTAAAACTTCTTTTAATGAAGCATGTTTAACTGCAGTAACCAAATTTGCTGAGCATGGCGATAGTTGTGGTTTAATTCAAGATACTGCGTGGAATTCAGTTTGTACTGCAATTAAAACTCAAAATTCTGAACTTTGTAATATTGCAACCGAAACAAATTTAAATACACTTTGTAATATTCATACTGACATGACTAAGAATGATTGTGAGGCTCTTCCAATAGGGGCACTAAAACAATTTTGTGAACGATTATTAAAATTAAGGTGATTATTTGAAAATACCCAAAATTAAAAAAGAAGTGAAAGCATTTTTGTTATCGGATTCGGGAAATGTAACTAAAAATAAAGTGTTAAAAATAGGGTTATTTTCTTCGTTATTAGGTATTGGGGGCATGAGTAAAGATGCATTTGCTTGTCATTGTAGTATAAATGCTGAATCTTTAACGGATGCGCCTAAAGATGATGATTGGTCTTTGATAAAACCTTATGCTGAACAAAGTTGTGGGACAAATCCTCCGTCTGCAGATCATAGGCCGTTATTCGAATCCCCATTTACTGATCATGGGAGTGATGGTCATTCTAGTGCTGATGATGATAATTGGACTTGTCACGCGAGTACTCATGCAAGCCATCAAGATGGGTGGGAAGGAAATGATGAAGGCCAATTTGATCCCGCTATGGCTGATGCAGCATATCATAAAAATCATCTGCTAGTTGGTGAAGATTCGGATATAGGTGAATTGCAAATTACTCATCAACATGAAATAACTGACTGTGTTCAAGAATTACATGCTAGTTATGATGAACATTGTAGTGATGGCGATTGTAATGATAATCATTGTAATGGTTAATAAGTAGATTAAACAAAGTTTTTTTAATTAGTTATTTTATTAATTTATTTAATGGGTAATTTAATGAATTTGGAAACTATTAAAAAAATTTGGAAATATAAATTAACTAAAAATTTTATTAATGGTGATGAAAATTTTAATTTATATATAGATAGTCCTTTTTGTATTGCACCTATTTGCAAATATTGCATATATAAACCAACAATTATTTCTGATAAATCAATTTTAAAATTAAAAAATAAATATTATTCGGAAATATTGTTAAATAATATTAAAAGTTTTTCTGATATTATTTCTATAAGATTGCCCGATGCAATATATTTTGGAGGGGAACCAGTTCTTTGATGACTGTTAAACAAATGCAAACAATTTTTGATGAGTTAAATAAATATTTTAATTTTAAGTTAGTTAAACACAAACATTTTGAATTTAATCCGTTAAGTGCAACAGATGAAAAAATAGATTTTTTGTTAAAAAATAATTTTACTCATTTTACTTTTGGTGTTCAATCTTTAAATTCTGATGTTTTGAATTATAATGATCGCATTAATATTAATTTAAAACAATTAAAAAATATTTGTATTAAATTAGAAAAACACTGAGTTAAATATAATTTAGATTTACTTGCATTTATTTTTAAGGATAATTTTAAACAAGATTTAAATATTTTAAAAGCGGATTTGGCTCTTCTTAAACAAGAAATAAATCCTATGCGAATTACTATTTTTCCTAATTATAATAAGTTCAGAAATAATTATGCTATAACTTCAGAGTATGTTAAAATAATTAAACAGTTTCGAAAATTTATTTTAGCGTTTGCAGATCAAAATAGTTATGTTAATATCCATCAATGTACAACTATGCTGGAAAATAAAGAAATTGCTAAAAGTTTACTTAAAAATCCTATATTGGTTAGATCGGATCTGGCTAATGAACCTTGGGAGCAATATACTAGTACTTCCCCCTCTAATTCAAAATCCGAAAATAAAAGTGTTTTAGCATTTGGAGGTTGGAATAATAGGAAACCGTATTCTTATATAACTGATAAATTCGAATACCGTACTATTAATTCAATTAAGGGTACTGAGTATGAATTAATTTGTGCAGATATAAACTATTATTAATCGGTTATTGGTTTAAATTCAGAATTTCCGAATTTTTCAGGATATTCTTTCCACACACCTTCGCAAATATTATTATGTTTACATAAATTACATTGTTTAAATTTGGCTTTAATTTTTTTTCTAACTATTTCCCAATTTTTGGTATTTCCATCTAATTGTTTTAATTCTGAATTTTTTTTATTAACAAATCTTAATTCCGAAATGAGTTCTTCAAATCCTTTCATAAAACAAAAGGGAAATGTTTCAAAATTAACTTTAATATTATTATCTTTGCAAAATTGCGCAGTTTCATGAACATATAATTCTATTTCAGAATATTTTGGTACTACAAGATCAAAATTTTTTCTTGCATTACCTTCTGCGTGAGGAAATGCGAAATTAATATTATTAACATTTAAATTTTTAAATAATTGTGCAATATTTTTTAAATCTTTAAAATTTATTTTAGAAATTACAACTTTTCCTGTAATAGTTTTATCAATTTTTTTTAAATTTTTTATTCCTTCAATTGTTTGTTTAAATGAATTATTAACTCTGACAATTTTATCATGAATTTGCGCAGTTGATCCATGAATTGCAATTACAAAATGAATATTATATTTTTTAAAATTTTGACAAAAATCTTGATAAAAGAACATTCTGCCATTTGTTTGAATTCCAATGCGAAAACCCATATTTGTTGCAGCAGTTAATAAATCAAATAAATCTTTTCTTAAAGTTGGCTCCCCCCCTGTAAAAACAACTTGATCACACCCATTTTTTTTAGATTCAATGAGTTCATTAATATATTCTTGAGTGCTTCTATCTTGATTTCCTCTGAAGATTAATGCTTTTTGTCTTTGATCTGCAATAACGCAATGGATGCAATTATTATTGCACGTATATCCTAATTTAATATCTGTTTTCATTTTTTATTTATATTTAAGCCAGTTTAATAAAATTTTTCTAGATTCGGGTTCGAATAATAATTTATTAAAAACATAATCGAACTGAAACATAAATAATTTACATTTTGAATTTGATGAGAGTTTCGGAATCATATTTCCTTCTTCTGCATAGTTCATAACTGGACAAAGCCCGCAATATGGTTTGTAAACACAATTATCGCATAAAAATGAACTGTTAATGGATAATGAGATTAGTTGTTGAGTTTTTTTTTGATTTATTATCTCTTTATAATTATTATCAAAAACATTTCCTAGTTTAAATAAATCAAAATTTCTTCCTTCATCACAGGAAAAAATGTTTCCTTTGTGATCATAAGCAATTTGACCGATAGCTAAACCGCAAGGGCTTCTAAAATCTAAAAAAGAAGGATCTGTTTTTGTAAGAATTTTTTTTAAAATTAAAACAACATATCTTTCTCTGACAAAAATTCCTCTTTTGTTGAGGGATATTATGTATTCTACACTTTTTTCCCAAAAATCAATAAATTCCTCAATTGAATATCCGTCATTATTCCATTTTTCTTGTGCGAATCCTAGTTTATTCAGATATTTTATTTGAATATCTTTAAACCCTTTGTCAACGTATTCATCGATGATTTCTTTATGTTTTGATAGGCTGTTTCTTGTTGTAACCATTAAAGCTGCAATGCGTTTGCCTTTAGATCTTACATCTTTAATTTTGTTTGTTACTGCAGTATAAGTTCCACTTTTGTCCTCATATATTCTGTTGTGATCGTGGATTTCTTGAGGGCCATCAAGACTAGTACACATATCTATATTTTGTTCTTGAATCCAGTCTAATTGGTCCTCGGTTAAACAAGTTAAATTTGTTACTAATGCAAATCTTATTTTTTTATTGAATTTTAGGTTCATTTTTTTTGCTTCAGTAACAATAAATTGAAATGTCCCCCAATTAAGTAATGGTTCACCGCCTTGAAACTCAATAGTTATTGTATTTGAAGGAGTTTGAAAAATGAATTCAAGAGTTTTTTTGGCAGTTTTTAAATCCATATCAAATTCTTTTTTGTCGCAATCTTTTGCAGCAGAGTGACAATAAATACATTTATGGTTGCATCTTAGTGTCGTAACTATAATATGCAGTGAAGCACCCTTAAATAAAAATTCAAATCGTTTTGCATAATCAATTAAAATTTGATTAATATTATTTTTAGTAATTATTATTCCCTTTTTAGTTAAATCTTCGAATAGTTTTGGATCTAATTCTTTACGCATTAATTTATCAAATTTTTTTTTACCTAAAACTATCCAAGATCCCGATTCATTAACTATTAAAAATCTATCTTTAATTTTTTTGTACCTGAAGGGATTATATTCAAAATCGGTTATTATTTCTTTTTTTTTATTTTCCATTTTGTTGTTATGTTTATAGTATTAACTGGGTAATTGGTTATGAATATGTGCTGCACAAGGTTTACATGATCCTCTTTTCTTCAAAGTACATGATGTGCATTTTTTCATCATTATATGATCTAATTTTTTAATTATGTTATTTCTTATTTCTTGAATGTCATTTAAACTATTTTTTTTTAAATTGCCAATTTTTTGATCTAAAAAAGGACATATGTGTACATCTAAATTTGGGAATACAAACAATCCATTATTGCATTTTTCAAAAATAAAATTATTTTTTAGTAATTTATTTTTTTGTGCGATTGTAAACATGCAAATTGGCGAAAAACAATGTTGTTTTATTTGAATTTGTTGTTTTATACATTCTTCAATTATGACTTTAATTTTGTATTTGTTTTTATCATTTATTTCTGATATGTATTCATTATTTTTTTTTTGTGTTGGAAGTGAAATGACTGGCATGACTATGTTTGGTTTGATATTTTGAATATGTTTAATTATTTCTTGTTCATCTGTTTGATCGTGAATGACTGCAGTAAGTGCAATTTCTGCATTTTTTTCTTTTAATAATTTAATATTGTTAAATATTATATTAAATTCTTTTTCGTTATGAGCACAATGGAAATTGAATTTAAAATTTTTCATGTTTGAGTATTTTTCAAAAAGCCTTTGATGAAATAAACCGTTAGTTGTAATTAGTATTTCAAAATCTTCTTTAAAATTGAGTATGTAATCAATAATTTGTTTTAATTCAGGATGGTTTGTGGGTTCACCCCCCAGAAGATTAATTCTATTAAATTTATTTGCAATAAAGTTATCAAAATAAAATTTAAACTCATTGAAATTTATGTGCTGATTGTTTTTAAGAACATGTTTTGCTAAACAATAATTGCAGCCTCTATTGCATTCTTTGCTGATAAATATTTGATTTAAAGACATTATTTCATCAAACCTAGTGCGTAATTTGAAAATTCTAATTCTAGATTTGAAATCGGTTCGTGAGATTTAAGATTAAGCTTAAAATAGTTATTATTTTCTGTAAATTTCACTTCGCAGATTTTTTCAAATGCTATAATTGTAGAGTTAATTGCAGTTTTTGAATAAAATTTTTTGTTTAATTTCAGTTGAATCATTTTAGTTTGTTTATTCTTTGTAATCTTCTGCATCCCAAGGCTTCATAATTTTTTCAGTATCGCTAACAGTATTTTTTGGCTGTTTGATGGTGGTTTGGGGTTCTGCATTATTTGTGAGTAAAACTCTTTGCAAGATTGTTTCTCTAATTTGTTTGTTTCTTTCATTTTGAATTTTATAAACTGAATAATTAAGCAGCTCTTCATTAAAATCTTGAACTAATAAATTTAAATCTTGATTGGGTTTTTTTTTTCGAATTTCAATCAAGATTTCTTGAGTTGGATCTCCATCTAAAATAATGAAAGCCTTATCAATCATAATATATGCTGCGCTATATACTATATCTATGGGATAAATTTTTGGATTCAAAGAAAATGTTGCATTATCTGATTCTATAGTTATATTTCCTAATTTGTTAGATATCATTATAATTCTCCTTTTTATTTAGTTTATATTATTATTCTTATTATTTATGTATTTTTATGCGAATATTTGAATTAATGCAGTAATTATGTTACCTTTAAAAATAATTGTTAATAAACAACCTGCGAATATGAATGGTGCGAAAGGTATTGTTTCTTGTATATTTAAATGACTGAAATGTAATTTTCTAGAATTGTGTGCTGTTTGAATAAATTTTATGTCTTTTTTTGTTAAGCCAGTTGTTCGTCTTTCTATTGCAATAGTATCCTTGTTTAATTCTAAAAATTTTTGGTTTTTTTCAAAAATGGCAAAACCCTTTTTTGTTATGAGTTCTAAGGGGATCATTCCTTCTTTAAGATTTGATATTTTAATTTTATATGAATAAAAATCAGTCGAATTAATAATTAACACTTTAATAAGTAAAAAACCCGTTAAAAAACTTAAGAAATTAAACCAAAATTCAAATCTGGTAAAATGTTCTGGACTAATAAATAATCTGATGATTGCAATGAAAATTAATACATAAATTGTTTGCTCTTCAAATATTTTATTGAATAAATATGAAATTAAAAAAAGACCCATCATTATATATAAATAATTTGAATTTATTCCTACATAATTGAGGATTGATTTGGAAATCCAAGTTAGGCTGAATACCGTTAAAATTATTCTGAGAACATATCTATGATTAGTAAATCGTTTTAAAATTTTTCGTTTATGAGCAAAATTGGTTTTTAAGATTAGTTTAACAGTTAAATAAATAAATAATGGGATGAATGCGTTTATGATTAATTCTAAAATTGGCAAATCTATGCTGATAAATTTGTAATGTGTTAAAGGGATTAGTGAAAAAAATGCAAGATATAATTTGGCATCTCCTGCACCCCAAAAAGAAAAATGCCAGCCTATGAACCCTAATAGTGTGGCACCCACAATATTAATTAGAAAAAAAATTATATAATCTAATTGAATTAGGTTTAGAATAAATAATGTTGAATTAATTAAAATGCTACAAATTAATGCAATTATGACATATTTATTTTTAATTTTTCTTTTAGTTATATCTTGATAACTAGTAACAAGTCCTAAAATTATTATTATAGGTAAAAAATAAATAATCATGTGAATCTCCTAACTGTGCTCTTTTATTTCTGAAATTATATTTTGTAGTTTATTTTGGATTTCATTTATTTGATTTGAATTGGGTTGATTTGTAAGATTTTCTATAATTAAAAACTTTGGAGTTCCAACACCCATAAATTCAAATATTTTTTGTAAATAATTTTTTTGTAAATCAAATTCATTAAATGGGGGTTTAGAATAAATTCCCCCTCTTGTTAAAATACATATTATTGTTTTATTTTCTAATAATCCTTTTATTGTGGGTTTTAATTGAAATGTTTTATTTTCAATTAAGATTAAATCAAAAAATGCTTTGAGAATTGAAGGTATTGAAAAAGACCACATTGGGGTGGATAATATTAACATATCGCAGTTAACTAGCTCTTTAATGTAATAATCTGATAAATAGTTTAAATTTGTTTTTTTATTATTTGAATTTGTTAAATGTTTTATGTAGTCTTCATTTATGAACTCTATTTTTTCAGAACATAAATTAATTATTTTTGTGTTAGATTTTTTTTTACACGAAATTTGATTTATTAATTCTTTTGCTATATTTTTTGAGTTTGAATTTTTTTTCGGACTAGTATTAATCCATAATATGTTATTAGCGATATTATTTTGGTTTTTTGTTAATAATTTAGTTTCAATTTTAATTAATGAATTAATTGAATCTTCTGGGCAATCTAAACATAGTTTAATGAATTTAGAACTTTTTTTGATTTCTTCTAAAAAAAGTTGTTTGTTGTGGTCAGTTAATAATGATAAATTATTTTTTGCTTGATCTAAATTTTTGGATGATAAAAATTTAAAAAGATTTTGGTATTCTTGCACGTTTTCATCAGATATTAATGGCCATAGTTGTCCTTGTAGTTCAGAATAACTTTTGTGTTTGATTAAACTATTATAATTAAAATAGTCCTGAGTTCCTGGAAATAAAAAAACAGGAAATGGGCAGGGAATTCCTCCAAAATAAATTATGCTCAGGAATGTCCTAAATATTGATTTAATTTCATCATCTGGGTGGCCAATAATGAATGTGCATTCACAGTCTTTGATGTGAAATCCTTCTTGTTTAAGAAGATGTGTCATTTTTATTGATGATATGATTGTATACGGTTTGTTATATTTAGTGATTGTTTTAGAACTTGCGGTTTCAAAAGGTAAACTGGCAGTTGTAACTCCTGCAGTTATCATTTTTTTAACAAGTGACTCATGAATAAGATTTGGTTGAAAACCCATTTCAAATTTAAGTTGAGATGTCATTCCTGATTTAATATACATATCAAGAAATTTTTCTAAATGATCTGGAAATAAAAGTACGTTTGAATCCCAATTCCAAAAAGCTTTGGGGTTATATTTGACATAAAATTCTTTCATATAATTAATTACAAATTCAATTGGGATTTTTTTTAGTTTATCCATTGCAGAGATGCAAAATGAACATTTATTTGGGCAACCAACTTCAAGTTGAAATAATCCATAACTCCATTTGTTTTGGATTTGAAAATCTGGTTTGAAAAGTTCGACTCCCTTTATTCTTTTTTTAAAACAAATAACTCCTAACTTAGATTCTAGGTTGGGAGTAACTCTTGCCATGGTTCCGCCCAATTTTATTATAGATCTAGGAAAAATGAATTTGCAGGTTTGAATCATGGAGTTAACAACGTCAAAATCACAAGAAAATGAACAACTAATCCAAATTTCATCAGGTATTTTTTTAATATTTTTTAGTTCATATTCTAGAAATTTTTTATTTTTTCCTAAAATGTGTGTTTGTATTTTTTGTTTTCCATTTAACCCTAGGGGCTTAATTTTCCATAAGTGTTTATCATTTGATCGCATATTAATAAAAAAAACGTTATTTTGTTTATTTTTTAAAAATGATATTAACTGTAAAATGCCTATTGCTATTTGGTTTGGGCAAAGATAGTTTTCAATACAAGTATAAGGCGTATTCAAAATAACAATATTTTTATTTGAAGGAATAATCATCTGTTTTGTAGGAATGTTGGAATTTATAAAACTTTCATTTGTATTTAATAAGGTTTATTATGGCTGAAGAAATAAAATTTAAAAATGTACTCGAAAAGTTTAATTTTCATTTGGATATGAATTCAATTAAAAAAGATGATTTGTTAAATTTATTTGAAGATTTTTTAGTTCAAAATAAATTAAATAGTTTAGAATGTTCTATAAAATATGCTCATGATAATGTATTTTCAAAAAGATTTAATATTTGGTTTAAAGGAAAAAATCATTTTCAATCTATTTCTAATACTATAAAATTTTTTAACCAAGTTGAAAATAAATTTAATTTAAAATTAAATTATGACCTGCTTAAAAATTTTTTTGGAAAAGAATTCGATCTTGATTTGTTTGATCAGGTGATTATGGGAGTTGATTTTAGAGAAGACTTGAGTAAATCTCGTCTTAAATTATGGGTTTTGACTTTAAATTATGGTGTGATGAAAAAATTAATTCAGTTTTATGGGATAAATTATAATCTTGCGTCTTTACCTATATCCAATCAAGTATTATTGGGATTTGATTTTGGATTTGACGGATCATTAAATAATAAAATTTATTTTACCTATTTTCAAGAATTATTAAATCAAGATCATACTAAACAAGTTTTTAAAAATTTATTTTCTAAAGAATTTATTGAGGTGGTTAATTATTGTGATCTAATTCACATTTCTTTGAGTGGGGGAAATGGTAAATATATTTTTCATTTTGCACCTTGCCAAATTAATTTTTTTAAAGAAAAATTTAGTTCTAGTGTCGGTTATGATTGGAATTTTCCATTAAAAGTTTTTTCTACTTCCTCGACTGAATTTAATTCAATGCAAATTAGAAATTATAATATTTATTATTAATGTTAATAATAACTAGAAACATTTATAAATAAAATCTGTTTAATCATAATAAATACTTTTAAAATATATATTAATGATATAATATGTTGTTTGATATCAAAAAGGGGTTTTTAATATTTTATGTGATTAATCTAGTTTTAATTTTATCTTTGGTGGTAATTGGAAGTGAAGTTATTTCAGGTCCAGTTAAATCCACGCTTTCAGGAGGGATTCAAGATCCTGATTTAATTATGGGGGAAAATTCTATTACTAATAAATTACCATTAGCTTATGCTGAAAATGGTTTTTGGATGGCTTTTTGTAATAAAGCAGGTGAAGAACATCCTATTTTCTGTGGTAAAATAAAAGAAGTTAAATCTGATATAAAAGTTCATCATCCAAATTCAGTTACTCAAGACACATTTTTGTTAAACTATTCTGATTCTTATGATTTTTTTGATATACCCCCTAATGAAGAAGTTGTTCAAATTTCTTTAAAATTTCCTGCAGAGATTTTTAAAAATTTTGATAATCAGTTTTATAGTTCACATTATTGGCCTAAGGGTACATTTACTCATGAAGATGCTCTTGATTTAGTTAAAGCAGAAATTGAAACTGGTTGCGCACCATATTCGGTTGATACAATACGTAAACAATATGACGCAAATGGTTATTTTGTGGGAGATAATGCTATTATCGTGGATGGACTTTGTTTAGATATATATCTTTTAAATCATAAAAGCTGTTCTGATATGGCAGATGTAAATAATCAATTTTGTGAAGGAATTGATTCTGTTGCGCCTAATACTGTTGACGTAAATGGTCAATACAATTTCTATGATGGAGGAGGGATTGGTTGGGGTGGTTGTAATCCGTTTTCTGGATCTGATGGTTGGGATGGCCTTGTTTCTGGCAGGAATTATGGTCGAGATTGGCTTGTTAGTGGAAAGGGAGATACAGGGAATTTTTCGCCGTATTATTTGGTACAGAATGAGGTTAAACAAAGAATTGGTGGTTGTTGTGGAAACGATATTAATGGTTCAGATTTAGTTATTCAAGATTTTGATTTAGATATTGGCGCGTTAAAAAGTGGAGAGTTTGCTAATTCAGGATCGGCAGGAGATATGCCTAATCAATACATTTGTGCAAATGTTCCTAAGCCTGACCTACCCATAACTGATTTTAAAAGCGGGTATGGTTGGTTAGACGCATCTAGACCTGAGTTTAATTTTAATATTCACACAGTAAATAAAAATGTTCAAACTTCAAATATTTCTTATGATATTATTTCATATAATTCAAACTGGTTTATTTGTGATGATGGTTCAAATGAATTAAATAATTTTTATGAATATGCTTTACCTGTAAATTCATTATCTTCAAAATGGACTGAACAAGGGCCTCTTCTTAAAAAATATCAGAGAGTGCCTGAAGTTGTAGAAGTTGGGGGTAATTATGGGGTTACTGAAGGATTTGGTCAAGAAGGTTCTGGTTCTGGAGATGTTTTAGGTCAAGGAATTGGTGGTGGGTCTAGTGATGCCAAATTAGTTGATATAGATGAATTTTCTGCACCTGGCTCTACCCATGGATCCACTGAATTCACCTCTTGTGATAAAGATGGGGATGGTTATGATGGTTTTTGGGTTTTATCTGAAGATGATTTTCAAACTCTTTTAGAACAAGGTGCAATTAAAGATGAAACAGATGATCCTTGTTATAATCCTCAACCAATAAATGGAGTTTATGATTGTCAAGATTTGCCTGAATTAAATGGTACAAAAATGAATCCTGGAATGGTAGAATTTTGTGGAGATGGAATTGATAATGATTGTGATAAAGGCGTAGATAAAGAGGATCCTGAAGGTTGCGTATATGATAAAGAAGCTAATTTGGTAAACGGAATGAATTTTACTAATGCACATCTTTTTCCCCGATTTGTGTGTCATAATGAAGATGAAAAAGGAACCTTTGTTGAATGTTGTGGATATAATTTAAACGATTGTAAAAATGATTTTCCTAATGCACGAAGAATGGGATCTCCTGTAGATACCTTAGTTGAATTTCATAATTGGGCGGGAAATAAATGTGGTGAGGGAACATCAAATTGTATTTTGCAATATAAAATAAAATTGCCTTCATCAGAAGACAAACAAATTAATAATCCGTATTATTTGGCGCTTTATTTGGAGGATGCTGATTCAAAAATAATTAATTGGGAAGATCATGAATATTTAGAATTTTATGTTTGGTTTACAACAAATTTTCATCAAAATTTGTTTTTAGGTAAATATATTGGCCCTGAAGGTGATAGTTCAGGGGTGCAAGGCAAAAAAAGAACGCATGAAAATTATCAAAAAATAATAGAAGTTCCAATAATTGATTATGTTGTTAATGAAATTAGTTTAAGAAAATGGTTACACGTTAAAGTTCCAATATCAATAATTCCTGTATCTGAACAAATGTCTATTGGTTTAATTGCATTACACTCATATCCTGTTAATTTATTTGAAATCGATCAAAATTATGATGAACAAAATGATAATATTAATGATTATAGCAATTTAATTGCATTAGATCGTTTTTTTTTAACTCCTAAAAAATCTGAATTAACTAAAGTTGAATTGGAAGGTAACTTATTTTGTACTGGCACATTTCCAGTTTCGACTTGGATTGATGATTTAGATAATGATAACCTGGATAAAACAAAATATGGCCCTTTTAAGATTGGACATGCAGTTTGTGATTCTATGCCTGGATATAAATGGACTGGAAATTACTGTTGTGGTGATGATGGAGGAAATAATTCTGTCGGTTTAATTTTTGGAGAAGGCTCGTTTAAAGAGTATTATACTGATATAAATGGGAGTTGTTGGGGTAGTTCACCAATTTTAGAACCTACTCGATTTTTGCCAGTAATATATAATATAACTCATGGTTCAATGTCGTCTAAAGCAGGACAAACAGAAGAGATAATAAGAGTATGCAAAAATGCAAGTTGTAATTTTTATGTTTCTCCTGAAAAAGGAGTTGGAGTATCAAATGTTTATTCCGATGTTTATGATTTACATTTTGCAGGACCGGGGTTTACATTATCTATAGGTAATAATGCTTATTCAAGTTCAGAAATAAATTCCATTAAAGTCAAAGGAAAAAATGGAAGACCAGTTCCATTAAAAGTTCAATTTTATAATCAAACTTTTTTAAGTTGTAATGGTGAAGACTATTTTTTTAATAATGAAAAATTAAGAGTTACTGCGGGAGATAAAATTGGAAATCAATTAATCTTGGCAGAGGAT
Source organism: Candidatus Woesearchaeota archaeon (assembly GCA_018675335.1). Classification (NCBI taxonomy): domain Archaea; kingdom Nanobdellati; phylum Candidatus Woesearchaeota; species Candidatus Woesearchaeota archaeon. The sequence goes on from JABGYH010000007.1 coordinate 439,265, forward strand.
AACTATATTTCAACTGATGATTTTTGTGAAGTTCAGGGAGACTATTTTTGCTCGCATTATAGTGGTTGGAGTGATGAAATAGTTTATAATGGAACGGGTTATGAACAACATGCAACAAGTAGAAATATAACAAAAAAAGTTATTAATTTAATAAATAATCCTAGTTTCGAAGAAACATGAAAAAGATAAATTTAATTTGGATTTTAGTAAGTTTGGTTTTGGTAAATTCTATTTTTGTTAGTTCTATTGGAGAGCCATTTGTTAATTTTGCGTCTAAACAAAAAATGTGTTTTAATAATGAAGAAAATGGACTTTATAACTTAGTTTTTAATATTCCTGAAGGGTTTAACCATGTGTCTGCATCACCTTATTATTGTTTGATGACTTTGGGTAACTCTAAAGAGACTTCTCAAGGAGATCTTTTATCGAGTTTAACAAATTCAAATTATGATTATTGTTGTGAAATTTTTGAAGGCGAACAAAAAGTTGCTTTGGCAGTTAATTCAGATGAATTACCTAATTCAGTGAGTGATTTTTATTTTTTTAATGCAGGTGTTGATGTTAGTTGTTGGAATTCACACGAAAAAGTTTTGCATACTGATGGATATTGTGCTGATTTAGAATGTGTTGATAATGATGGAGACGGATTTTTTTCTCCTGTAAATCAACAGTTTTTAGCTGCTGTTTGTGATAATCAAGATTGTGATGATTCAACTAACTATTGTACTGATAACTGTTGGGTTGATAATGATGCAGATGGACTTGCAGACTGTAGTGTTTGTATTGATAATGATGGGGATAATTATGGCATAAATTGTCTTAATGGCGCTGATTGTTTAGACTCTAATCCTAATTGTAATTCTGATTGCGGAGACTATAATAATAATAATAAAAAAGATTGTGCTGAAGAAAATTCAGGTGTTGATTTAGATGGTGATGGATTTTGCGAGACTTGTGAAAAAGGCCCTGATTGTGACGAATCAACAACTCTTTGCAGATTAGATTGTGAAACTGATAAAGATAATGATGGTATATCTGATTGCAAAGATCCTTGTATTGATCAAGATGGTGATTGGCATTGTTCTGAAGATTCTACTTTCGGGTCTAAAAATGGGTTTGATGATATAAATCCAGTTATTGATATTTTTTATGAAAATGCAGAACCTGGAACTTTTAATATTGCTGATTTTTATACTGAAGAATTAAAGAGAGTTATTAATAATCTTGCTCCTGATGATTTAAACTACTCATCATATACTGTAGATGGTGAGTCTTCAGAAGCATCTTGTTTCGATGCTAGTTCGGATTTAGCTATTTGGAGTTGTGCGAATAAATTAGCTATATCGCTTAAAACGTATTTTGATTGTGATGATTCTAATTCGAGTATTTATTCTGGGTGTGTTGAAGAAATATGTGATGGGATAGATAATGATGGGGATGGTTATGTTGACGAATGCAATTCCAAATTTGGCTTATCTAAGGTAACTCATAAAAGAGGTTGTATTTATGATGAAACTCCTCGATGCGTTTTGGAAGATTTAGATCAAGATGGTTATGGCAATATTTCATTAGACTGTTTTAATTGTAATGATTGTGATGATAATAATTATTTTATTAATCCGTTTGTTTTAGATGATACTCTGGATAATATTGATCAAAATTGTAATGGTATTTTTGATGATGAATTGGATTCAGATGGTGATGGAGTTTCAGATATTAATGATGATTGTCCTCAAGAAATAAAAAATTATGATGATCAAATATTTAATGAAGATACTGGCTGTATAAGGCGCCCAGATTATTGGAAAAATGATTCGGGAGTTGAAGCATATATTTCTGCAATTGATTACAAAGAAGGTGATTTTTCATTAAAGTTAATTGCGAATAATGGAAAAAAATTGTTTCAATCATTTATTGTAGAACCCAATCAAATTTATTCTTTTAGTGTTTATGCAAAAATAGTACGAGGTGAATTTGAAGTAAAAATAACTGGCAGTCCTACAATTAATTCAACAGTAATGAGTGATTTATCTTGGAATAGATATGTCTTGATGTTTAATTCAACGAATCATGAATTAATTAATATAGAATTTGAATCTTTACAAGCTGATTCTATTATTGTTTTAGATGCACTACAATTAGAAGAGGCAGAGGTTGCAACAAAATTTATTAATTTTCAACATAAAGATTATGGCGTGTGGGATTCTAAAGGGTGTTGTCCTCAAGATTACTGTTGGACTGGGGGGAGTTTAAAATATGATATTGATAAAAATCCTGAAACTGGTGAGAGCGGTAAAGAAATACTTGATTGTGTTCATGATGATGTTTATGAAACAAATGCTTGCATGCCCCCTCTTGGTTGGGAAACTTCAGTTGGTGATAATCAAGCAGGATTGTTCAAATCTATAAATTGTAAAGGTGCTGATTGTGCAGATTCTGGCTATAGGTGTATAAATGGAGATTGGAAATTATCTAAAATAAAATATTCACCATATAGAGATCAAGCAGGCTTTTGTCCTAATGAGACTATGTGTTATGCAGGTGCTTTAAGTTCAAGTTCCGAAAATGAATCTTGTGAGGTAGATAAAGTTTGTTTTGAATCTGGAGGGTGGAGTAATAAATTTAGTCCAAGTTTACAATCTGAAATGAGTGAAAGCTTTTATTGTTATAATGGTGAATGGACCACAAGAACAAAATCAATAGCAATGCAATTACTCAAAATAGCTGAAAATTCAAATAATTTTACCTTATTTTGTGATGAATTTAAACTAACATTAATCCCTGGACAAAAAGGATATCGGGGTCTTGAATTACCTGAAGAATTGTATTCGTCTCAACTTATAGAAAACTTTTTTAAAAATAAACAAGGCGCGGGTCTTGGTTATACATCAACAAATAATACTGTAAATGAATTTTGCGTTTTAAACATGGATGAAAAAGTAATTGTTGGTGTTAGTTTGAATGTTTTACCAAACGAAACTATTGGTGATGAGGGTTTATCTTTTTGGAAAATATTAAGAGGTGAAGATAATTATTGTGAAGAAGCAATGACTTCAGAAAATTATACTTCATGTGATTCTGTTCAAGATGTTTTTTATGATTCAAAATTAAATAGTGTAATATTTACTAAAAATGGTCAAAAAGTGCCACAACTTTCTGAAAAAACATTTTTAGATGAAACTATTGAAGTGTTAAGAAATTTGTTAGATCGTATTTTAAAAGTATTTGGAATAACTGCGACTGGAAGTCAATATTCCAAAACAGCACATGAAATGGCAGATTCGAACGCATTTATTTCTGATACAGGTGATTTTGATAAACTGTTTATTTCATCACATCCTGGTCCAAATAATAAACCTAAAACAATTAGGGCAGTTCATGAGTATACTTACAACAAAAATCATAATGGTGGTGATGGAGGAGTAATTGATTTTATAGAAGTTCAATATGATAATTACAAAACAAATATTTGTGATTATTTTGATTACAGATTATTTGATCCTGATAGGCCATATATTCTTCAAAGAGATAATAAACCTAAAGATGTTGTTTGCACTCCAGTTATTTTAAATGAAGATGATTGGTATTTTTCAATTTATGTATATTTGCCTAAGTTAGAATGTAGTTTGAATTTTTGTCAACAAGATTATGATGATACTTTTTGGAATGATATAACTGCTAGTTTAAGATTGAGATCTGCAAAAGAGTTTGATGAATTGGATCAAGAAAATTATTATTGGAATGTATCTTCTAATCATGTTGCTGTGGAAGCTCCAATAAAATTTAATATGGTTAATGGTTCTAATAACATAATTGGTTTTACTTATGAATTTGGCGATGGAACAAATGCTGCTAAAACTGGAGCATTTAATCAAGCATTAAATGAGTTTGAACATTTTTATACAATGAATGGAACTTATACTCCAAAAGTTTATTTGTTATTAAAAAACTTTGAAATTGTAGAAGCTAAACCAATTGGAACTGGTGAAATAATTGTAGAACCTAAACCAAAAATACAAATTAATGAAGAGCAAATTTTAGGTCCTTTGTATAAATTTGAAGTAATTGTTGAGGGAGGAGAAAGCCCTTATACCTTTATGTTTGATTTCGGAGAAGAAGATGTTGATCCAGTTGTAATGCATAATGGAGTGGTTACGACGGAAGAAGATATGGCAGAATTGAATGAAATAACTGGTAATTCCATAACTGGAAATGTGGTTGTTCCACTTAATTTTGTTCCAGTACAACCATTGTTAGATCTTGAGGGAGTTCAGTCTTTTGTAGATATGAAAACAATTGAATGGCAAGACTCTGGAAATAAATTAATAGTTTCAAATATTCAACATCAATATTCTGCAGGAGGATATCATGACGTTTCTGTAGAAGTTGGAACTTTAGGTGCCACATTTACTAAAACTAAAAGACCAATGATAAAAGCATCATGATCTTACAAAAAACTTATAAAATTCTCTCATTCTTAAATAATAAAAGAGGATAATTACATGTTTTTAAAAAACAAAAAAGCACAAGTAGCTTTATTCATTCTAATTGGAGTTGTAATGGTTGGGATATATGGATTTATGAATTATCTAACCACATCAGTTAATACTGCACAACTAGATCAAAGTGTTGAAAAAGTGCAAACTGAATTATTTCAATCAGGAGCAATACCTGTTTATGTAGAATTTTGTTTAGATAAAACAGCACAAGAAGCAATAATTCTTGCAGGACTTCAGGGAGGAGACATATTTACAAATCAAGAAGGTCCAATGCTTATTCCTCAAAAAAGTTTACAAATACCTGCACCGCTTCAAACATTTCCATCTACAAAAGTAAAATATGGAATTTTACGCCCTAAACTTAATAATAATTCAAATTATCCAGAACCTCCCGGCTATCCAGGACATAATCAAGTTCCTGCATTAAATTTTAGTACTTGGGGAAATTTTGGATCAAATTCTCTTAGAAAATTATGCGATATAAATGGAACAAATAAACCACTAGCAATTTTAGGATATTTCAATCCATTATGTTATCATAATCTTTACACTGATTTTTGGTCAACACAAGAACAAATAGAATATTTTGTGAGTAAACGAATGCAGAGTTGTGTAAATTGGACTGCAATAAAAAATGAAACTGGAATAAATGTAACCGTTACTGGACTTCCTGAAACTACAATGACTTTGGGAGTTACTAATGTTTACATGAACATAACATATCCCTTAGAAATTGAAACAATTGGTTCTGGAACTCAATTTACTCGAGCTAGTTTTGGAACAAAAATTCCTGTACGATTTAAAAGAATAGTTGAATTTGCAACACTACTAAATTCAATGGATTCAATTTATTTAAGTTTTAATTATTCAAATTATAATTTTGTTAGTATGTGGGATGAATATATTGACATTAAATTATTTACTCCATTTGAAAAAATTGGGGGATTTGATGAAGTAGTACAAATAACTGATACAAAATCATCAATTGGTGGAAAACCATTTATTTATCGATTTGTTCGAGAAAACAGATATCCAGTTCTCGATTATATCAAATATACTAAACAAGAAAAATATGATATAATAACTATGGAATATCGCAACTTAACAATTTCACCAAATCCTGATTGTGTTGGTTGTATATACGATCCTGACGAGGATAAACTAACATATGATTTTACTGGCTGGAAAGAAACTTGCAGTGAAAAATTTAATTTTAATACTGGAGAATCAAATCTAAGTTGTTCACTTAATCAACCACAATCTTTAAACACAAATAAAAATCCAGGAAATTGGACTGGATCAATTGATTATAATTTAACACTGCAAAACGCAACTATTTATTTAGAACATGAAGACATAGGACCTCATAACATTACTGTTTATGTTTGCGACGATGCAGGACTGTGTGATTATCAAATAGTTCGAGTGATGGTATTTGACGTTCCTCAAATGTTTATTAAAGGTGCAAATAAGTATGGGGACATTCCTGATGAATATGCATCAATTGAAGATCCATACGAAATAAAAGGAACAACAATACAATATTTTACAGATATTGTTACAATAATATTTAATGATGCCATAGAAAATTTTGAAATATCTTTACCTGGAGAAAAAGATAAATTTGATTACAAATTAGATGTTCCTTGGGAAAATTATGATATAAATACGATAGTTGATAAATTTTTTAAACGCGAAAATTTAGATGGAATAAATTTAACACACAACATAACTATGACTGTAACTCCATCACTTCCTCCAAAAGTGATGCTTCCTGTAAACGTATTTCAATGTTTACCTCATCGAAATGAAAAACATCCATTTCCATATCCTTATCATAATTATACATTAAATTCTGATGGTAGTTTAGGAGAAGAAGAAATTGAACCTTTCCAAGCAGGACATGCTTGTTGTAGTTTGGGTGATGAACAAATTGTTATTGCAAATTTATCTGAGATGTTTGATCAAGGAGAATATTTAATAAAACATGAGTTTGGAACTAATGTTAAATTTAGTTTAGTATCTATGGATTTTCCTGCAGCAGCTATTTTTTATGCTCCTGCTGTTGATGGAACTATGGCAGGTATTTGCGGTGCAGATGATTGTTTAAGTTTTAATTTAACAGTTCCAGGAATATTAAACATTACAGTGGATAAAACTGCAAATTTTTTTAGTTTAATTAATCAAGATGAAATTTTAATTAAATTTATTTTAACATCAACAGATTCAAACTATCCTGAATATGGAAGTTATCTTGATGAAAGTAAAATCTGTTTTGAAGGTGCTGCGCAATATTCTGCAGTTGGTTTATTTGATGATGTTGGACAAACCGTAACTTATTTTGATGAAGTGGGAGGGCTTATTTGTAAATTTGGCGGAAATAATTTCATTTGTACTGACCAACAACTTTCTGCCATGTCTAATGATATTATTCGACGAGAATTTTTACATTTTTGTTCTGGGGATGTCAATAGTGGTATGTTGGGTATTGAACCTAGAGGAAATATTTGTGGTGGATTAAAATCCGAAAAATATTATATTCATGACAATTGCGAAGATAAAAAATTGGGTGAAGATGAATCTTGTGAAGGTCCCGCACCTCCAAAAACAAGTTGGCCCAAATTAAATGCTGCAAATTGTCATCCTTATTCATATGATTCTGGAAAAACTTATGAGTATACGTTTAATATGACTCTTGCAGATGGGAGTCCGCCCGACGGTATTTGTAATAATCAAATGACTTGTAGTTCTTCAAACACTGAATTTAATGCATCTGAAACAGAGGGAAAATATATTTTATTTGGTGCAGTATGTAAAAATGGTGAATGTAATGATCCTTTGCCTGCTGAATTAGGATCTGTTGATTGTAATAATTTTAATGGACTTGCAGATCAAGATCTTGCAGCGCAAAATTATTATTGTGAATATGCAACACCTGCAAAAACTAATCTTTCAAGTAAATTTTGGAATTGCAGTGAAAATCCTGACGCTGCGTGTGCAGGTGTTAAAGCAAATCCAGATATTTCTTCAAATATGTGTGATGCGTGTTCAAGCAAACAAAATTCTCCTAAAATTCAAAATGTTGGCAGCACTTGGCAAGGAGATAAATGTTGTGGTGATGATTTGGGTGAAGGAGGATTTCCTTATTTTCATTCCGGTAATGCTGCGAAAAGAGCAGGATCAACTCAGTTATTTGCAGGCGCATTTATGGGCGAAGTTTGTGATGATTATTATTCCAACGATCCTTCGAAAGGGATTGATAATAATTGCGATGGTAAAGTAAATTGTGAAGCTAATGAATGCGGCGGTAAAATTGGTCCGAATAAAAAATATTGTTGCACTACTAATAATCACTGTAATATGAAAATAGATCCACATTTTGAAAAAGCAAGTTGTGGTGAAGATCCTATTTTACAAACTGATGATGGTGAGTGTGTTTGTAGCGATCTTAATAGTGATAAAAAAGTTTTTTTAACTTCTGCATTGCTTGATGGCGGATTCGAATTTTGTAGTCCTATATTGGGTTATAATTCTAAACACAGAATTTTAGTTGTTCATGATTCTTTATCTGATGAGATTGATGTCGAAATTGGAATTGAGTTTTATAAAGATAATTTTGTTACTGAATTTGAGGAATGTGAAATTTCATTGGATTTGCCAGTGAATGCGTGTTCGGAAAATAAACTTGATGAATCTATTAAACAGGCCACTTGTAATTTTGAACAAAATCAAGAAATCATAATTTCTAATAGTGGTGATGAATGTTTTGCAAAATTGAGTAAAAAATAATTAAAAATTATATTGTGCAGTTATTTTTGCTGAGTCACATTCTTGGTTAAATGTTTCATTTATGCTTTCATATTTTCCCGGATCATTTCTGTGACTTATTCTATCAATTTCAGTTTGTGTTAAATTAGTCCAAATTTTTTGTATGAGATTAATTTCTTCTAGTGAAGCATCGAAAGAACCTTCTGCAGCTCCAGTTGTATGATCTTTTGTTAATTGGGCTGTCATAATTTCTTGAGCTAATTTATCGTACGCAGAATTTGGTAAGGCAACTACATTTCCGCAAAAATTTGCAAAGGTAACATAATTTCCGTGTTCCCAATTAATAATTAAATCAGTGGTTTCTCCAGTGTCATTGTTTGTTAAATTAAGCGTTAGGGTAGCTTCTCCAAAATAATTTGTTTTTTGAGTGCTTCCAAAATATACTGTTTCTTCTTCAACTGCACAACCAATATCTTGGGCTAATTCTGAGGTGGAGTTAGTTATTTCACAAGATGTGTTTTGGCCTCCATTAACATATTCCGCATTCATCAAAAGTGTTAATCCGTTTGTTCCTTCGTTAATTCTATAATCTGTTATCTTCAAAGCGTTCGGATCATCTTTGTCGTAACGAAATTGTGTTGTGATTGAAGTTTGATTGCTGCCGTCGAGAGAATCGAATCTAAATTCTAAAGTATAATTTCCGCTTGGAAGTTCCCCTCCATTAAATGCAGTGTGATTATTAATCTCTCCAGATAAATTATCTCCTGGAGTTACAACTCTTGAATCTACTTCGATGTCAAAATCATCGTCAGGATTTGGCGTGTCGTTATCTCCGACGAGAATTACTCTAGAATCTAAATCTGCAAAAATACTTCCAGGAACATTTACTCCAAATGGAAGGTTAAAATCAGCACTTGAATAATTATTATTTCCATTAATTGGTGGAATTACTGAATCAGAATCAATTGGATCAAAAGGATCATCTGATGAATCATCATTTGGTTGCGCATCAGGTTTTGAAATATCAACTTGCGAAGTATCAGGACCAAAAGAATCATTGTGTCCTTCGTTACTTGAACCACTACATGAAGTGGCCATTGCACCAGTTGCGATTAATAATGCGGGAATATACCAAATTGATTTCATAAATAAGCCTCCAAATAACTGTTATAATCTTATTATATTACTTTCGTCTTTTTAAAGTTTTCCATTATTAACTACTATATAATGGCTATTTTTATTATATTAATATTTTATTTATTATTATAAAAATACAAAAGTTTTTTAAATAATAATATACTTTTACTTATAAATTAACGCGTTAACATCGGTGTTTGGATGAAAAAAAAGAGGGTAGTATTAGCATTAATTCTAGTAGTATTAGTTTTGGCTTTAAGTTCGCAAGCAATAGCTGAACTTGGTTGTTGTTATACAATTGCTGGATGTGGATTTGTTGACGAATCTGCGTGTAGTGGTGGCTTTGAAAATAAACCTTGTGATCAAGTAGATTTTTGTGATGTAGTTGCATGTTGTCATGGCCAACCAGAATTACAAAATGCATTATACAGAGGAACTTGTGATGCATACTCTCAACAAATAGGGAATGTTCAATCTTTTTTTGTTTCAAAATACAAAACTGATTATTCAATTTATGAATCTGAAGCAACTTCTCAATGTTCATCAGGAGAACTTCCTTCTTGCCAATACACTTCATGTGGTCAAGCAAGTACTTATGATTGTTCATGTGGAACCGAAGCTACATCTGCTGGAAACTCTTGGTGTTGTGCAGGAGATAATTCTGTTTTTTCAAATAAAGCACAATGTTTGCAAAGTCCAAGTTGTCAATCAACTCAATCTTATGCATTAACTGGTACTGTTACAAATCAAGACGGAGCAAAAGTTGCTGGAGCGACAATTACAACTGGACAAAAAATGACAGTTTCTCTTGAAGATGGTTCATATATAATTTCAGAACTTGACAATGGTCTTGTTGGAACAGTAATTGCTGCAAAAGGTGGAGCGATTCAATCAAAAAATTTTACTATTAATTCTCAAGATGCAATAATTAATTTTAATTTAACAATACAAGCACAATTAGTTGGCGAGGGTGAAGCGTTAATTAGTTGTGAAAATAATTATGATGATGATAAAGACCAATTTAATTGGAACTCGACTGCAACTGGGCATGGCAATTATGCAGATATTTGCGATTCTGATTGTGGGACAGTAAACAAAACTGTTTTTTATCAATATTATGAATCACAAAAAGAAGAAAGTTGTGAAGATCAAGTTGATAATGATTGTGATGGAAAAGTTGATTGTGAAGATTCTGATTGTAATTCTAATTCCGCATGTAAACCAACATTTTGTGGAGATAACGTAACTCAATTTCCAAATTCAAATAATTTATTTGAACAATGCGATGCAGTTTATGATTTAAATGGGCAACTAATCTCTGGAACTGATGAAGTTTGTCCAGGACAATGTTACGCTCCTGGAACTGCAAATCAATGTACTTGTAAATACGAACCAGTTTGTGGGAATGCAATAATTGATGAACCACAAGAACAATGCGATGGAGAATATAATGCAGTATCCTTATTTTGGAATCCAGGAACCTATGTTTCTTTAGGTGCGCCTAATGGTTGTGGTGAACTTGAATGTGGTTTACCTGGATCTGCTTATGCATGTCAATGTCCCCCTCCTCAACTTTGTGGGAATGGAATTGTTGAAGCGCCTGAGCAATGCGATCCTGGAAGTGATGAAACTAATTTTTGTCCTGGAGCTGAAGGTGATGAGGGTTGTACTCCTAATTGTTTATGTCCTCAAGCACCATTTGAATGTGGCAATAATTTGCTTGAACCTGGAGAAGACTGTGATGGTATGTGGGATGATGAAACAAATGTTTGGTCAAATTTTAAAACAAGAAAATTTGGTTGTGAGCGAGAATATTGTGGGTGGCCAGGAATTGCAATAAATAGTGAACAAATTCCTGGAGCAGATGAGGGAGAATTTTTTCCACACCAATGTGGGTGTCCATCTGTTTGTAAATTAGATCCTCCTGGACCAAATATTACTAATATTACAACTGAAACGTTTATCAAAAAATTTGATTTAACTTGGGATGATGAATGTGGATTTGAAATGAATTCTAGTATCAAATATAATGTTTATCGATGTGATCTCTCAAATGGAGACAATTGTACTGAATGGGATCCTGAGTGGGCAATTATTGATACCTTATTGCCTAATAAACGAGAATATGAAGATACTACGATTGAACCTGATAAAAATTATTGTTATTATATTGAAGGAATTTATGACACTTTAGAATCGGGAAATAGTATTAAACCGTTAAAACCTTTAAACATTATGTGTAAACGTTCGGGAAATTCTGAATGTTATGACCTAAAAAATAATCATGGCGCACTTGCAACAGAATTTTGTGGACAATTAAATAATAATGTTCGTTCAACTTGCGATATTGAAAATTATATAATTAATGTTACTGATGAATATCAACATAATTGTAATGAACCACAGACAGTTGCAGAGATTGTAACTAATTTTGTTTGTGTTGGATATTATGGGACTAATTCAGATCTTGAAGGAAAAACTAGGTGTGTTCCTGAATCTTTTTGTAGTGGTTGTGGAGATCCATTTGGTTTATTTTCTTTTTTTCCTGACGCTATTTATGGTGAAGCATTAGAAGGCGGACACATGAAACGAAGTTGTAATTTAATAAGTTCTTGTTTTTTAGATAGCTCAAATACTAATGTTGATTATTTTAGGCAAATACAATATGATTTTAGTTGTTATGATTATCATTCAGAACGCGCTTGCTTTGAAGATGCGAAAGGTGTTGGAAATTGCGGGTGGAATTATTCTGAAAAATATGGTGAAATTGGAATTGGTGTTTGTAAATCAAATATTGTTGAAGAACAAGAATGTGATCGTTGCCATCAACACCCCAATAAAATATATGGTAAATGTGAAAAAGATATTTGCCAATTATATGGTAGGTGTTATTATAATCATGAAGATTATCCTGGTCAGTATACTGATAATTATGACGTTGGAAAAGCAGATGCATTACAAACAAAATATGATCTTTACCAATGTATTCCTGAAAGAGAAACAACTTGTTTAAGTTATGATTTTCGTGAGGATTGTATAAACAGTGAGGGAATATACTCTTTAGATGGGAAAAATCAATTATTAAATAATTCATTTGATTTTAATGTAACTCAATATGTTCGTAATAATTATGATAAAAAACCTATTCAAAATGTTAATCATGGTTTCATTTCTGATGTGTTAGGATATAAAGTTAATTCTAATCCTTCAATAGGAACTAATACTTTTTTAAAATTAAATGGGACTAATAAAGTTTTAACCAAAAGTGATGACTATTTTGGATTTGGGAAATGTCAATGGGATGGAAAAGGAAAAAACATTTATGTTGATAATGGTTCTGTAGTTGAAATTCATCAATACTGTGGAAAAAATTCAGATAATGATCCAAATTTAGTTGAATATCAATCAGAGTCATTAGAAGATCATAAAAAAACACTTGAAGCTATGGGTATTAATATTTCTGAAGAAGACTTTTCTAATTTTACTCAAGAACAATGGAATTATTTCGTTCCTGATTGTGGTTATGATCCAACTTGGCAAACAAATATTAACATACTAGATGATCTTTCTTGTAGAAAAGATTTTACAAATCCAACAACCACCATCACTCACGCTCCAAAAATAAAAGGAGAATTTAGTTTAGACGCATCAATATTTGATGATTCCCTTAATTATTCAATTCCAATACATTATCCTAAAACTTATGTTTGTGTTGTTTCATCAAATAATTTGTTAACTGATGGCTCATATGATTATTGTTATCCTAATGGAACTTCAACAAAAATATATGGATCAAAAAACAAAGTAAGTTTTGAAAATGTAGGTTATGATGTCGAGTATAATTTTTCAATAAAAGGATTTGAAACAGGATGGCACAGATTCTATTATTTCTCAGAAGACATATCACACAATTTAGAAGTTGTAAAAAACTTTTCAGTATTTATTGATGCAGATGCGCCAAATATAACTTTTGAATTTTCAAATAAAAGTTTTGAAATATTTGATGATGAATGGAGAACAAACCTTTCCATGAAAATGACTACTGATGAAAATGCAACTTGTGACACAGATATGTTCATCAATGATAACGTATCAATTTATCCAATACAAAAAATATATCACGAATTTAAAGAAGCAGATCAAAGTTGGGAAAAAGTATATGATCATATGATAGATTCAGAATATCGACTTTGGTATCGGTGTGAAGATGAAGTTGGAAATGTTAAAGAAGAAAATATAACAATAATAATTGATGGAGATAAATCAATTACTAATCCTAGACCAAAAGGAACTTGGAATGTATCTGAGTTATACCTTCGAGTAAATACTGGAAAATCTGCAGTTTGTAAACATATGCTACATAGTTCTGATGTTGAGTATTCCGGCTTTGAATGGAATGCAACAATGAACATGACTCAAGTTGCAAAAGAATCACACATGTTAAGTTTATTTAATCTTGCAGGCATGCAACAATTCGCAGAAGACACATTAGGTGATGAACCAAGCACGCTTCATAGAGAACTTGAAGAGGGACTAACAACTGGATTTTACAGATACTATGTTAAATGCATGATGGAAGAAAAAGCTCGAGGAAACAAAGGCGATGAAATTCGATTTGCAGTAGATCTTAAACATCCAACAACAATAACACTTCCAGATCAAGATAACTATCAAGGATGGTATAATGCTGATGTTAATGTAGAACTTAAATGTGAAGATTATCCAATTTATGGACTGGGATACTCTTGGGAATTTGGGTGTAAATCTAAAGAAGATACTTATTATTGCATAGGACGCGATTGCGATGAATACGAAAATTATTTCTTATATGATAATCCAATAAAATTTTCAGAAGAAGGCGAAAACTATATCTCCTTTTATTCAATTGACAAAGGAGGAAACGTTGAACCTGTTGTTGAAAATAAATTATTTAATCTAGATAAAACTCCTGCAAATTTAACTTTACAATTTTTTGAAGGAAATGAAGAAGAAGATATAATCCGCGCAGGAATACCCTATCATGTTATAGTTACCGCATCAAAAGATTTTATTAGTCCAGGAGTTGACATACCAAAAATAACATACACGTCAGCACCATCATTATTTACTGGAGAAATATTATTATTTCCAACAAATGATTCAAAAGTTTATCAAGGATTTTTTAACATACCATTCATTAATGATAATTTAGGTTTTGAAGGATCAGGATTTTTTTCAGTAGAAGGACATGATAATCATAATGTTTACACAACCGATACATTTGAATTTCCAATTGATACAAAACCGCCAACACAACCAGTATTATCCCCTCATTTTGATGATTATTCCAATGATGAATTAAATTATTCATTATATAAATTTAACAATACTTACTATACTAACATGCCAGTTCTTGCAGTAACTGGATACACCGATGAATTACTTGATATAATTACAGTATCCGATTCAGAATTTGTTCATAAAAATTATACATTTACTCAGTATGCAAATCCAACAGAACAAGTACATGATGATAACATAATTTTAGCATTTTCAGACACTCATGATATACGAGTAAATGGAGACATAACCAATTTAGTAACATCAGATGATTTCTTAGGTTTTATGCAACAACAAGAAGAAATAGGACCTAGGCGCGCGTATGGAGATTATGGAAAATTTTATGATATAGTTTCAGTAGATTATGTTCCTGGAGATAATCAATATACACAAATTATGGTATTTCCAAAACTAGAAGAATCATATAATCAAAACAGTAAAATACATTTTTACTCAAAAGAATATCCTTTGTACTGGTTTAATGTTGAATTACAATTAACACCATATAGAGAAACATTATTTTACATAAAATCATATGATAAGTCAGGCAATTTAGTGAGGCTACCAACAATTTATGATGATCCGCAAGTATTTAAAATATTTTTTGATCCTGATAAACCTCAAGTTCATCAACACTATCCAAATGATGGAACCACATCTGAAAACACATTTAGAATTAGTTTAATTGTAACTGAAGATGGAGATGAATCAGGACTTAATTATGATTCAGTAGAATTTGTAATAAATGGGGGCCCGCACTTAGATGAAATCGTTCCTGCAAATATTACTAGGTTGACTGAACTTGAAAATAATACTGAGAGCACATTATTTTATGGTAAAAAAGTTTATGAAATATTTTACGAAGTTTCCGATTTAGATGATGGCACATATGATGTTTCAATAACTGCAACTGACTTAGCAGGAAACTCATTAAGTGAAGAATTAGAAGACGCATCATGGGAATTTATTGTAGATCAACAAGCACCAATAAGTCCTGAATTTAGTTTAGTTGGTGGATTTTCTGAACCAGTAGAATTAAGTTTACCTGATTCAAATCCTAGGTGGTATGTGAATAAACCAAATCCAATGTTTAAGTTAGATTTTTCAGAAAATAATGACCCTGTAACTGTAACGTCAGTAAATTTATTTTCAAAATTCCCTGATTCAACTGATGATGCGACGTGTTCTGCAATTAATGGAAGTTTTAATGAATTTTTATGTTCATTTAATTTTCCAATTGATGATGAAAATCAAATTTATCAAGATTATTCATTTAATATTACTGCATTTAAAACACTTGATGATGGAACAGATTCTGACGATGGATTATTTGGTCCTTTTGAATTTACAATAGATCAACAAGCACCAAATTTCACTGTTGACACATTTAAAACAAGAATTAGAACTGGCGAAACATATACTATTATTTTAGAAGTAAATAATGAATATCATCCATTAAATGCTAGCTTTGTTGCAGGACCACAAGAAGGAGAAGCAGTAGCGTATAAACAGAATGGGACAACAAAACTTTTTGATTATGACTGGAATGTTAATGTAAGTGAAAATGGAAATCATTCTTATGACTTAATATTATCTGATTTTGCAGGAAATTCAAATGATTGGCACGGAAGTTTCTTGTTAGATAATATAAAACCAAATTTTACTGTAAATGTAGTTAATATCACAAATTTATTTGAAATAAATGGAGTTTGGTACACATCAAATGGAAATTTAACTTTGAATGGAACTGTTGATTCTGACACTGCATTTGTGTGGGTTGCACCTGGAGACTATAACGAAACTACAGAAACATTTGATGATAAAAAAGATGGAACTCTTATTAAGAAAAATGGAACTCCATATGCATTTACAATTTCAATAATTTTATCAGGACAAATTGGACAAGAGGTTACAAATATTTTTACAATACTTGTTGCTGATGAAGCAGGAAATATTCATATGAAAAACATAAACATAATTCAAGATTTAAAACAACCTGATGATCCAGAATTTTATATTCAACAATAATTTAAAAATTTTCAATTATTATTTATTATTTTATAATTTTTTCAAAGGAGAATAAAGATGAAAAAAGAGGTACTAATACTCCTAGTAATTGTATTTACACTCATTCTACCCATTTCAATAGCAATAGACACATATGATGATGTCGTACCTCACATAACTGCAGATTTTCAAGAAAATGTAACTATCATAAATTCATCATTAATTAATATAGATGCAGGACAATCATACTCTTTAAGTAATAATTCTTTATTGGATATGCCTAAGAAACAATATGTTTTTTTTCCAATTATCGCATTACAAAATGGAGTATATCAAATAACATTACAAGCAAAAGATCAAGTGGGAAATATTGGAACTTATTCCTGGCCATTTGAAATCTATAAAAAACCAAATAGTGTGGAACTTTTAAAACCTAGACTCGGAGTATCAAATACAACTTATTTTGAAGTATTATTATCAACAGGAGAAACTTCTTATTGTAAATCATCAAGTCAAGTACCACAATCATTCGAATCAATACTTTTAAAAAAATTTGATTTAACTGGAATTAGTTTATTAAATCCAGATACTTATGAGTCCACTCATAAATTTTTAAATTATACAATAACTCCCGCACCATCACAACCATTTTATGTTTATTGTAAAGATAATTTGGGTCGAGAAAATTTTAAGTCATTTACATTATATACTGATTTAACTCCTCCAAATATTGTAGCAAAAACTGCAAGTCCAAATCCTGTTTTAGAATATCCTGTTGAAGGAAAATTACGTTCGACAATAACTGCAATTACAAATGAACCTGCAATTTGTAAATACTCTTTAGATTCAAATGAAACATATTCTGATATGAGTGGTGAGTTTGATAATTGGACTCAGATATATGATTTGATTGAATATTCTGATGATTTGTTTAATAGTTTCACTACAGAAAATAAAGTAACTTTAGAATACCCTTCAAACATTACCAAACAAGATTTCAAATATTATATTATTTGTGAAGATCGTGCAGGCTGGAAATCAACAAAAAAAGAATTCACTCTAAAAGTAGATTTAACTTCAGCACTTTCAATAAAAATTGAAACTCCTCCAAGTGCAACAAACAACCCTGCAGTTTTTTTAAACATAACAACAAACAAAAGAGCATACTGTTTATACAAAACAGGAAATAATACTTATGATTCAGGACAGATGAGTAGTTCCTCAGTAAATCTTGCAAATACGCACACAAAAAACTTAGGAACATTATCCTCTGGAACTTATTCATACAAATTTAGGTGTATTGTTCCTCCTGCAGGAGAAGTAGAACAACAAAGTAAAGAAAAATCATATACTTTCATAATTGATACAACTCCCCCTAGTAAACCAATAATTAATACAACTGACTTTGTTTGTAAACACGAACTTAGCGGATCATTTCTAGCAAACGATACTCATACGAGCATAGATGAATATGTTTGGCAAATATTTACTAGCGGTCTTGTTTTAGCAAATGGAACAAGTTCTGACACCGTCACTGTTTCAAAAACAAACAACGGATCCAATTTTGTACTTGACAAAGAAAAACAATATTTTTTCAAAGTATATGCAATCGATGCAGCAGGAAATTCTGGACAAACCGCTGATTCTTTACCAATAAGCTATGATGATACTGGAATTAAATGTGACACAACTCCCCCTACAATAACTGTTGATAAAAGTCCTCTTGGAGAATCAGTAATCATAAATTGTTATGATAATCAATCCGGTTGCGGAATTATGAATTATGGTGTCGCGCTACAAGAACCTTGTAATGTATCCAAAGTAAATTTTGCACCAGTTACAATTCCTCTAACTAGCACAATTATTGTTTGTTGGGATGTATCTGATATAAAAGGAAATGTGAACAAAGGAGTAAAAAAAATAGTAGTTAATGGAACTGGACTTGATAGTTCATTAATGGAATGTATTGGTGGAACTGATAATGATGGTGATGGACGAGGAGAATTATGTCCTGCAGGGCCTGATTGTGATGATACTGATTCAAATTTTTACATTGGTTGCTTATCTGGTTGTGTACAAGACACTGATGGTGATAAATACGGTCGAGGATGCACTATTGGCAATGATTGTCATGATCGAGATGAAAATTTAACAACAATTTGTCCTAATGGGTGCGTTTCTGATAATGATGGAGATGAATACGGTCTTGGTTGTAGTAAAGGACATGATTGTCGAGGAATAGCATTCCCTAAAACTAATTATTGTCCTAATGGATGTATATCTGATAATGATGGGGATAATTATGGATTTGGTTGTCCTGCGGGACTTGATTGTAATGGTGAAGATCCAAACTTTTTAACACAATGCACTAATGGTTGCATCTCTGATCTTGATGGAGATGGATATGGAATTGGATGCGAGACAGGGCCTGATTGTAATGGCGCAGATCAAACAACCAATGCAGGTTGTGAAAATTTATGCATTAATGATGAAGACGGAGATGGTTATGGATTTGGGTGCACTCTTGGGTCTGATTGTGATAATGTAAATCAACTTTATACCACTGAGTGTCCTGATGGTTGTTTAGTAGATAATGATGGTGACGGATATGGTTGGGGAGAATGTAGCCCGGATTGTGATGATACTGATTATTCATTAAACATGGACTGTGTTGATACAACAAACTGCGTAGTTGATCTAGACGGTGATGGAATGGGGCTTGGTTGCGAGGCAGGACCTGATTGTAATGACTTAGATACGTCAGTAGATAATACTCAATGCGTTGTTAATTGTAGTTTTGATTTAGATTGTGATAGGCTACCTGATAATTGGGAACAAAAATACTCTCTTAATGAAACACTAATTAACGAAATGGAAGATCCAGATTCTGATGAAATAATAAATCTTGACGAATATAGACAAAATTCAGATCCTACAAAAAAAGACGAAAAACAAGTTTCACAAGAATCAGAAACAAAATTTAATCCCGACGAAGATGGAGATGGAATACTGGATGAATGTGAAAGTCGAAATCCTAGTGTATTATCAAACAAAGATCTTTATGATGCAGATAAAGATCCTGATGCAGATGGATTAACAAACAAAGAAGAATGCGCATACATTCAAGGACTTTGTAGTTATGGAACAAATCCTGCCAAAGCAGACACTGATGGGGATGGTGCCAATGATAAAAAAGAAATTGATGCATTAACTGATCCGTGTGATCCAACTGACAAACCAAGTTCAGGAATGGGACTTTGGCTAATACTATTAGGTTTACTTTTAATTATTGTTAGCACTTGTTTTATAGTATACAAAAAATATTATTTAATTTTAATTGCTCCTCCTCCTGCACCAGTTCAAAATCAACAAGTTGCAAAACCACTCTTTAGAAGAACTGCAATAAAACATCCTATGAATCATCCAGGCGCAGGCAAATTTCCTTTACGAAGACCACATAAACCTTCAGGCCCGAGATTATCTCATGATAAATATGCTGATTCAGTAAAATCTAAATTAGAAGAAAGAAAAAAAATGCTAGATGTGTTTGGAGACCGAAAAAAAGTCGAACACAGCAAAATTATGGAAAAACTTGCACGTAAAAAAGAAGAAAAAGTTCATCTCAAACCATTAAGAAAAAATGATTCTCCAAAACCCCAAGTTGTTGAAAAGCTTGAAGAAAAGAAAATAGAGCCTGAGCACATAAAACAATTAAATAAAGTAATTGATGGTGGCGCGTTTGATAAATTAACTGATCTTACAAAAAAACAAGTAGATGAATTTGGAAAACTTGCAGGGATTGTTGCACAAAGAGCAGAACAAAAGAAAAAGTTATCTGATGATCAAGTTCACAAACTAGCAAAAATTACTCAAAAACTCGAAGAACATAAACTTAAGAAAAAAGAAGTAGAAAAGGCAGTTAAATCTGCAGATTTTGATAAGTTAGACAATTTTTTGAATACAAAACAACAACTAAAAACATTCATGAGAGATTTCAAAGAAGATCAAACAAAGAAAAAAGTAGAAGAAAAAGCCGAGGAAGACGCATTTGATTCATTGTCTAAACTCTCAGGGCAACACGCATCTAAAAAAACTGCAATGGATAAACTCTCCGAACTCAGAGGAGATGAGTCAAAACAAGAATTATTTGAAACAGTCAAAAAGATGAGTAAAGAGGCTCATGTTGATAAAAATGTATTTCAAGTTTTATTAAATTATTTAATGAAAAGTGGAAAAATAAATAAAAAAGAAGTTGCAGAATTATTATTTGACTTAGAAAAACAAAAAGTCTTTGATTCAAAAGATATAGCAGATGTATTTTTTAACTTAGGACTTCGAAATAATTAGGCAAACATTAATTAAGAGTTATGATTAAATAATAATTATTATAAACAAAGAATAACTATTGATTATTATTTAATTATAAATAAAAATTATGATGTCAAAATAATGTTTTGAGGTGATTTAAGATTAACAAAAAAGCACAAGTCGCAGGACAAATATTTGTTTACATACTAGCAATAATCATAGTTTCTATGATACTCGTGTATGGATATAAAGCAATTAAAAGCTTTGGAGAAAGAGGAGAACAAGTTGAATATATCTCGTTAAAATCAGATTTAGAAAATGCGTTTAAAGGAATTAAAACAGATTATGGCTCAATAAAACGACCTGTAATACAAATTCCAGGAAAATTTAAAAAAATATGTTTTGTTGAACCAGGAAAACACTCTGGAACTGCACCCATTTGTCAACCGGGAAATTCCGAATATGAACCTTTAGTTTGTAGTGGCTGGGAAATTGGAAGAAACAATGTGTTTTTATGTCCTGATTGTTCAGAATCATTTAATGTAGAAGAAATTGAGATAGTAAATAATGGTGAACCCTACATTTGTTTTGAAACAGTTGCGAATAAAATAAACTTGCAAATAGAAGGAAAAGGAGATCGAGTTAAAATAACCAAATATTAATTTATTTTTTTTTGTTTTAATTTGTTTTAATTTGTTTTTATTTTTTTAAATTTTTTATTTAATTTTTGTTTAACATTATATTACTGAGTTTGAATAAAAATATGGCAAAAATCAAAAAATACAAAATAGGAAAAAAGCTTAACAAAAAAGCACAAGTCGAAACCCAATTTAATTGGATATTTATTTTAGTAGCGGGAGGAGTAATCCTTGCATTTTTTACCTATGTTGTAATAAAACAAAAAGCAAATTCAGAAATAAAATTATCAGGTAAAATTGCACAACAATTAAATACTATTCTTACAGGTGCAAAAGTTAGTAGTGGCGCTACAGAAATAATACCTATGCCCGATGTTGAAATACGATTTTCTTGTAATGATTACTATATAGGTCAAGCCTCACAACGGTTGGGGAATCGAGTTGTTTACGCGCCCAGGTTCATAACTGGAAGAAAGCTAATTACTTGGACACTAGATTGGAATCTTCCTTTTAAAATTAATACCATATTATATTTATCTAGTCCTTATACTCGTTTTGTAGTAATAGGTAATTCTAATAATGATATAGTAAAAGAACTTAATAAAACACTTCCGGATACTATAAACTTAGATTTTTATGAAACTGATTCGGATCCTAATTTAATAAACGAACAAGATGATCACACCAGATTCATATACGTAACAGAACTTTCTCCAGGACCAGTTCCGCCATCGTTTATTGGTAGTTCAGTTTCTGCACTATGGGTCTCGCCAAATCCTATTGAAAAAAATATGGTTTTTTTAGAATCATCTGGAAGTTCTTTTGTTGAAATAATTCAATTAAAATATATTAATTATCCAATATTATACGGCGCAGTATTTACTGATGATTCAAGTAGTTTCAAATGCATTACCGAACGCGCATTTTTGAACTATAATATTGTTGCACAAATTTATTATGAAAAATTTAATTCACTTTCCGAATTTTATCCTGGTAGCACTTGTGAAAAATTCTACAAAGAAAATGCTAATTTAAAATCAATAGTCACATCAACCAATAAAACAAACTATGAAGATATAGAAAGCGAATATGCAAGTATATTAACACAAGTTGCAACACTTTCCCAAACAAATCAAAAATTAGAATATAATTCATGTCCATTAATTTATTGAAAAAATCAATACCTCACTAAAAAATGAAAAATAACAAAGCACAAGTACAAATGGGCGAAACTATGGCCATATTGTTCATATTTTTTATTTTGTTAGCTGTTGGTGCGATGATTTACATGAATATGCAAAGAACAACATTTCAACGAGAAATGGCAGAACGATTTGAATTACAAGCAGTAGAACTTGCGCAAACAATATCATTTTTACCCGAAATACAATGCACTGAAAAAAATGTTGTTGAACCAGGATGTTTTGATCTCTTCAAAATAATTGCTTTAGAAAATGTGTCTAAAGATCCAAAAAATAGTGCATTTTATTCACGACAACTCGGAACATCATTAATACTTATCAAACAAATATATCCATTTTCAGCGCAATGGATTGTATTTAACAACACTCCTGAAAAATTTTCAGATTCATCAGTATTTCAAATACCAATATCAATATTTGATGCATCACAAGATGCTTCCACATTTGGAGTTTTAGAAGTAAGATCATTTAGATGATATTGAAGTTGATTATTAACTGAATTATATTTATTATCAAATTAAAAAAAAAATCGTTAAATAAAAATGTTTAAAATCAAAAAAATAGGAACTGCGAAAAATAAAAAAGCCCAAATGGAAATAATGGGCCTAATGGTAATAATTATATTAGTAATTGTTGGAATGTTATTTGCCATAAAATTCGTTTTATTAAAACCACAAGCAGAAACCAAGAAAAATTATATGACAACTCAGATGGTATCAAACTTTGCAGTTGCAATAATGCACTCCACAACACAAGATTGTAGAGGAACTGATATGTCAGAACTTATGATTGATTGTGCCAATTGGAAAGAATCCTCTGGAAGTATTGTTTGTGAAAATGGAGAAAAAAGTTGCGAGTATGTTAAAGATGTTTTTGAAACAGTAATCAATGAGACTCTTGCAGTATGGAAAATGCCCTATTACATAAAGGCAGGAACAAGTAAACTTGATCAAGAACAAATATTTATTTTTCAAAGTAGCCCTTTATGCCATGATAAAGTCCCAGGAGAATCAGAACAGTTTTTCCTTCCAACTGATCGAGGATTATTATCATTTAAAGTATTCATATGTAGGTGAGAATTAAATGTTTGAATTAATAAAAAATATTATATTTAGTGCTAATGTGTTACGACATAAAAAAGCACAAAGTGACACAAGCCCGATAGTTAAAATCGGAATCATACTTGCAATAACCCTAATTGCAATAATTGTAATTGTAATGATTATTATGAAAATAATTAAAGGAGTACTTGGATCTTAAGTTTGATTAACTGTTGTGAAAATAAGCATGAAAAAAAGAAATTCGCGAATAAAATTTTGTAATAGGCCTTGTTTAGTTATACGAAATAAAAAAGCACAAGGATTTTCAGTACTTGCAGTAATACTTATTTGTTTACTTGGAGGGTTAATGCTTATTGGGATGGCATACAAAATCTATAGTGGATCAAAAAGCATGAACAAAGATGAAACTTGCAGACTTTCAATTGTTAGTGCAACACAATTATCTAAACTAAAACAAGGCTCATATGGTTTTGTAGATTTAGTCAATAATATTGAATGTGAAAAAAAAGAATTTTATGTAGATAAAAAACATGTAATGAGAAGTGGGCGAATAAGTGATAAATTAGTAAAAGATATGGTTGCTTTAGAAATGGCTAATTGTTGGAATAAAGTGGGAAAAGGAAAACTCGATCCATTTAAAGATAGTTGGACTGTTGATGATACATTTTGTTTAGTTTGTTCAAAGATTGTTTATACAGATAGTTTTTTGAAGCAAGCAAAAAAAGAAAATTATGAATTAAAAGGTTTTCAATATCACATGGCTAAACGGAAATTGCCGGCATATAAAAAAACGGTTGCTGAATTTTTAGGAGGGAATAGTGTTAATGCAGAACAATTAGCTCAAATTAAAACAACAGAATCTGATCCTAAATTTCAATTAAGTCTTGATAACGATTATGTAGTAGTTTGGAGAACAGAAAAATATGAAGCAGGATTTTGGGAAAAAGTTGTGACTGCAGTAGTTACTGCCGCGGTAGGTGCAGTGCTTATATCAACAGGAATACTTTTTTTAGCTGCTGCTGCAGCATTAGGTGCGGGGGGGACTGCATATTTTCAAGGAGATACACAAATTCAACAACAAATATTTTTGGTTCCTGAACGCCAAATAGCTGAGGAGTTTAATTTTGGAACACCTCAAGAGCCAATCAAAAAAGATTTTTGTACAAAATTATTAAATTAATTAAATTTTATTTTGATTATTAATTTTTTTTATTTTTGTTTAATTTCATTTTTTTATTTAAATATGGTTAAAAAAAAGAGAAAACAATTTGGACAAGTTAAATTTAAAAAAGCTCAAATTAGTTTAAAACTTCTTAAATCACTCGTAATTGCGATTATGGGATTATTATTGCTTCTTGGAATAATTTTTTTAGTTAAAGGGGGATCTGAAGATATACAATATAATACCCGATGTAAATCCAGTGTTCAATCACATGCTCGAATGATTAGTTTAGATCTTGATGATCAACCAGGAAATGAAATTGATTGTCCTACAAAATATTTAACGCTTAAAGGATCAAAAGAAGCCCAACTCAAAAAAGAATTTGCAAACGAAATATTTTATTGTTGGAATAATTTTGGTGAAGGTAAATTACAATTATTTAGTGCAACGGATGATAAATTTTGTGTTGTTTGTTCAGTAATATCATTTCAAAAAAAAGATTTGCAATTAGAAAGATTTGATAAGTTTTTACAAACAAAAAAAATTCCTGTAAAAATAAGAGATCGACGTTACACCTATGCAGAATATGTTTCTGGAGGACATCAAACTAATACAGGTGTTGTTGATAATACGGGTCAACCAGATAATACCTTTTTAGACACGAGTAAAACATATGCAGTATTATTTACTTATTTTAAAGAAAGTTATTGGTCAAAATTAAAAGGAGCTTTATGGGGTGCAGGAATTGCGATGGCAGCCATAATTGTGGTGGGAGTAGTGATTGTAGCAACAGGGGGATCTGCTGCACCATTAGTTGCCCTGGTATTAACAAAAGCAGGTAGTCTTGCAACTGCAGCTATTGTAGTGTCAGGTGGTGCTGCTGGAGCTTCGGCAGTTGATGGGAATACGTTAACATCAGGTGCTGATTGGGACGCACGATTAATAATTACTGAATGGAATGCACAAGATATTGCGAAATTTAAGTGCAATTCATTAGAAGGAAAAAGTTCAGGAAAATTTAACTAATTTAATTGAATACATCAAAAACTTTAAATTGTTTTAAATAATATTTTATTTTTAATTCACACAATTAACATTTAATTAATATTTATAAAGGTGATTTATATGAATTTACTAAAAAGATTAAATAAAAAAGGAGATTTTAATATTACTCTGTTATTAATAATACTTGCAACGTTACTCGTTATTGTAATTGCTGCAGGAATAATTATTACTAATGGCTCTAAAGGTAAAGATTTAACTGATGATACATTAGTTGGAATTGGCATGGGATTGTTTATTTTTTTACCTAAATATTTAGTTATGAAATTTTTAAAATGATAAATAAAAAAGCAATGTCTCAGTTACTTATGTTATTCGGATTTTTAGTAGCAGGAGCTATGGCGCTATTATTTGTTTTTTCATTTGTGATGAAAGGAAGCTCTGCTGCATCAGCAGACCTTGATGGTTTTTTTAAAAATAAACCTTGTGCATATTCTAATTGGGATTTATTTGACTTTAGAAATGCAATAGTTAATTCTAATTCAGAGACTTGCCAGCGAGAATATGATTCAGAATTAGAAATAGGGCCTGAATATTTTGATGAATTTGCCGCTTGTTGGGAAAAAGGATATATCAAATATGTTGAAGAAACAGATTTAAATTATGTAGCATATACTCAAGCATTAACTGATATTTATTGTTCCACCCGAAGTGCGTATGGAAGAAAAATTAAAACATTAAAACTTGAGATTGAAAGACTCGAAGAATTAGACAAAAAAACAACTTATGAATTTGCTCAGTTGAATGAATATGCTAAAAAATTAGATATGTATACAAAAGCATATTTTGTGCAATCGTTTGGGAAATCAAGAAAAGAAGTTTTAGCAGTAGATGATTGTGTTGGCGCAGGTTGTGGTGATTTTTGTACTGTTATGTTGCAAAATAGTGCTACTAAAACTAAAAGAGGAATTGGTGATAATGAAGGATGTTCTTCTATGAAACGTCCGTAATTTTAGATTTGATAATGTTTAAGTAATTTCAATAAAAAAAATCATTAAAACATACGAAACCTTTAAATAAAAACAATTTATAATTATTACCATATATTAATATCATATTTAAAATAAAAAATGAGTAAATGAGGTGAGTTGATGGATATATTAAATAAAAAAAGAGGACAAGGACTTTCTATGACTGTAATTGTTGTTGCGGCCTTAGCTTTACTAGTATTAGTAATTCTTGCAGTAATATTTATTGGACGAATGGGATCTACTGCAGACTCAGTTGATGAGTGTAAAGGACAGTGTGTTGATTCAGAAGATATTTGTAGAGAAGATTTTGGAAAATATGCAAAACCAACATCAGATCCGTGTACAGGAGATGACGAAGGACAAGTTTGTTGCATGATTGTTTGAGTTTAAAATGAAATCTTTTTTTTCTTCTTCAAAAAAAGCTCAAGGATTGAGTCTTAACTTAATAATTGTGGCAGTTCTTGGACTTATCGTTCTTGTAATCATAATACTTGCAATTACAGGAAAATTTGGTTCGTTTAACAAAGGACTTGCAGATTGTAGTTCTAAAGGTGGAATTTGTAGAGACTATAATGATAAGTCTCCAATTGAATCATGTTTAGACACTGAATCCAAATCCTTGAGTTCAACTAATTGTCAAAACGTTGAAGAAGGTAAAACAAAACAAGTTTGTTGCATTGCAATGGAATAATTTTATTTTTAAAATTTTATTATGATTAAGGTGATTATTTGATTACACGAAAAAAAGCAAATATGTCAATAGCATTAGTAATTGCACTCGTTTTAGCGTTAGTTTTTGTAGTTATTGTATTATTTATTGCAAAAAAAGGACGAGGGGGAGTATCTGATTTAGGTAAATGTTCAACATCAGCTCCTAACGCGCAATGTTTAGGTCCGAGTCAAACAAGTTGTCCTGTTGGAACAATTAAAAAAGTAACTCCTTGTAATGATTATTCAGGCAATACTGATAAAAAATATGATGGTATTTGTTGTGCGCCTGAAGTTTCGTTCGGGTAGCCGAGCCATATTTTTTAATAATTAATTTTTAATTTAAAATTTAGGTGATAAAATGCAATCAAAAAAAGCTCAAGGACTAAGTCTAAATATGATAATTGTCGCAGTAATAGTACTAATTGTTCTCGTCGTATTAGTTATGGTATTTACAGGAAAAATTCAATTTTTCAATAAAGGTGTAGGTACACAATCAGATGAATTTACTAGTGGAAAAAAATGCGAAATGCTTGGAACATTAAATAAGTGTGTTGATGATCCTTCTGATTGTTCTGGTGGTGTTGCTCGAAAAGGAGAATGGGATTGTGGCAGTACTTATTGTTGCATGAGTTAATTATTATTTTATTATTATATTTTTATTATTGAAAATTTATTTAAAATTATGAGTTAACTAAAAAAATGATTAAAACTAAAAAAGCAATGTCTGGAGCGTTACTTGGGTTATTAGCAGCATTAATTCTTATGGGGCTAGCATTATTAATTTATTTTAGTATTGGAAATAAAACTGGAAATGTTGCAGGCGAAATAGGAAATATTGCTAATTCGATGACATTAAAACGTTGCGCATGTTTATTTGATCCTCCAATATGTCCTTCTGGATCGCAAAAAACCTTAAATTATCCTGGTTGCTTACCTGATAAATTAAGTGCAAAATCAAATAAAACTTTTACTGTTATGGAAGGAGGCTTTTTTGGTGTTGGTGGTAGCAAAAGTGAACCTTATAATCTTGATTGTAGTAAAATTGAATCTGCATCAGATTATATAAAAACGTCTGCAGCATATAAAAAACATTATGAACAAGTAAAAAAAGATGATGGTTTGAAATCAAACGGACTTTCATATGGTAGTTTATGTTTGGGTAGTTTTAAAGATCATTATGCAGAACGAGATAATTTTGATTATGAAAGTTAATTGTTTATTTTTTAATACATATTTAATTTAAGTTTTGATGAAAAATCTGTTTCTTAAAACAAAACAAAAAAATGCAAAAAACAATTTTTGGAAAAAAGCTTAAAAAAGCTCAAGTTGAAATGGGAATAAAACCATTAATTGGTCTTATACTTGCAGCGCTAATTATTGTTGGAACAATTGGACTATTTACTGGACTTTTAAAAATTTTTACTAAAGATGCTGATGCTGGAAGTTCTGCAACACTTAAAAAATTTCATAGGTCGATGGAAGCTTTGGCAAATCCCAGTCATGAATATACTTCGTGTGGGTTTATGAATTATTATGTTGAAGCAGATTTCGCAATATTGGGATTTAATTCAGAAGGAGTAGTTTCTAATACTGAAGATGACTTATTCAATGGGATTGAAGAGTATTGTGGTGCTGCGGAAGATGATAATGACAAACCGTTAGGAAAATGCGGGAGTAAAGCTTGTCTTTGTCTTTGTGATGGAGGAGTTGGAGATATATCTGGAGATGATTGTGACTCAGGAACTTGTTTAAAATTATCCGCATCAATTAGTTATTTCAATTTTTATCCTGGACAAACTCCTGATAAAAAAACTGATTTAGTAGTTTATGGTGAATATTGCGGGGGCACTGATAAAAATGTTCAAGAAGCAATGTTTATTGAAAAAGTTAAAAGAGGTTCTTTTGTACCTGGTGGTTCTACAAAAGGCAATGAATATTATTTAATTGTAAAAGAAATGACCAATGATAAACTTAAAGCAATGTCAAAACCAAAAGGATATATCGAATGTGATAAACTTGTTGATCAACTTGCAAACCCTGAGCAAGACGCAAAAGAAACAACCGTTACTACTTCTACTACCACAACAATTAATTCTGAACCAGGTGGAGTTCGTAATGACGTAATAAACAAATAATAATTAAGATTATTATTTATTTTTATTAATTAATTTTTGATTTATATTTAATTTATTTATGTTTATTTTTAACAATATATTTTATCGCTTATAATAATTATTTTATTTATAATAAAATATTTAAATACTATAACATATTATGATAATTCTGGGTGACTTTATTTGAAAAAAAGGGGTAATCGAAATATTTATAGATTTCACACTAATAAAAAAGGAAATATTATGCATGAAATGTATTTCTTTATTTTCCAAGTATTTCTAATAGGAGTAGTAACTATCGCCCTTTTTCAATACGTAAATTCAGTTGCAACCGATATGAGTTTTGAAAAAAAATATGCAGCACTTGATGCAGGACTATTAATGTCAGTTGTGCAAACTGCTCCAGGATTTACCTTTCATAAATTTCAAGCACCCCATTTTGAAGAAATAAATAAAGATGCCAAAGTACAAATGTATTTTCGAGATTCAGTAGTCGTCGTACACGAACTTGAAGAAATACAAGAATTTAAAGGAAAATTTATTCAAGACAGAAGTCTTATGAATTATTTAAAAAATGCATTATTTAATTTTGAAGAACCAATTTTTTACAAAGCAGGAAACAAAGTATTTGTAAGTGATAATTCTAATCAAAATCTTCATCAACAATTATGTTCAAACACAAACACAACATTTCCTGAATGGCGTGATGAAAAAACAATTCTTTTAAAAAAATTAGGAAAAGTTCCTGAAGCAAAAGCAATAGTTTCTGCAGTAATTGATCCTTCTCAAATGCCTTCCACTCTGCCTGGCGCCCCACAACAAATTGCAACAGATAATGAAATAGATCAATTCCTAGCACAAGAAGCCCAAAAATTAGGAGTTGAGTTTGTTTTTTTTAAAGCACTAACCATAGTTGAAGCAGGAGGTAAGTTTTTCTCAAGTGATGGTCGAATAGTAATTCGAATGGAGCCACATGTTTTTAATTCAAGACATTTAGGACCTGAGTTTAAAAAAGTTAAACGAGATGATGCAGGAAGTTGGGGAACTAGTACAATTAATGGGCGAATGATAGGTGGAGTTAGTTGTCAGGGGGGACAAGAAAATGAATACAAATGTTTTGAAAAAGCAATAACTATCAATGAAAAAGCAGCATACTTGTCAATTAGTATGGGTGCACCACAAATTATGGGGTTTAATCATAAAACTGCAGGTTATTCTTCTCCTCAAGAAATGTTTAAAGACTTTCAAGCATCGGGACTTAATCAAGTTAAAGGATTTATTAAATTTGTAGAAAATTATAGAACTTTACTAAAGTCTGCACAATCAAAAAACTTCGCATCATTTGGGCAAACATATAATGGTGATACTACTGGAAAATATGCAGCAAAACTTGAAAAAATATATAATCAACAAAAAATAAAATATAGTGGAGGATCAGCAGTTGCAACAAGTACGGGCGGCGCTAATTCTGTAAGTTCAGGTACTGTTCCAACAAGTGCATTAACAACCTCAATTGTGAATTCTATTTCCACATCTTTTTCTAGTTTTGGAGGAATTACCGGAATGGCAACGGGAGACACTGAAGAATCTGGTAAAGAAGGAAACGGGGGGAAAAAATTAGAAGATCTTGATCCTAAAGATTATGTATCTCACACAAGTGAAGATGCTGATAATGGCGAACTTGAGTCAGATTATAGTCATGTAGAATTAACAGAAGAAGATATTGGAGAATCTAGTTTGGTTGGAATGTCATTTGTTGATTTGAATGGACTGCCAATTGATTGCACTAAAGGATTATATGCAGAACAAACAATCGATACAACTCTTAAAGAAAAAATAGAAGCAAAAGCATTTGGATCAAAGAAAACACTCAAACAAGAAATAATTGAATCAGCAACAACAAAAGGATTTCATCCTGCAATGCTTGCAACATTTGCACAACTTGAAACAAATCTTGGAAAAGAAGATACTTGTCAAAAAACATATCAAAAAAGTATGATTACAAAATGTGGTGCAACTTCCCAAAATATTTGTTCAGATGGAACTAACACTGATCGAGCACAACTTGATTGTACAATGAATGAAACTGATTTTGCGTATAGAACTGCGATTTCTGGACAAGATTTATTTGGAACTCCAAAATATACAAAATGCGATTATTTCTTTAAAGATTTAGATCCATTAAAAATTTGGAGTTGTATTTTTTGCTCTATGAAAGATAATAAACTTGCAAAAGAAGCAATAGGCAATTGTCAAAATGAAGACTTACCTCCTGAACAATGCACTGTTAATTGTGAATATTCCTCGAAGGTTTTATCAGAATATTGTTCTTGGTCAAATTATTTTGGGCCTGAATTTAAACTTAATTCTGAAGCACAAGAAGAACAAATTAAAACAAGTACTTTAATTACTGAAGAAGATATAGAAAAAACTCAAGAAGTAACCACTTATTTTGATAAAATAATAAAATTATTAACTGATGATTTAAACGCGCGTTATTCTATTAACGAACAAAAACCATCAATACAAATTGGTATTGGAGGACCAGGAGATGGGGAAGTAGATAAAGCACTTAAAATATTTATTTCTGCTGAATCAAAAGATATAGATTCTAATCGAAAACTTGCTTGTTTAATTATTAATGAACTTATGACTCCTGAAAGTGAAGTTGAATTCACACAAATAATTCCTGTGGCAACAGCTAAGTTGGGTGCGAATAATCCATTAAAATTTTTAGATTATGCGAGGGACGTTGATTCAAATTCTGCAGGCGACCAAATCGACAAATCAAAACTTGTCGGATCAGAATCAAAGGTTGCCGTATTTATTGATTTAGGACGATTTGCACCCTCCGAAGTTCAACCACAACAAATAGCATATGCAATTGATAATGCAGTAAGTAGATACTATGGAACAAAGCCCAAATATCAAGTGGATGGTTTTACAATCAAAGCAAAATATGGATTGCAAGATCAAATTAAATCATCACCTAGTTCTTGTCAACAAGCAAGTTCAAAAAAATTATTTTTACAATATCCTGCTCACCCAGATTACCCAGAGGGAAGGCAAGGAGAACTTGGCATGGTGTGGTTACCCAAACAAACACTATGTGGAGGATCCTTCCCTCTAATTATTATGCTTCACGGATGGAGAAATTCTGAGAAACCAAATGCAAATTTGTATTTAGGTGAAGATAGTACGCATGCATTTGATTTACTTGCGGAAGTTATGATTAATGCAGGCAAGATTCAACCAGTAATAATCGCAGCTCCAATGGATGATCCAAAAAATGAACAAGAAATGAACAAACCTTATTGGAAACAAGATGAATATGATGTTACAACACACGTTGAAAAAATAAATGAAGTACTTGCGTCAGATAAAATAACAATAAGTAGTGTTAGTGTGCTTGGTCATGGAAGTGCAATATGTGGTGGAGGAGTTAGACGAGCTGTTGAAAATATTCAAAACATAGATTTAAGTTCGAGCGCAGGAGCAGGACCAACAAAAGCAGCATTATATTTAGTTGGATTATTTGATGGTGGGTGTAATCAATTAAATTATGCTCAGTTTGTAACCGAATCAATAAGTTCTGATAAAACAATTGTATCTCAGTTTCATAATGGACTTACAACTGGAGATGATAGTAGCGCAGATACATTAAAAGGAGAAACATCAGACAATTATTTAACACAAACAATTTATTCACAAAATTATCAAGAAGCATATAAAAATAAACTTAAACCTTGGTATACTTACAAACTCAAGTTAAAAGATCAAGATATTTCTCACACTAAAGTTCCTGAAATTGGTTTTGCAGAATTACTTCTTGCGCATTTTAGTTTAGGTCAATCAGTTGTAACTCCAAAATCAACGCAAACTGCAAGTATTTCACCTAGTCAAGGAACTCCAGGAACTGGAGGGGTGGATTATTCAAAAACAGAACTTCCCAAATTTAGTTCTTATAGTGAGTTCAAAAAACACTTCGCAAGTTTATCAACAGAACAAAAAATTGGGTTGTGGGGTTTTGGAAAGGCTAGAAAAGAAACAAGATATATAGTATTTCATGATGGGGGAGGTTATGCATTAAAAACTCTAATTTGGGATTGGGCTGCAAGATCACAAAAATTAGATTATTTGCCTGAATGTCAAAGCAAACCTGAACTTTCAATTTGTCAGTCTAGACGAGTATCTTCACATTATCATATTGGATGTGATGGAACACTAACTGCTTTAATTCCAGATCACATAACTGCATTTCATGCAGGATGCAATCCATCAAATCCTAGTTGTTATTTTAAAAGTGTAAATTCAAAATCTATAGGAATTGATTTTAGAAATTGTAAGAAATCAGGAGGAAGCCCATATACTGCAGAACAACATGCAGCAGGAAAACAATTGATGCAAACATTAAGTACTAAATATAATTTACCGTTAGATGATGATCATGTAGTTGCACACTTTGAAGTTGGGATGCATGGAGATCCATCCAAAGGATTTAATTGGGCTGCAGTAGGACTCACAGATCATAGAACTAATGGTTATTGTTGTAGACATCCAACTGAGCAAAATTGTGCAAGGTATGTTTCAAAAGCAGGAGGAAGTAGTTGGTCTTGCGCGTAAAAAAATAAATGCAATTTGATAAATAAACCTGATTTGATAGTGAAAAAATATGAAGTTAAATTTTCAAACAAAAATCTTGAAGAACAAGAACGCATTAATTACATTTAACATACTTGCAATGATTCCTAGAATAATTTTTTTAATTCTTGCGATGATTGCAATAGTAATACTTGTAAGATTATTTGTCGTAGGTCAATTAGATATAGATCCTGTAATTGCAGATGTATTTGAACATTCATTATTGTATTCTCCAGGAGGGATTTCATTTCATGATCCATTAACTGGAAGAATATATCCTGGAGTAATTGATGGAACTCAATTTGGAATAAACAAACTCGATCTTAATAAATCACTTAGTTTAGGCAATAATCGATTAATTGCTGCAAGAATAAATTTAGAAACTTTTGCGCTTGAAGGAAAACCAATTGTTGTAGGATATCCTATATTATTTTATAATGAAGATTGGTACTATAACTGGAAACCATTGGCTGATTTGAATAGTAATTTGAAAGGTCTTGGAAAAGCAGATTATCACGTTAGAACTTTACCTGTTGTAGTTAGAACAGTTCTTGGGCCATATCAAGGGAAATTAACAATAAGAATGATTATTCCTAGAGGCTAAGAGTGCAATATTATTTTTTTGATATATTATTTTTTTAAGAGGAATTTTATGAGTTGGAAAAAATCAGTTAATAAGAATAGAAAAAAAATATTGAAAAATAAAAAAGGATTCATAGCAAGCGCTATAGTTGATTTATACGCATATATCGTATTTGTGTTAGTTGTTTTAGTCTTTTATTTTATTTTCAAATGGAGTGCAGATGCTGACATTGTAAAATATGAAGCTTATACTTTGAATAATCAAGGCAATTATTTGGTTTCAGTATATTTGAAATTGCCTGTTGATGTAGTATCTCAAGATACTCAATTAACAATGGGTGAATTAATGCTTCTTGCAGAGGGAGATTCTGATAAATATAAACCTGAATTAATATCGCAAACAAATATTTTTTTACAAAAATTTGCAAATAAAGATAGGTGTTATATCTTTTTTATTGAAACTGCGAATTGGAAACATTTAGATTATCCCACTAAGTGTAATCAATTTTTTTATGCGTATGGGTCAAACCCGAGTGAATTGAATAATCGAATAATAAGATTTTTAGATACAAAAAAGTTTCCACACGAACAATATCAAACACTAATTCCTTCATTAAATTATGAGGGTGATGCAATAGATGTACGATTTTATTATATTTCAGAAAGCGTATATGATTTTTATGGATTTAAAGATTTAGTAAATTGAATTAAATGAATTAATTGTTTTAAAAAAATAAAATAATTGTGTTAAAGAATGAACAAATCAATTTTAAATAAGTTTTTTAAAAATAAGTTTTTAAGAAATAAACGAGGGATGTTGTTTAACATACTTTTAGTAATAGTTACAGTAGTTATTCTTAGCAATGCTTTTGTTCAATTAACACACAAAAAAGAATTTAGAGACTATAATATTGGCGAACAACAAATGAAACAAATTCAAAAAATTCAAGCAGGAGAAAAGGCAGCATTATGTATTGACTTAGCATCAATTGTTGGAGTAAATCAAGCATTGTTTAAATTACAAGAAAAAGGTGGAACTAGTGGTGACTGCGGAGAATATTATGGATTTAATTTATGGCATGATAAAAAAGGAAAAGATTGTAGTCCAACAGATAAAGGTGTTAAGGAAGGAATGAAAAAACATTTCAAAGAAGTTTTTGAAAAATATTATTATTTTTGTCCAGGAGATTTTGTAAGGCAATTTGTAACAACTACTGAAATAAATGATATTAACTCACAAGCAACAGCATTAGGTGCGGGCACGCCTACAAGTCAAACTGCATCTGCTAATACTGTGCAACAACCATTAAGTCTTAGTGGCGGACTAAGATTTTCAGTAATATCTGATGTTCATTTGCCAGGTGGAAAAAAATCTTTGGATGCAGCATTTAATTCAATGAAAAACTTAAATCCCAAACCCAATCTGGTTTGGATAACTGGAGATTTAACAAACTGTAATAATCATCCATCTAGTGGAGATAAAGACTTTGCATCAATTAAAGAATCAATGCAAATATTAGAATCTCAAGGGATACCTGTTTTTGTAGTTCCTGGAAATCATGATTTACATGAAAAATCCGGAAAATGCAGGCAACTTTATACTCAAACTTTTGCACAATTCCCAACACAATTATCTGTTCAAAACCAAGATATTTCAAAACAGCCTTTTTATTATTCATTTGATTTCCAAAATTCACATTTTATAGGGTTAAACATTGCTTCAAATAGTTTTTCAGAAGAACAAGCACAATGGGTTACAAGTGATATGCAAAAAGCAAAAACTCGAGGCGCACAACATGTTTTTGTATTTTTTCATGTACCTCCTGCAAATCCAATAAATCAAAATAGTGGTTTTTCAAAAGCAGGAAGAAAAGGTGTTGTGTATAAAGGCAGTTCAAAAAACTTTATGCAAATATTTTCAAAATTCAATGCAGTGATATTTGTTGGACATTTACACGTAAATTATTTAACAAAATATAAAGGAGTAAATATTGTTTATTCAGGAACTTCTTCAAATGATAGAGGAAATAATATTATTAATGTTAAAGGAAGAAGACCACCCAAATCATTTTATGTAGTTGATGTTTTAAATGATCAAACATCATTTAGTATTCCGAGTGGAAATAATTTTGATACTCCATTTGATACTACTAAACATTGGTTGCCATTACCTGAAAGAACAGATTATGCTTTTGAAAAATTTGATTATGGGAGTGCGCCACTAGTTGGCTGAATAGTTTAAAATGAATAAAAAACAAAATGTTAAAAAATTGAAATCAATTTTTTTAGTTTTAACTTTAATTACTTTGTTAAGTTTAAGTTCTAGTTTTGTTTTTTCAGAAGAGGTTGCAGGAATTGATTTATGTTCTACTGCCAAAATTGCATTACTTGGAGATTCAATAACAAATTCAGCAGGGACTGCAGGGTGGGGTAATGAACTTAGAAAATTATGCAATAATAATCCAATAAATTATGCTCACGGTGGAAAATTAACTATTTGGATGTTACAAAGATTAAAAGGAGAAAAGGATGACTCAAGCCCATATATTTCTGGAAAAATACTTGGTCAAGGTTATCAATACTTGATAGTAAAAGGAGGCACTAATGATATATCTTCGTCAAGATCTTTTGAACATATCACAAATAATCTAGCTCAAATTTATTCGATTGCAAAGCAAGATGGAATAAAAGTAATCGCTGGAACTATTTCACCATATAATAAAGAACAAAATCCTGAACGAAATGAATTAGTAAAACAAGTTAATAGTTGGATCAAACAACAACACTCAGAAGGAAAAATTGATGGAGTAATTGATTTTTATCAATTTCTTGTAGGAACAGAACCATGTATGAATTCACAATATGCATCATCCTGTAATAATGTTCATCCTAATACTGCAGGATATAAAGCCATGGCTGAGAAAGTTAAATCAGAATTATTTGGGTCTGGATCTGATGGTTCAATTAGTGCCACGCAAACTACGTCCATAAATTTAGGTGAGGGAGTAAAAATACTTCATATTGGAGATAGTCATAGTGCACAAACCTATGGAAAAGAACTTGCAGCTCAATTAAGAAGTGGTGGTGCTACGGTTAGACATTATGGGCAATGTGGATCAAGACCTTCTTGGTGGTTAGAAAAAGATTCTACTAAAAATGCAAATTCAGGAGTTTCTGGGCATGCAACAACTTGTGGTTCATTATTTATTTTAGAAGATGGCAAAAAAAATCTTGTAAAAACAAGAGCCACCCCATTATTACCTAATTTAATGTCAGAGTTTAAACCAGATTATGTTGCAGTATCACTAGGTGCAAACTTACACGGATTTGTAAATAAAAAATCAGGAGATGAATGGTTTGTTACAAAAGCATCAAGACTAATGGCAGAACAAATAGTTGCAGCAGGTTCTAAATGTATTTGGATAGGAGTTCCACAAGGACCTAATAAAGTTCATTTAGAAAATTTGTATGAACGGATTAAAGCAGGAGTTGGGGATAAATGCACATTTATTGATTCTCGACCACACTCTAATTTTGATTTTTGTGGAAATGGGAAATCTTGTTGTTGTAGTGCGAATGTTCATTTTGATGCTCACGGCGCTGCAGGAAAAAATGCAGGTGCAAAATGGGCTCGTGCAATATACGCAGAAATAAAAAAATCAGGAGTTTCAATGCCAACTCAAGTTGCAACTCAATCTTTAGTTCCAACTCAAGTAGTTCAAAAAGGGCCGCCTCCAAAACCTGCATATTACAATTTTCAATTTTTTCCAATGGGATCTAAAACAACAGTTATTGGTCTTGCAAAAAGTCATTGGGGTCCGACACTTGTAAAACAAGATTTAGCAAAAGACTGGGCAGATCTTTTTGGTGGGACTATTTTAGAAAGTAGTGCTGAAAATGCTTTAAGCATAAAATCTGATGTTTCACAAGATTTGAATATGAATTTTAATCTTGTTGATGGAATATCTGTTAATACACCTGATTATGGTCAAATGACTTTAAATCCAACACAACAATGTCCGTCAGATATTTGTGAATGGGACCCAATGGAAAAAGGATTTAGTCGAGATAATATAGATGGACTTGTAATTCATTGTACTGTTGGAGGATCAGCAAAATCAACTGCAAATACTTTCAAAAAAAGAATGGCAGATCGTCTTAAAGAAAAGCCAGGTAAAAGATATAGTGGAGGAACACAATATGTTTTTGGACGTGATGGAAAATATATTCAACAAGTAAAAGAAGAAATGGGTCTTTATCATACTAGTGATTCTAAACGAGATAAAACAAATATTGGAATTGAAGTTGCAAATTCTGAAAGTTTATGTAAACAAGTTTGTACTGGGGGTGTATGTAAACCTGACGCTTGTCAAAAACCAAATGTTCCAACAGGCATTCCAGAATACAATTATTGGAAAAGTAAATCAACTAAATATTTAGAAACATATAGTGAAACTCAACTCAAAGCATTAGTAAAATTAAGTGCTGAAATTTTCTTAAGACAAAATTTGAAAATTGATGGACTCATAAGACATCTCGATGTTACTATGAGTGGAAAAGGAACACATACTGATCCGGGACCTCATTTCCCTTGGGACAAATTCAAAAAAAATGTTTTAGCTGCAGTAAATGAATATAAAAAACAAGCAGGAAATGGTGCAGTTTCTGAAGGGGCAAGTAGTGGTAGTTTAACAAGTGCTCAAACAGGAGGAATTATTCCTGCAAATCCTGAAGGAAATCATGATCCTGTGCCTCAAGTTTATACAAAATATAAACAATTAGAATCCGTTTATGGAACTACTGAATCAGGGATTAAATCTCAGTTAGTTAGTATTGATTTTATGGGGCGAAAAGTTCCTGTTCATAAAAACGCAAAAAAAGCATTTGAATATGTACTCGCAGATATTAAACAATGTCCTGAAGCACAAAGTTATCCTTACTGGAGCACTGTTTGGACACACAATTATCGTTGTGTACTTCATAAAGGAACTCCTCCAAATTGTGACATTGGACTAAGTGCTCACAGTTTTGGAACTGCAATTGATATAAATCCTAAAGGTAATCCCTATTCCAAAACAAAATTAGTTTATGATATTCCTCCTTGCGTTATTGGTGCATTTAAACGATATGGTTTTAGATGGGGGGGAGATTGGAAAACTGCAAAAGATGCAATGCATTTTGAGTTTATGGGAAATCCTGCAAGTTTGGCTTGATTTTAAAATTATTATTTATTAGAATTCCAAATGAATTAAAACAAAAAATGAATCAAAACAAAACATGTAAAAAATTGAAAGCGATGTTTGTATTTTTAATTGTATTAGGTTTATTTATTCAATTGATTAGTTTATCTGTTGCAGAAGAAATTAGTGAATCTGATTTGAATAATTTTAGTGCTGATTTAATTAATTATCCTGATGATATACTTGACATAGATTATGATTTAGGAGAAAAAATTATTTATTTTACAATAGAATCAAATTCAGGAAAAATTAATATTGGAGATTTATTTATTTTTAATAAAGACTATACTCTTCCTGATTATTCTGAAGATTTAGAATTAAAATATTTAGTTGAATTCTATGATTTTTATGGAACTCTTTTATCTTCTGAAGAAACATCTGAAATTTATGTTGGTGTTATGAATCCTGCAACAGAAAAAATTGTAATAAAAAAAGATCAAATAATAGTTTATGAACATAGTTTTGACGTAAACATTCAAAAATTAAACTCGATTTCAAATAATCTCGAAAAATATATTTTTATTGAATCAGTATTAACTGATGATGATGTAAAATTTAACAAAGCATATGTTATTGAAGATAATTCGTTT
This sequence comes from Candidatus Woesearchaeota archaeon, assembly GCA_018675335.1. Taxonomy (NCBI): domain Archaea; kingdom Nanobdellati; phylum Candidatus Woesearchaeota; species Candidatus Woesearchaeota archaeon. The sequence goes on from JABGYH010000007.1 coordinate 480,277, forward strand.
TATTCAGGACTTTTTTTGAAACATTCAGGACCTCTCGATTATGAAAAAGTATACTTAGTATTATCTTCTTCAGATAATCCTTCAGTATTTGAATTGGAATATGATTATTTAGCATTTCAATATGATGTTGAGGATATCCAAACATTAGATCCTGAACTCAAACCTGATGATTCATTTTTACCTTTACTCAATTCAGAAAAAAAGAAAAAACTTATTAAAATTGAAATGGACGCTAAAGACGATTATGAACTATTATTATTTAATTCGTTAACAAAATTATTACAAATTTATCAACCTAATTTATGGGGGTTTGATGAACTAATGTATCAGAGATCTATTGATTTTTGTGATGGTGATGGGATTTGCGAGCCTTGCTTTAGTGATGATTGTTTAGTTTCTGAAACTTTCGCATCTTGCGGGGATTGTAGTTCTGGAAGTTTAGATAATTATTGCGATTTAAGATCTGATGGGGTTTGTGATCCTGATTGCGAAGGCTATGATTTAGATTGTGGATTTTGTGAAAAAGATCGGGGCTGTTTATTATCTTCTAAATCATTTGAAGAAATAAGTTGTGACACTATTGGTGGATTTAATTGTTTAACTGATATGAGTTGTTATGACGGATTAGTTGTTGACACACTCGATTCGGGAATTTGTTGCGTTGGTGGTTTTTGTCAAGCAGACTATTATGGTGCTTTATATGATTTTGAATCGGAACCTGAGTTTGATATTGAATATGATGAAAAGGGAGTTGTTCAAATATTTAAACCAACAATTGTTGACTTGGATAATTCTCAATTAGCTAACTCTTTGTCACCATTACCTTTTGAACAAAATATTAATTTATTATCTGCAGAAGCTGCAGAACAAAAAATAATGGAAGATTTTAGTACTATTGATTTTGAAATTTCAAAAACTGGAGAAGCAGTACCTAAAGAAATAGTTGAGTTAGAAGAAAGCGAAAAAGAATTTGAAAAATCAATGCAACAAGATTTTGAACAAACAAGTCAAGAAATAAATTCACCACTAAAACCATATTCATTTTTGTTTATATTTATTTTAATTATAGTTGTTATTTTAATTGTGTTTGCGTTTATTGTATCTTTTGTTAGAAATTCAAAAAAACAAATACCTCTAACTAAAGAGTATAATTCTAAACAATTTGCGCAACCAACCACTCAAGTAAATCAAAGATCAACTCAACAATTTGCGCAACCAACTAATAAGTTATCTGCACAAAATCAACCTGCCTACTATGATTTACAAAAAATAATAACTGACATGGTGAAAAGAAGATATAATTATTCTCAAATAAAACAAATATTAATTAAAAAAGGATACTTATCTTCAAATGTAGATTCAGAAATAAGAAAACACTATTCCAATTTTACTCAAAAATATGGTGTGAGAAAATAAAAATTGAAAACTATGGTTTATGCAAATAATAAAAGTAAAAACAAGAATAAGTTTAGAATGAATTTATTAGTTTTAACTATCTTGTTTATATTTTTAGTATCATTAGTTTCTGTTCAAGCAATAACTTATGCACAACATTCGCCAAAATGGAAACCTGAATGGAATGATTACATTGCCGAAGGAATTGACACAAAAGCACCCAAGTTACTTGATGAAACTTTTTTACCGCCAGATGCTTTTGAAATATGTCCTGGATTAAAAGGATCGAGCACAGATCAAAAAAAAGCATTTTGGGCATTATTTTTCGCATCATTTGCTAAATTTGAATCAGGATTTAATCCTGGAACTACATTTGACGAAAAAGCACTATCTCAAAAATACGGAAAAGAAATAATTAGTGAAGGCCTCTTGCAATTAAGTTATGGTGATGGAAAAAATCATCCTCCTTGTGAAATAAGTAAAGCAAAACAAAATGTTCAAGATCCAAAAGTAAATCTTCAATGTGGCACAGTAATTATGAAAAATCAAATAATTAAAAAAGGAGTTTTATTTCCTGATGGTAAACATTATTATTGGTCAGTTCTAACAAAAAATAGGGCTAATGGTGTTGAAACATACAAAAAAGTTCAAGATTATTTTTTAAAATATGCCCCTCAATTAGGTTTTTGTGGGGAGGGGGATGTAAGTTCTGCTAGTTCTCAATCAAGTTGTCAACTAACAACCAATGCACAACCAAATGAATTTAAAAATATGTTAATTTTAGGAAATGTTGAAGAGTCAGTTCGAGTTAAACGAATTAATGGCGCATATGAATTAATGCAAAAAGGCAATTATGAAAATATTATAGTTTCTGGAGGGTGTGGTGCACATAAATCTGCAAAAGACAATTGTGAATCAGTACACATGGCGAAATTATTAGAACAAAAAGGAGTTTCTTCCGATAAGATATATCAAGAAGGAAAATCTGGAAGCACAAATTCTAATTATAAAAATTCCATAAAATTAACTAAACCTGATGGTTCTTTAGTTTTTAAACCAGGAGAAAAAACAGTTGTTGTCTCAAATCATCCGCATGCAAAATCAGTTGCATATTGTTTAAGATATGTTAATAAAATTGATGCATATTATTATATTGTGGGTGAATCATCTGTTCCTATGATAGTTCCAGAGGATTCTAAAGTAAATTATGCAGGAATGGTTACTAGTTGTATGCTTTCAAAAAAAGAAGTCGAATGTGCTTCTGCAGTAGAAGGTTCAGGCGTTGTTTCACAAACTCCTCCTTCAAGTATATCACAATCAGGAGTATTTGTTCCACAAATATCCTACTTACCAACATTTTCTAGTACTTTTCGTAAAACTGATTATTCATTTAATCCTTCATTTAGACTTGATGTCGCTTACGATTTTGAAATATATAATAAAATAGTTGAGCAAGTAAAAGAATTGAAGCGATGTAAGGGAGACGTTGATTGCGTTGAAGAAGAATTAAAACAAAGATCAAATAATTTGTGGATGGGAAAAATATTTTCAGATGTTCAAAAAGCAACTGGTGGAGACGAACTTTTTTCATTTTGGATGGGAAAACACGCAGGGCGAATAGTAAATGAAGAAACTAAAACTCTTGAAAATTCTATAGGAATTGATGTTGGAGAAGTTCCTGAATGGAATTTATATTGTGAAAATCCTGCAGAAGATGCAGTAAGTTCAATTGCAGAATTTATTGATGATTGTGCACGAGTAAAAGATACAAATTGTTATTGTGAATTTGAAACCCCTGAACGATTTGTTAATTTATTTATTGATTTTGATGTTAGACTTAATTCTAATCCTAGTTCAAAAAATGTTGTTATAAGTTTACCTGAACCTCTCGAAGTCGATCAAAGTATTTACTCAGGAGAATATGGTTTGTTTGGGAGTAGTTTATTTGGAGATAAGTATAAATTTAATTCAAAATCATTTGAAGTTTCTGATGCGCTACTTTATACTGTTCGAGATAATAGTCTTATGACTGATGCGTTAGATTTTGTAACTATGCAAGATACGCCCGAAGGAAAATTTTTAGTTGGTAATTTTGATTTTGAGCTTGATGAATACAGTTCAATATATTTAACAAAAAATTCTTCTGAAATTGATATGGGACTTTATTTTGATGTTCCTGATTCTAGCATGAAACAATGTGATATGGAACAAACACCAATGAGATTTTTTAAATTCTGTGTTAAATCATTTTCTACATTTTACGCATTTGATCCGCAAAAGAAAAAATTAGAAGAAAAAGACGTTGTAATAAAATTTGCAGAAATATTTAGGACATCACTTCCTGAAGTACAAAATTTTAAAGCAATGAGTTTATACGGATTTGAAGGTGGAACCTGGGTTATGTGGGATGAAATTACTGAAGGGGACATGGATTCATATCAGATTTTTGTTTTGGATCCGTCCAAATCAGGAAAGATAAGTAAAATATCTCCTGAAGAAGCACTAGTAAAACAATTTAGTGGAGACTTAGGAGATGTCAAATTAGAAAAAATAGATGTTAGTAGTTCTGAAGAGATACAATCAATTGATTTAACTCGATTTATATGTTCCGATGCAACTGACACTTGTACCATTTCTTACGAAGGAGAATCCGAACAGGGATCTGCAATTGAATTATTACCTGAACAATTATACTATGTTAAACAAGGACATTATTATCTTTATTTTATTCCGGAACTTGAAATTGGAAAAAATTATTGGATGGGAATATATGGGGTTGATGTTGATGATTATAAATCTCCTGCAATTACTGGAATAACTGCCAAATCTGAAGATAAATTACCTCCTGCAATTGTAAATTTAGAAGTTGAGGAAGTCACATTTAAAGAAGAAGAAGCGGGAACTGTAAGATTCTTTGTAACTGAAATTCCTTCATATAATTTAGATGGGACTGAACTGAACTTTACTGAAATATCTCGAATTGATTTATTTTGTGCAAATACTGCAACACCTCAAATTGGTTCTAATTTAGCTGAACAAAAAATAGTAAGTTTGGGTGCACTACCCTTCCCAGTTTTAGAAGTTACACATCCATTCTCCGCATTAAAAACTTGTCCAAAAGATTTAGATCAAACATCTCATTTTTTTGCAATTGCTGTTGATAAATCAGGAAATTCATTTAAAGGAGAATTTCCAACAGATTATACTTATCCTCTCTTCTTTAGTGAATGATTTTAATTGAAAATTAATTTTAATTAGTTTTAATTATTTTTGAATTGATTCTACAGTTTAATTATTCTTATAATATTGTTTTCATTTCTTTTTTTTTTATGGTAAATCATCCAAGACAAGTTAAAGGATTTAATGGGTCATTAGATGAATTAGCTTGCGCCATAGGTAATATGACTTATGATCAAACAGCGGAGGTTATAGGAAAACTTGCAGATGATTTGAAAAGACAAGCAGATGCAGATCATGCTAGGGGAAGAGTTAAACTAGCAACTGAATTATATGCTACTGCAGAAAGATTATATTCCTCGCGCGATAGGATGAATGCTGCATGGACAATATGTATTCCTTACATGAATGATTCGAAATAAGTTTCATTTTATTTTTAAACTTTAAAAAGAAATCAACAGTTTTTTAAAGATCTATTTTTAACGTAACTATAGTGTATTGTCCTAACTCAATATTGGATAATCATAATAAATAATCATATTAAATAATAAACTCGGGTGGTAATTAATGTTTCAACTTCCTTATGAAAAAATAGTCGAATTAATACAAGAAAAGTCTGAATTAAGCCAAGCTGAAGTAGAAATGAAGATCAAAGAAAAACTAGATCAATTATCTGGTTTGATTTCAAAAGAAGGCGCCGCACACATTGTAGCAAACCAATTAGGGGTCAGCATAATGGATCAGAGTGGTGGTGCTATAAAACTTAAAAATGTTCTTTCTGGAATGAAAAATGTAGAAGCTGCAGGAAAAGTTTTAGGTGTTTATGACATAAGAGATTTTGAACGAGAAGGAAAGCCGGGAAAAGTTGGATCGTTTTTGATTGGTGACGAAACTGGAGTTTTAAGAGTAACTTGTTGGCACGCTAAAACTGAAGTTATGAAAGACCTTAGTGTTGGAGATATAGTTTCAATTAAAGGTGCGCAAGCTCGCCAAAATAATGGTAGAATAGAATTACATTCAAATGATCGTACTGAAATTATAAAAAATCCTGAAGGAGTAGTTATTGATGTTCCAACAAATATGCCTTCTCAAGATGTAACTCGAAAACATATTTCTGAACTTACTGATAATCAATTCAATGTTGAATTACTAGCAACAATTGTTCAAGTTTTTAACCCGAATTTTTTTGAAGTATGTCCTAATTGTAAAAAGAGAGTTCGTGGCAGTGAAGATAGTTTTGTATGTAATGAACATGGACAAGTATCTCCTGATTTTTCATATGTTATGAACTGCGTTTTAGATGATGGAACTGAAACCATTCGAACAGTATTTTTTCGCGATCAATTATTAAAACTTGCGAGTAAAACACATGAAGAAATATTACAATACAAAGAAGTTCCAGATAAAATGGAAGAACTCAAAAATAATTTGCTCGGTCAATTAATTAAAGTTGATGGAAGAACAAAGAAAAACGATATGTTTGATCGTGTTGAGTTTACTGCGCGAACTGTTGATCCTAACCCAAATCCTGAAGAAGAACTAAAAAAGTATACTAAAGAGGATTAATTTTTTAATAATTTTTTTCTTATTTATTTTTCTTAACTTGTCTAATATTAATCATTTTAAGCTAGAAATCTTTATTAACTTCTGTTTTTTAACTATTTTAAAATGAAAACACGAAAAAGATCTGGTTCTATCATAATTTTAGCATTATTAGTATTTACTATGTTTTTTTTAGTTGGGTGCGCATGTGACGAAAAGGAAGTAAAATACTTTGAAAAAGTACCCATAATTGAAAATAAAGCAAATATTGTGGAATCAACTGAAACTATACAAGAAGAATACTTAGATAAAGAATGCATTTCAGTTCCAAATTACGAATTAGAATTAGGCGAGCTTACTTGGCTTAATGGAGAAAAAACCGGGGATAATCAAGCAAAAAGAACAGTTACTATAACTAATCCCAATCCAAAACTAGTCACATTTTATTTTGATAAAGTTTTTTTAGCTGGGGAAGAAGAGGTTTGGAGAAGTAGTCCATCATATGAACAAAAATTACCTGCAAAGGGATCTAGAAATGTTTATTTGATTTGGAATACGGAATACTCAAAAGATAAAGATATAGTTGTAGATTTAATGAACAAAACATCAATTCCTGGAAAACAATCTTGTGAATTTGTGAAAAAAACTAAAGATGTTGAGATTTCTGTTAATACAACAGTTCCCTATACTGAAACTCACTTCGAAACTGTAATTAAGACAAAAAAAGTTTGTACATAAGTTTTAGTTGAGTTTTAAGAAAATTATTTAGATTAGTTCTTTTATTTATTTTTATTAAATTAAAATGAGGTTTAAAACAACTATGCGGAGTATTTCAATTTTTTGTGAAATTTTTAGATCGAAAACGTTTCTGCATGTGCTCAAAAATTAATTTGATTTTTGGCATCCTAAAAATCTTGGATTTTTATGAAATCAATGATATTTCGTTAAATAAAATGAACAAAAAGTTTCAAGTTATTCTCCAAGGCATAGTTTGTATATTTATCTAAAATGATGTTTAAAACACATATGTTGTTTAGTTATTTAATATGTTTAATTAGTTTAAGTATTCTTAATCCCAAAAATGTTTTTGGATTTATGATCTTATTTTTAGTCGCTGGTGCGTTTCCTGATATTGATCATCCGAAAAGTAAAATCGGAAAAAAAGTGAAAATCATTGCTTTTTTGTTTGAGCATCGAGGTTTTTTTCATTCTTTAATTGCTGCAATATTATTTTCAATTGGCGCATATTATTTATTTGGTGGAACAGAATATTCTTGGGCCATATTTTTGGGATATAGTTCGCATTTAATTTTAGATTTATTATCTCATCAAGGAATTATGCCAATTCATCCATTTTCAAAATTTAGACTTTCAGGCGTATTTAAAACAGGAGGATTTTTTGAATGGATATTATTTGTTAGTTTAATATTTTTTGATATATATTTTTCGATTAAGTATTTTTTCTGATTTTGATTTGTATTTTGTAGTTTTTTAAAAATTGATTTTTACTGAACTTTTTAGTTTCATAGTTGTTCAACTTCACAATTGTATAAACCGTAAACTTTAAAAAGAATGAAATTATTCTTTATATAAATATGAATATAAAAGAAGAGAGACTTGCAAGAGGACTTAGTGCGAACTCTCGCAGACAGATTCTAAAACTTATTTCAGACCAAGAATTAACAGTAAAAGATATTGCGCAACAAACAAACATGAGTGTATCATTAACTTCTAGACATTTAACATTACTTTATGATTTAGGTTTTTTAAATTTAAGAATAAAGCATCCAAACAAGTTCTATTCATTAAAAATTAAGGAATTAAAAGATTTATTGAAAGTTTATGATAAGGTAATTAAAAAACTATGAACTCAATTAATTTGAAACAAATTAGTGAAAGCCAAAAATTGGCAATGGTTTTAATAGTTACATTACTTATTGGTATTGGTGGAATTCTTAGTATAAATTTAAATTCAACAAATGTGGGAGTTGCGTCTGAAAATAACAATAATTTGTTTTCAGATTCAATTAATAGTTTCTTTTCTAGTAAAATGGGATTAACTGGATATTCCGTAAAAGACTCAGGAATTTTAGATGTTGGGGTTGATGATAGCAGCGAGAATGAAAATTTGTTAGAGGTTCAAGGAGAATGGACTGGTTGTCAATCAGGGCCTATATTAACTCCTGGAATTTTTACATTAACTCAAGATGATACTACTACTGAAACTTGTTTCCTTATAAGTACTGATGATTTGTGGATAGATTGTCAAGGGCACACGTTTACTAATGATCTGGGAGATTCAGGTGTTTATGTAAGTAATAGCAGGGATAATATTTCAGTTTTTAACTGTACTTTTATTAATTTTAGTTCTGGTGTAGATATTCATGGAGCGAGTATTGGCTCAAATATTTCTTATGTAAACATTTATAATTCAGTATATGGAATTAAATTAGGATCAACTTCGGGAGGAGTTACAAATAGTTATTTTATTAATAATCAAATCATAAATACAACTCAAGAAGCAATTAAATTTGATTCATTTGAAACAAATACTGGAAATTATTTTATTAATAATTATTTACAAAATTTTTCAAAAGGCTTTTTAATTGTTTCTGAGGATTCTGCAATAAATTATTTTTATAATAATCAATTAATTAATGGAACTATATTTGGATTTCAATTTGGTCAAAATACTACTTCCATATTGATAAATAATACAATATCAAATGTTTTACAACGAAGTTTAGAACTTAATAGTGATGCTGAAGTAGAATCAATTGATACTACCCTAATAAATGCAGGGTTATATGCAATAGATGATACAACAGATCCTGGCAATTATAGTTCACTGATTTATAATAATTCATTTGGTTTAATTAATTGGACAAAAGAAGATCTTACAATTGGCGCGTTTGATTTAGAAGTTGGTTCAACAATATTTTTAGAAGAGAATAATATTGGTTTGGCAGACTTACCGGGGCTATCATCTCTTGATTCTTTTGCACAAATAGAAATTAAGGGAGTTGATTTTACTGGGGATCCACAACTGGTTAAATTAGGAACTAATTGTAGCAGTCCAAATTGTAATGTAACGTCTTCTCTATCTGGACAATATGTCAAAGCAGATGTTAATGGTTTTAGTAATTACTCAATATATCAAGAAGAAACAACTCAAGAATATTTTACTTTTCAGATTAATACCAGTCATATTGCTGGAACTAATTTTTCATTTCAGGCCGACGATGCGAATTTAACAGTTTGGTGGAATGAAACAAACTACACAAATTACGTTGATTATGATGGACTAATGTGGCATAATTATTCTACTGAGGGAATTTACAATATTTCAGTAAATGGAACTGCATCAAGAATATCATTTTATGAAGGAACTGAAGATGCACTAATAGACATACTAACAAATGTATCAAATGGGGTTAGTGGAATTACTAGTGCTTATAGAATGTTTATGGATGCAGATAATTTTGGAATAACTCCATTAACTGAACCTAATTTCTTTGATGAGCTTTCTGAAAATATAACTACGTTGCAAAGCATATTTTCTTCATCGAGTTTTAATCAAGATGTTAGTAATTGGAATGTTTCTAATGTAATTACTATGTCTGAATCGTTTTCAAATTCGCCTTTTAACCAAAATATCGATAATTGGGATGTATCTAATGTTAAAGATATGAGTTTAATGTTTAATTATGCTCAAGATTTTAATCAAAATCTTAGCAACTGGAATGTTTCAAATGTTTTAGATATGCGCAACATGTTTTCAGGAGCATTTGATTTTAATGGAAATATAACTGATTGGGATGTTTCTAATGTAATTAATATGAATTCAATGTTTAATAATGCATTAAATTTTAATCAAAACATAAGTTCGTGGAATGTTTCTAATGTTACTAACATGGGATATATGTTTAGAAGTACTTATGATTTTAATCAAGATATTGGTTCTTGGGACGTCTCGAATGTTGAGCAAATGGATTTTATGTTTAATATTGTTTCTGATTTTAATCAGGATATTAGTGCTTGGAATGTTTCTAAAGTTACTAATATGAACTCTATGTTTAGACAATCAGAAAGTTTTAATCAAAACTTAAGTTCTTGGGATGTTTCAAATGTTCAAAATATGCGTAATATGTTTTATAATTCTGTTTTTGATCAGGATATAAGTTCTTGGAATGTTTCTAATGCGGTTGATATGAGTTATATGTTTTATGATTCTATTTTTGATCAGAATATTAGTTCTTGGGATGTGTCGAATGTAACTGATATGACACACATGTTTCAAAATTCAGATTTTAATCAAAATATTAGTAGTTGGAATGTATCTAATTTGATTGATATGGGTTATATGTTTTGGAATTCTCAGTTTAATCAAAGTATTGGTGAGTGGGATGTATCAAGTGTAACTAATATGAATAGTACATTTATTTATTCTCAGTTTGATCAGGATATAAGTTCTTGGAATGTTTCTAATGTGGTTGATATGAGTTACATGTTTTATGACTCTTTCTTTGATCAGGATATTGGTGCTTGGAATGTTTCTAGTGTGACAGATATGAGCGGCATGTTTGAAAGTTATCAATTATCTCGAGAAAATTATGATAGTTTGTTAAATGGTTGGGCTGAATTAACATTGACTGATTCAGTAATTTTTGGTGCAGGAAATTCACAATATTGTTTAGGTGAGACTGCTAGAAATTCAATATTAACAAATGAATCAGAATATAATTGGACAATTACTGATGGTGGAAAAAATTGTAGTGGTATAAGTTTTGATCCAACCAATAAGTTTACTTTTCAAATTAATACCAGTCATATTGCTGGAACTAATTTTTCATTTCAGGCCGACGATGCGAATTTAACAGTTTGGTGGAATGAAACAAACTACACAAATTACACAGATTATACTGGACTCATGTGGCACAATTATTCTGCAGATGGAATTTATAATATTTCAGTAAATGGAACTGCCTCAAGAATATCCTTCTTTGAAGGCGCCGAAGATGCACTAATTGATATTTTAACTAATATATCTTTAGGAGTTAGTGGAATTACAAATGCTGAAAATATGTTTCGTGATACAGTCAATTTTGGAATAACTCAATTAACCGAACCTAATTTTTTTGATGAAATTTCTGAAAATATAACTACTATGCAATATATGTTTTCGGGTTCTAAGTTTAATCAAGATATTAGTTCTTGGGATGTTTCAAATGTAACTAATATGTATGTCCTGTTTGGAAATTCTCCATTTAATCAAGATATCAGTAGTTGGAATGTTTCTAATGTTGGCACTATGGGCTATATGTTTTCAAATACTATTTTTAATCAAGATATTAGTTCTTGGGATGTTTCAAATGTGGTAGTTATGGCTAATATGTTTGCTAATTCTTTTTTTAATCAAGATATTAGTTCTTGGGATGTTTCAAATGTAACTAATATGTATGCTATGTTTGGAAATTCTCCATTCAATCAAGATATTGGTAGTTGGAATGTTTCAAATGTTATTAATTTGCAGTACATGTTTCAAGATTCGCAATTATCTAGAGAAAATTATGATAGTTTGTTAAATGGCTGGGCTGAATTAACATTAACTGATTCCGTGAATTTTGAAGCAGGAAATTCTCAATATTGTTTAGGTGAGGAATCAAGAAATGATACGTTGATTGATACTTATAATTGGGTTATTACAGATGGTGGAAAAAATTGTAGTGGGATCATAAATAATTTACCAATTATTAACGATTTGATATTAAATTCAACAAATAATTTAATTAATAACACGAATCAGAATTTAACCTCATATTGGACTGTTAGTGATGATGACGAAGATAGTGTAAAAAATATTACTGATTGGAAAGTTAATGGAACTTCTTTATTTATTGCAAATATTCCTTTTGAAGGGGGAAGTAATTTTTCATTTACTAAAGATTATTCTCCAATTGAAAATGAAATAATTGTTAACGGTGCAGATTGGATTAGTACTGGTGGTTTTGATGGGCGTGGCGCGTATGATTTTACCCAAAATACTGATGTTGTTTCAATTATGAGTTCTGCAAATAATGATTTAACTGGAAAATATGGAATAACTTTTTCTGTTTGGATATATCCTACTTCTTCGAGTGCGTGGTCTAGAATTTTTTATCGTAAGTGGAGTACAGTTGATGAAGATCCTTGGTCTGCGTACTCAATGTATTTTGATGATGCTGGAAAAATAGGATTTGCATTAACGCTGGATGACAATAATGCTTATGGAACTACAACAAGTTCTGCAATTCCTTTAAATCAGTGGTTAAATATTGTTGGACGCTACAATGGAACAAATATTTCTATATATGTAAATGGGGTTTTAAACAATACTGCACAAGGAAATGGATCATTAATTCCTTTAGGGGATCCAATAATTAATGGCAATATAGATATTGGTAAAAATACGTTTAAAACAACTCAAACTTTTTCAGGATTAATTGATGAATTTATGATATTTAATAGATCTTTAAGTGATGAACAGATTTTTGTAATTTATGAAAACAAATCTAATATTTTAGTTTCAGAAGAAACTACAACTGGAGAAAACTGGTCATTTTGTGTTACTCCAAATGATGGTATTGGTGATGGAAATCAAGTTTGTTCAAATGAAGTAGAAATATTAGGGGGTGATTGTGATTATTATATTAATAGTTGTGGTAACTTAAATAATCCCGGAAATTATTGTTTGACTGAGAACTTAACGAGTTCTGAAACTTGTTTAACATTAAATAATAATTCAATTACTCTTGATTGTCAAGGATATAATGTTACAGGAGATAATTCTGTTGATAATTCTCAAGGAATAACTTCTCCAGAAGGTAATTTTGAAAATGGAACTATACAAAATTGTGAAATTTCAGGATTTGAACAAGGTATTTATTTAAATAATTTTAATAATGTTTTAATTTTTAACAATACTGTTTTTAATAATTATTTTGGTCAATCAGGTGCGGGTATTTACCTATCAGGAGGGGTTAATGTTAGTCTTAGTGATAATAATATATATGATAATTATGAATATGGTATTTCTTTAAACCAAGTTAGCAATTCTTCAATTTTTAATAATTTAATTTATAATATTAGTGATGGTGCCTCTTGGGTTTCAAAAGGAATATATTCTGATGCTTCATTTAATTTAACTTTTTTTAATAATTTTATTAACTCAAGTTCTGATGGATTTTATGGTTCTGGAAATTATATTAATTTTTCAAACAATCAAATTTGGAATATGAATACGACTGGTGCGAAGTTAAATAATATTAATAACTCTATTTTGGAATATAATATTATGACTAATATGCGACCTGCTTCAACTTCAATTAGGATATCAAATCCAATAAATTTAAGTTTTAGATTTAATAATTTAACTAACGTATCTAGACTTCTCTCAATTGGTGAGACTTTAGAAAATCAAATTTTACTTGAATCAAATAATTTTAATTCTTATTATCTTTATACTTATAATATTAATTTAGGAAGTGTTTCGATTTTAGCAGATAATAATTATTGGAATGGATCTACTTGCGAACAAATAATGTCCATGGTTGATCACGATGATGATTCAAAATTTTTCTTAACTAATGTGTTAAATGATAGTTGGCCTCAAGGAATACCTGAAGATTGTGGGGAGTTATATTGTGGTCAATTCGTAAATGAGTCAAAAAATTTAACTGAAAATAGACAATGTGAACATGAATGGATAAAAATTGTTGAAGATAATATAACTATTGATGGTTTGAATAATTTAATTAACTATAGTCGAGGAACGAGAACATCAAATGGAATTACTGCTTTGAATGTTGTTAACATTACAGTTCAAAACTGTTCATTGTTGCGTCCTGATGGTTATCAACAAGATCAACCAGCAATTTATTTTGAAAATGTTTCTCAATCAGAAATTTTTAATAATTCATTTAATATTTTAGGTTATGAACATTATTCATATCCTGTTTATTTATACGAATCTCAATTAATTGACGTTTATGATAATTATATGAATACTGAATGTTATTATTGTTATGGGGTTTTCACAAAAAATTCTGATCAAATAACAATTCATAATAATACTGTTAATACTAGCATGTTAGATGCGCATGGATTTAAATCAGAATATTCAACTAATATTGATTATTTTTTAAATAATATTACTGCTAATGCTTATTTATCTGAAGGCTTTAGAATAGAAGATTCAGAAAATGTTTCAATAATAAATAATTTTTTTAATGCAACCAGTTATTCTAGCAATCCTGTAAATGCTCAAAGCACTATTAATTTAACTATTGAAAGCAATGAGTTTTTGACGCCGGGATCTGGAGGATTATCAATATCTGGAACGCAATATTCTCATTTTGATCATAATATTGCAAATAATAATACTATTGATGGTTTTTCTATTTGGGTAAATAAATCAGTACAAAATCATCAATTGAATAATGAATTATTAAATGATTTTGGGCAAGTAATTTGTTTGAACTGCGAAAATGTAAGTTATTATAATACTACTTTTGGAATTGATGGCCTTGGACTCTTTGGTGGAACCAATATAAGTTTAATTAATTCCTCTTTTAGTACAAGTACTTCTGGAAGTATTTTGGATTATACTTTAGCTAATTTTAATTTTTTAAATTCATCAATAAATGGTGCGGGACCTACTAATTATGGTTTGGTAATTAATTCTATAAATGCAACAATTCAAAATAGTTTAATTAATACAGCTGGATCGGGAGTTGATTCAATTCAAGTAAATTCAGAGGGTTTTGTAATTAATAATAGTGAAATTTTTTCAGGACCTTTAGCTTTAAGACTTAATAATGCAGATTTTTCTTTTGTAGATAATATTAATACTACTACTGTTTCTGGTCAAGGAATAGTTCTTGAATGGTCTGATTTTGTAATTATTAAGAATTCAAATATTAATTCAACTAGTTATTCTTTACGTAATTATTATTCAGATAATAATCTTTTTGAAAATTTAGATCTATATTCTGAGAGTAATTGTGGATTGTTTCTTTATGCAGGTGACGCGGAAAACTTAACATTAAAAGATTCAATCATTAAACATAATTCAGCCAATTCTGTTTGCAGTCAAGATAATAATATTATGGCCAGATTATTAAATACATCATTTAATCATTCAAAAAACTTTTCTTTTTCTAATAGTGATGGAGCAATATTTGTTGATTGGTATGTTCAATTTAATGTAACAAATATTACTGAAGAACAATTAGATTTAGCAGAAATACAAATTTTGAATGTTACTGGTGATTTGATTGAATCAGTTAATACTAATTCTAGCGGTCTTACAGAAATGTTAACTATTAGAGAATTTAATCAAACATCTTCAAATAAAACTATGATGACTCCTCATGATGTTACTATTGATTTAGCAGGATTTGAACAAGAAAATTTTATGTTAAATTTATCCGAAACTGAAAGTACATTACAAAACATAACTTTAATTCCTACTGGATATTATCAAGAAGTTAGTGAATGTGGAGTTTTAGATACTGAAGATATGTATTATAAATTAGTTGCAGATTTAGAATCAAATGAAACTTGTATAACTATTGCTGCAGAAGGAATAACTCTTGATTGTCAAGAACATTCAATAAATTATTCTATAAATGAAAGTTTTGGTTATGGGATAAATAATTCAGGATACACTGAAGTAAATATTAATAATTGCACTGTTAAAACGAGTAGTGGTTGGGGTGCAGGACCTGCGATATATTTTAATGGAAGTCAAGGTGGAATTCATAACAGTAATATTACTATGCCTGAAGATAATTCTGCAATTTATGTAGATTATCCAACTGTTAGTGTGAATATATCAAATAATTATATTTCTGCTGTGGGTGCTTCAGGGGAAGGAATTACCTTTGCAGGTTTTAATAGTTATATTGAAAATAATTTTATTGAGGTGGATGTTGTCGATGCAATACGTATAGTACAATATGGATTTGCCAATAAAATATTTAATAATACAATTTATTCTGAACTCGCAACACAAATTGGAATTAATATTGTTGATTCATATAATCAAGGAAATCCAAATGGATTAAATAATAATATTTCTTCTAATAAATTAACAAACTCTCAAATTTGGATTCAAAATTCAAATAATAATTTTTTAGAGGATAATAAAATTAATTCTACTGAATATAATAGTATTGGGCTAATTAACTCTTTTAATTTAAGTATTGATTCTTCCAATCTAGTTGAAGGATTTTCAGTTTATTATAATGAATCAATTGAAAATGAGATATTGTTAGAAAACGAAATTGTAAATGAAACATATGGTCAAATAATTTGTAATAATTGTTCAAATATAACTTATAACAATGTTACTTTTGGTAGTGATGGTATTACCTTTTTTAATTCTGCAAATATTTCAATTAATAATTCCCGCGGAATTTCTGGTGTGGGGTCATTAGTTTGGGCATATAATTCTAAAGATATAAATATAACTTTTAGTGTATTTAATTCATCTCAAGAAGAGGAAGATGGAATGTCTTTATTTTCTCTTAATTTATATCAATCAAATAATTCTAATATTTATGGTAATACTTTTATTGCTGACAAAACAGATACGTTTAGTCTATATTATTCATCAGTAAACGATGTTTTTGTTTCTAATAATTTGTTCGATTTGAATTCTTATAGGAGTAGAGGAATCAGTTGTGGTAGTTGCACTGGAGAACTTAGTTTTAATTATAACAATTTTTCTATTGGCGGAAATTATTCGCAAGCGTTTTATTATTTACCCTCGCATGCAGAAATTAGTCATAATAAATTTAATAGTTCTAATGTAATTGAAGATTTAAGTTATGTCTTAGATTCAAACATTTTTGATTCAACCAATTTAACAATTTATAATAATAGTTTTTATGGTTATTTGAGACTTATGAATTTGAGAGGATATTCATATAATGTTTCAAATAATTATTTTGATATGGATGATTCAGATCAATCACTTTTAACTCTTTCAACTAGTAATTCATTTTTTAATAACAATATTATGGGATGTCCTTCAAACTATTGTGTTCAATTAGTTGCTGGAACAAATAATAATTTCACAAATAATACCTTGATTGGGGATGATTCTATTGTGATCGATGATGGATCTGGAATTTTTATTGATGGTGAATTAAATACAACTGGAATATATTTTTCTGGGAGTGCTGCTGGTAATATTACAATCGCACAGTCAGTTTACTTTAATATTACCAATTCTACTTTGGACGGATTGGATAATTCTCAAGTTTTGGTTAATGATTTATTTGGTGCGGGAGTAATTAATGCAATGACTAATTCAACCGGTTTAACTGGTTATTATGTTTTGAATGAGTTTTTGGAAAATAAAACTGAAAGAATTAATTACTCTCCTCATCAAGTTAATGTAAGTTTAGCAGGTTACAATAGTAATAATTCTTTGGTAAACATTAGTGAACTTGAAGATTTTGAAATTCAAAAAACTCTTGAAATTTTTGTTGGAGGCAGTTTAGCAATTCAACAAAATGAACCTGCTGAATTTTTGTTAATTGATAATGGCGCTATTTTTAATTACAGTGTTAATATAAGTTGTCAAGATGGTCCTTGCGGGAATATAACTTTGATACTTGATCCTCAAGACTCTGAAGAAAAAGGAAATGTAACTTTGGATAGTTCAGGTGATAAGACTAAACAAATTGTTTCAATTAATAGTGTTAATCTTGAGGATAATAACTCGTTTTTATATGATGTTCAACTAAGTGGATGTTATTTGACTGAGGGACAAAGTGATGCGTACGATGGATTTTTTGATTTAAATGTTAATTATTCTGAATATGGTGGACTTCGGTTTGAAGATAATTCTTTAGAAGGTTGGGCTAATTGTGAATCACAAATAATTAGTGATTTAAATATTACTAGAAAAATTTATGTTTCAGATCAAGAAAATTGGATACGATATTTGGAGATTTTACAAAATCCAACTGAACAAGAAATTTGTGTTAATGTTTCTATAAGTGGTGATTTAGGATCTGATTCGAGTACTGTTTGTGTAAATACCTCTGATGGAGATAATGATTTTACTATTGCAGATTCTTGGTTTATTACTGATGATGAAGGTGATTTAGGTGGAGGAAGTGAGAATGATCCTACATTGGCATTTGTTTTTCAAGAAGATAATTTTGGTGTTGAAAGAATTGATTCTGCATATTGTGCTGATGGTGATGATATGCCTTATTGGCAATGGAATGATACTTGTGTTTTTCCAGGTGAAACTAAAATTTTAATGCATTATGGAGTTCAACAAACAGATAGATCTGCAGCACTTGTCGAAGTATTAGATATTCAAGAAAATTTTTTGAGTGAAATTCATACTGCGAGAATGTCTGATGCAGAACAAGAACAAATTATTAATTGGGGTTTTAGCAAAGGAGTAATTCCTAATGGTTCGGGAAATCCATTTTATACAGTTAGTGAAAATCCTCGAACAAGTATTACTGATAATTGTTTAACTAATATGCAAGCAGATGAGTCTTGTGAAATAAATTGGACAGTTCATACAAATTCATCAGGTGGGGATTATACATTTTTTGTAATTGCAGAATCAGATATTTCTGAAGTTTTGGGAGTGTTAAGTTCAAATGTTACTATTTTAGTTGATGGTGCAAATCCAGAATTAGTTTCTAAACAACCGCAGAATGATGCGATATTTGGAGACGGTCCAATTAGTCAAGATTTTAATTGCACATTTAGTGATGATGTTAATTTATCAAATATTTCTTTGTATATTACTGATGAAACTGATCAAAATTTTGTACTTAATTCCTCTCAAAATAAAATTGGGCTAGAAAATACTAGTGATTGGAATTTAGATTTAATTGATGGGAATTATACTTGGGCGTGTTTAGCAAAAGATCAATTTGGCAAACAAGCTTGGAGTCAAAATAATACTGTTGAAGTTGGTTATTCTGGTTTTTTAATCGATGAATGTATAAATATTACTCTTCCTGGAAATTATATTTTATCAAATTCAATTAATTCAATTAGTGGAAATTGCATCAATATTAATGTTTCAAATGTTAATTTAGATTGTCTAGAAAATACTATTAGTAGTTCAAATATGAACAATGGAATTAATGTCGAAGATGCAGATAATATTTCTATTACGGGATGTTCTTTTGAAAATTTAAGTCGAGGAATTAATATTGTTGGAAACTATGGGATTTATTTAAACAACCTAAATATAAATAGAAATCAAGTTACTTCAAATAACGTATCTTATGGAATTTACTTATATTATATTAACAATAGCATTATACAAAATAATTTATTTGAATCATTACCGTATGCTATTTATGGAGATTATTCCGATAATCTATTAGTTCAAAATAATAATTTTGATTCTGGCGATAGTGTGCTTCGTATTTATTATGTGAATAATCTTTCTTTTAATCAAAATAATTTAACCAGTATATCTTCTGATGTAATAAATTTACAAGGAGTATTATTGGGGTCAGGAGATAAATTAAATATTTCTCAAAATAATTTTATTGATACTTCAAGTACATTATATTTTTCAGGAGCTTTTAATGTGAGTGCTCAACAAAACTATTGGAATTCTACTAGTTGTTCTGAAATAATTAGTAAGATTGGTTATCAAGGGGGAACTAAGTTTGAATTTGAACCTTTCTTAGATGATGTTTGGCCAGCGGGTGAAGAACAAGATTGTGGTGAAGAAATTTATTGCGGGATGATTATTGATGAGTCAATAAATTTAACACAAGATTTGAGTTGTGATTCTAATGGTCTTAATTTTGGAGGTAGTAATTTAGTTATTGATTGTAAAGGATATAAAATAAAATCAGAAAATATTTATTCATATTATACTGCAATTCGAGACTTGTATAATTCAAATAATACAATTCAAAACTGTTCTGTTGAACAATTTAGATCTGGTGTTGGAGGAGATGGAACTAATTTAACAATCAAGTATAACAATTTTACCAATCATACAAGCTTACTTTCTTATTATGGCTCCGTAAATTTATCCTACAATAATTTTTTTAATATATCTGAAACTTTTTTGCTTGTTGATGGTGAAATAATAGCTGAAAATAATTATTGGAACTCAACAGATTGTAATGAAATCTCAAATAAAATTTCACGAAATCATCTTGGATCTAACATAGTTTTTTATCCTGTATTAGATGCGCCGTGGCCAATAGGACAACCCCGAGATTGTCAATCTCCATATTGTAATGAATTTTTGAATCACTCAATAATATTAACAGAAGATTTGAACTGCTTAGTAAATGGTTTAATTATTGATAATGAGAATATAACTGTAGATTGTGCAGGACATACAATTAGATATTCTGGAGATGATTATTATTCAGATTACACTACTGGTTTGAATATTGAAAGAACTAATGCAACAATAAAAAATTGTAATGTGAGTAATTTTTATGATGGAATAAGAGGATATTTTACTGATAGAATTAATCTTTCAGATATTGAAATTTATAATTCTTCTCAGTTTGGAATCACTTTTAATAATGTTCCTTATTCTAATTTAAACAATCTTAGTTTGATAAATAATGAGCGTGCAATTGAATTTCAAGATCAACCAGATACAAATGTTACTAATTCTCTAATTTATAACACTCAACTAATGGATTATGTTAATGTGGACCTTTTAAGATTACATGGGACAAATTTGTTTTTTGAAAATATAACTATAGAAAATATATCTGCAGAATATTGTAGTTCTTTTAGTGCAATAAATGTTCGAGATATGTCACATTCAGAATTTAGAAATGTAGTTATTAAAAATATGTCAAATCCTGGAGGGTGTGACTCATATTATGAGGCAAATGGAATTTATGTTTCTTCGTATGGTTACACATATGATAATATAACTTTTGTTAATTTAGATATTCAAAACGTAAGTGATAAGTCAATTTATACTCCATATGCTGCTGAAATTAATTATGTGTTTGATACAGAAAATGGGACTATTTCTTGGCAAAATAAATCCGCTGTTGATATAAATGCAACTAGTTTTGTATTGGGAGAACAAGTATTTATTGAGGAAAATTTATTAGGTTTGGCCGACAATGAATTATTAAGTAATTTAAATTCTACTGCTCAATTAATCTTTAAAGGTTTAGGGCATCCTGCAGAACCTGAAATTTTGAAAAATGGAGTTTTATGCGGAGAAGAAGAAGGATGTAATGTAACTTATTTTAATTCACAAGAAGATATGTTAATCGTTGAAGTTGATTCATTTAGTAATTATTCAACTCAATTAAATTTAATTGATTACGAATTTAGTGTTGAAGTCGGAGAAAACGTGACAGGATCTGTTGGTGAGAATGTAAGTTATGTTGTTAATGTTACTAATGAAGGTTTAATTTCAGATAATTACACCATATATTTAGATTCAAATGAAACTGATTATGCAAATATTAATCAAACTGAATTTGACCAAGTTGGGTTTGGAGAACAAATTAGTTTTAATTTAACAACTAGGGATGATTCTCCGGGAGATTATTTGGCAGGAGTTTATGTTAGGTCAGAGGGAAATAATTCTAATGATCTGTTAATTCAATTTAATACTACTTTTGAAACGCAGGCAGGAATAATAAATGTAACCAAATTGAATCCTTTAGGGTCTGAAGAAACTGTGCAATATAATACTATTTTTAATTATTCAATTTTAGTTGGTTGTGAATTAGGGGATTGTGGGAATATTAGTTCTGAATTATTTAGGTATAACAATACTGAAATTGAAATAGTTCCTTATTGGAGTGGCAATCCATATAGATCAATAAATCCAACCCCCAAAAATTATACTAATTATTCTTGTCTTGGAAACATGACTCAAGGAGATACTTGTCAATTAGATTGGTTGGTGTTTTCTGAAGAACTTCCTGGACTAAATAGTATGGTTTATGCAAATTTGAGTTCTGATGTTTTAGGTTTTTCTAATACTATGAGTGATGAAGTAAATATTACTATGGACTATATTTCAGGAAATCTTAATCAAACAAGAATTGTTCCAATATCAAATCAATTGTTTAAATCTCCTGATGATTATATTAATTATACAATTTTAGTTGGTTGTAATGTAATTTCAGGCTGCAATGATTTAACTGTGAGTTTATATTGGTATAATAATACAGACCATGAACTTGTTCCTTATAATAGTGGGACTCCGTTTAGAGATATTATTTCTAATCCTAAAACTAAATTTACTGATGAGTGTTTAGATGATATGTTATTTGAAGAAACATGCCAATTAGAATGGGGCATAATCGTAGATTCAAATGTGCCAAATTCTGAATATGATATTTATTCAAATATCACCTCTAGTTCAGAGGGTATATTGCCAATAGTTACTGAAGAATTAAATATTACTATTGGTGAGACTACTGAAATTGAAATAAATTTAATTGAGCCACAAAATACAATTACTAATTTTACTCAAAACGAATTTAATAATTATAGTGTTAACATTAGTTGTGTGGGAAGTAATGATTGTGGTATCATAACTGCTGGAGTTTATTTTCAAAATATTTCAAATGATACTTTTGAACAAGTATTTTCATTTTATGATGTGAGTGATTTAACATCAATTGCTAGATATGATTATAGTGGAGAATCAATATTTTCGTTTAGTGAATATAATAAATCTTTAAATTCTATTTCTGAAGGAGGGGATTATGTTTATTTAGCAAGCACTGAAGATGACATTTATCAATATGATTTAGTGACTGGTGAATTAACTAATAATTGGGATGCAGTGATGGATGGTGATATTGGTTGGGCAACAGAAGTTGTTTCCGATAATCAAAGTAATTTTTATTATACTACTCTTGCTTCGGAAGTTGTAGCTAAACGAAATTCTTCAGGTGATTCTCAATGGTATTATAATTTTGATGAATCTGCATCTCAATCTATTGAAGGAATTGCATTAAGTAACGATGATAGATTATTTTTGTATTCTGAAGAAAATTTAACAATTTTGAACAATTTAGATTCGGAAACTCCGTCATTTTATGCTAATTTAACTTATGAGGGGGAAACAATTAAAGCAGTAGTTGCTGAGCATAATTCTAATAGAATGTTCTTTGTTGTTACTAAAGATGACACTACGGGTAATTTATCTTTTTATCAATATGATGATGGTGATGGAGTTACTTGGAACGGGGATGAATTAACTGGTTCGTTATCCTTTTTGCCTGCGGATTATAATATTAGTTCGGAATCTGATGCATTGCTTGGTGCTGAAATGACTGCTTGGGTGTATCCTGTTGTGCTATTTAAAAATAAAGATGATTCTTACGCATATAATCTGATATCTTTTGAATGGAATTTTGAAAATGTATTTATTAATTCTCAAATTAGACCTGGAAATGAAAGTGAATCATACTCTAATTATAATTTACGAACTGAAAAATCTGGTGATGATCCAGTCACTACTGTGAGTGCAACATCAACTGCAGGAGATGGAAAAATTTTGATTCATGATTATAATGGGAATTATATAAGTGAATATAATTATTCTCAATTACCAATAAATTTAGTTTCATTTAATTTAAATGGTCTAAATATAGCCGAATCTGCTAATGAAACAATTCCGTTTAATTTTGGAGCTTATTTTTATGTAAATACGTCAAATCCAACTCAAACAAATTTTTTATTATCGGGAGAATCTGAAATTATTAATTGGTATGTCAATGCAACTGGGCCTTTATTTTCGTCATATATCCTGCAATCCGAATCATATTTATCCGAAACTCCATTTGTTAATTCCTCTTCACAAATATTAAATATAACTATAGTTTCTGCAGGAGAGTCTAATTTTTCTGGTTTGGTCGAATTGACAAATCCAATAGTATGTAGTAATGGGTATACTTCAGGTAATGGAGATTTTAATATTTCTAATGAAACAGTAATTTGTGAAAATGGACTTTTAGAAGTTATGGGGGACATAAATATATTTGAATCGATGCAAGGTGATTCTGAATTTATCGAAGTTAATAATTTTACTTTAGATGAAATAGGCTATGTTGATTTTGTTGAAGAAAATTATATTGGGTCGGTTAATATTCCTGTTGATATAAGTTTTGTTGATCAAAATTATAGTCCTGATTGGGATAGCGGAATTGGCGAATTTAGAATAACATTTAATGAAGCAAATAAAATTGGTGTTTATTTAGATAATGTTCCTGAAAATGTAATTTATATGATTGATACTGATGGAAATTCTTCATTAGGAGTTAATTTTGGCGGGCCTATGAATGGAACTGAAGTTATTTTTGGTAATATTGGAGGGAATTATGTTGCGGGTTGTTGGAATGAAACTGCACCTATGGAACAGCCATTTACTTTTTTAGAAAGTGGAGATTACTGTGATAATTCATTTCATTCAAATATAGGTTCAAATACGACTGTGATTTATGATACTTTTGGAACTGCAGCAGAATACGTTTTTGATGTTACATCAGGATGGCATGAAGAAGAACTTCTTGTTTGGGTAGTTCAATTTAATGCTAGCGCAGGTGATAACGGTGAGATGGGATATACCTTATTTGCATCTACTAATTTATCTGGGTTTGGAGAAGTAGAATCTGGCTCTGAAGGAAATTTAATAATTAGAAATGTTACCTTAAAACCTGAAGGCTCAATTAATTCTTTTGGAAATTTATCAATTAATTATTCAATTGTAGAATTTCAAATGACTGAAAATGGAAGTAGTAATTTTAGTATTGGTAGTGGCGAGTATGATCAAGAGTATAGTGCAATTGCAAATATTTCTTTAAGTGAAATTAGAAGTAATGATTCTGAATATTATTGGGGTTTTAGAGTGTATGGTGTAGATCATGTTACTTTATTTGATAATGATTTTTCTGATTCTGGACTTGTTGGTGATCAATGGGGTTGGACTCATGATAATCGATTTGGTCAATGCTATAATTTGTCTATTGTTTCAAATATTTTTAGTAATTCTGCAGAACAAAGATCAGTTAATTTAGCAGACACAATATATGATTTAGAATTTGTTTCAAATGAAATTAAAAATTATGCTTCATTATCTATTTCAGATATTTTAGGAGAAAATACTTCAGTAGTTATTAGTTCAAATATTTTAGGGTCTTTATTTATAGAAAATTTAAATGATACTTTATTTGAAAATAATACTATTATTGGTTCGATGATTTTAGCTAATGAAGCTGAACAAAACTCTTCAAATAATACTTTTTTGAATAATAATTTTCAGGGCGGAATAATTGATAATAATTATCTTTTTGAAAATGTTTTAGTTTATAATAATTCTTATGGCGAGTTTAGAGTTGAAAGTAATAATATATCTATTGAACCTGGACCGTATAGTTTAGGTTTAGGAATGTCCGAATTATTTATTGAAAATAATAATATTACTATTGAAACAATTTTTGAATCTTGGAATGCAACACTTAAATTTTACGATCTTCCTTGGAGCGGAGGCGTAAATTTAACTCGAAATAATATTTTACAATTAGAATGTAATTATTACGAGTGTGAGTATAATAATATTACAGGCATTATGCAAGTTAATCAAACTGAACTTCCAATTGACGTTACTTATTCAACTGTTGGAAATATGGGTGTTTTTGAAGAACATACTTTCTTAGAATCATTCTTTGATGATTTTAGTCCTAATTTGAATTTATCATTTTACGAACTTGATTTAGATGAATTAGGAGTTATTTTTTCAAGCGATGATTATTTGCATGCAGAATTTGATTTAACTCAAGAAGAGTCTTCTAGTGTTGAGGTTATTACATTAAATTATGTTGAACCTTCTGTTGATTTTGAGGCTTTTGTAAATGTTAGTTTGCATCCAGAGTTAGGTTCTTTTGAAGAAGATGCTGTTTTATCAAGTGGGTTATTTGTATTTAATGAATTTAATGATGACTTGTTTTTTGGTTGTGATTTTATTTATAATTCGTCTGGTTACTATTTTATGGGTGAATCTGATATTGATGAAACTAATTTGCCAATATCTGGTGTTGCTGATTCAGGAATTCTTAGTTTATCTTTTGATTCAGTTAACAATCAATCAACCTGTAGTTATGATGGTAATGAAATTACATTCAATGCAACTGTTGGAGAAGATTATGTTTTAGCACTGGGGATGGGTCTTGATCGAGATGAAAATTGGGATAATGTTACAGGTGCAGGAAATGTTTCGATGGATGATTTAACATTTACAACCATATCTCCTGGTTTTTTAGAATCATTCTTTGATGATTTTAGTCCTAATTTGAATTTATCATTTTATAATTTAGATGTGAATGAATTAGGAGTTAATTTTTCATCTATTGATTATTTACATTCCGAATTTGATTTAACTCAAGAAACAGGTTCTATTGTCGATATTATTACTTTTGATTATTTGGAAATTGGTGAAGATTTTGATGCATCAGTATATGTTAATTTGTTTCCCGAAATAGGATCATTTACTGAGGATGCTTATTTGTTTAATGCAATTTCTGTTTTTAATGTTGAAGATGATGATTTATATTTTGGGTGTGAAGTTTCATATAATTCTTCTGGATATTATTTTAAAGGTAGGTCTGATATTGATGAAACTAATTTGCCGATAGGAGAAGTTTCTAGTTCAGGTTTAATTAATATGTCTTTTGACTCTGTTAATAACCAATCAACTTGTAGTTATGATGGTAATGAAATAATATTTAATGCAACTGTTGGAAGCGAATATATTTTAGCGTTAAATATGGGTCTTGATCGAGATTATGAATATACTAATGTCACTGGAATTGGAAATGTTTCGATGGATGATTTAACATTTAATATTGAATCTCCTGGAGAATTAGAATCATTTTTTGATAATTTTTCAGAATTTAATGAAAGTTTTTATGATGTTTCAGATGAGGATAATGCAAGTTATGAAACAACGCCTGCATTATTTATGAACGAAAGTATTGAAGATGATTCGGGAATATATGTTGATTTTTTAACTGAGGATTATGTACCTCTAAATAATTTTTCTCTTTCAATGGAGGTTAATTTAATTCCTCAAATTGGAAGTTTTGAAAATGGAACTTATTTATTGTCGTATGTTGGAGTGGTAAGCTCTGGCGAAGATGATGATTGGTATGGGTGTGAATTAAGATATAATAGTTCGGGATATTTCTTTTCAGCAGTTTCAGAACCAGATTTTATTGGCACGAGCGCGCAAATTGTGGGTGAAGGAAAAATTACTTTTACTTATAATAGTTCAGATAATTCATCCGTTTGTTTATTTGATAATACTTCAATTCAATTTAGTGCTCCATTAGTTCCATTAGAATTCAAAGTAGCAATGTCGATGGGAATTGATAATGATAATGAACAAACTTTTGGGAACGGCGAGGGTAATGTAACTATTGATAATCTAAATTATACTATAATTCATACATTTGAAAATGATGTTCCAGTTATTCCTCAAACACCAGGTGGTGGAAGTGGTGGAGGTGGAAGTGATAATCCTGTGACTCATTATGTAATTCCAACATATGACGGAGTGGATATTTCAGTAAATAGTAAAGATAAAATAACTTTGCTGTACGAAGGACAAGAGTATGATTATAAAATAAGTCAATTAACAACTTCATTATTGTTGCTTAGTAGACTTTATTCGCCTTACTTATACAATTTTGTTCCTGGTAGTGAAGTTACTATAGGTGTAAGTAATATTTTTGAAGATCAAGTTATTATAACTTACACTCAAATAGGAAAATTAGATGTGATGAATTTTAAATTGTATGCATCCCCTAAAAAACCAAATTATAATTTATTACCCCCTAAGAAAAAAGTATTTACTCCTATAATTGATGATCCTATAATCCCTGAGGAGGATACATTTATACCTGAAAAAATACTTGAAGAAATCCAAGATATGATTGAAGTTCCAGTACTAGAAGAAATGCCAAAAGAACCAATATGGGATAAAATAAAAAGTTTATTGTGGTTTGTATTATATGTATGTTTAATTTTAGGCGTGGTTGCTGGAGCAAGTTATGCAGTTCCAAAAACATATTCTTATTTGAGTTATGTGTGGCCATTAAGAAGATTTAACCCTTCAGATTTATTAAAAGGAAGACCACAACGAAAATTAGATCAAGTAAGTAATAAATTTGAATCAGTTAAACATGAAGATTCACAAATTGAAAAAATAGAACAGAATAAAGTGGAAACTTCCAAAGTAAAAAATAATAAATTAGAACAAGTAATTGAACCGGTAAAAATAATTCCTGAAGTTAAACCAATTGAAAACCCAACCCCAATTGAAGAGTCAAATTCAGTTGAGTCTGATAATCAAATTATGGGACATGTTGATTTAAATGAAATTGATAGTAAAATAAATTTAGCATTTAAAAAATCCGAAATTGATAGTTTAGATGAACATGATACTCGAATTGATACAGTTCATGATGCGTTAGAAGAAATTAATCAAGCATTGGACAAAGTCAAAAAAGAAATGAAAGATTCGAATAAGAAAGAATAAACTAGTTTAATTCTATGTTTGTAAGTTCACTGGACACTGGACAGTTGCGTGTGAGCTATTTAAATGATCAACTTAACCTATTCTTTGTTGTAAACAAGCACTCCCGATCAAAGTCCTCTTTACCCTTGTTTGCAACGACCTCCATTTCCTGAGGCCAAAGTTGTCTATAATTTAAGGGAAATTGAAACAAAAAGCGAAAGCAAGGGGGAAAAGAAAATGGAAAAAACAATGCCAGTTAAAGTTTTCAAAGTAGGTGCTATTTCTGCTTCAATTTGGGTTAATAAAATTCAAAAAGATGGAAAAGAATTTGCATATAGTACTATAAGTTTAGAACGCAATTACAAGGATCGAGAAGGTCAGTGGAAAAAAACTAATTCAATGAGACTTAATGATATTCCCAAAGCTACACTTATTTTGAATAAATCGTATGAATATTTAGCAATGGAACATCCAGAATTAGCGCAAATGGCGTAATTTGCAAAAAATAATACTTAATAGATAATACACACAATTTTAAATATATGAGGTGATTAACAAATGGCGAGTAAATCTGAAAAAAATAAAACTGAAGAAATTATGCCTGAAATTGGCGTTGAAGATATTCTTCCAACATCATTAAAAATGGAATCCGAATCAAATAACGAAGTAAAAGAAAAAGAATTTACATTATATGACTTGCCAGGAGTGGGAGCTGCAACTGCTGAAAAACTTAAAGAATCAGGATATGATACTGTGATGTCTATTGCTATAGCATCTCCTGGAAAACTAACTGATGATGTTGGTGTAAGTGAAGGAGTTGCTCGAAAAATGATAAATGCTGCTCGTGATTCTTTAAGCATGGGATTTGTTTCTGGAGATGAGATTTTAAAGAAAAGAGCAAATGTAGTAAAGATTCCTACTAGTAGTGCGATGTTTGATGAATTAATGGGAGGCGGTTTTGAAACATCTGCAATTACTGAAGTTTTTTCAGAATTTGGTGGTGGAAAAACTCAAATTGGTCACATATTATCTGTGAATATTATTAAACAACTTCCTGATGCGTATGTTGTGTATGTAGATACAGAAAATACATTTCGTCCGGAAAGAATTATACAATTAGCAAAGGGCGCAGGAGTTGATCCTTCTGAAGTTTTAAAAAGAATAAAAGTTGCGAAAGCGTATAACTCTGATCATCAAATGTTACTTGTAGAAAAAGTACAAGACTTAATTAATAATGATAATCTTAATGTAAAATTAGTTGTTGTGGATTCGTTAACTTCTCATTTTAGAGCAGAATTTATTGGAAGAGGAACTCTTGCAGAAAGACAGCAGAAATTGAATAAACACATGCATACTCTTGCAAGACTTGCAGATTCAAATAATTTATGTGTTTATGTAACCAATCAAGTTATGTCTAAACCTGATCAATTTTTTGGAGATCCAACTACTGCAATTGGAGGGCATATTGTAGGTCACGCATCTACGTTTAGGATTTATTTAAGAAAAGGTCGTAAAGGTTCGAGAGTTGCAAAACTTGTAGATTCGCCAAATTTGCCTGAAGGGGAAGCTAATTTTATGGTTGTCGAAGAAGGTTTAAAAGACCTTTAAACTCATTTTTTCTTTTATTTTCTTTTTTAAATAATTATTTAGGCTATTTCTTTCTCGATAATTTTAAATACTACTTTACGTTTTAGATTAGTATTGTAGCTTGTCTACAAGATTAAAACTAATTTATAGGTGTTATATAGCATGTATGGGAATAATTACGGTGGAAATAATGATAGGCGTGGAGGATTTCGCGCGCCTGTGGCTCCTGTGAGAGAAGGAGAAGAAGTTGATGTAAGAATTGAAGCAGTTGGAGAAAAAGGCGACGGCGTTGCAAAGAAAAAAGGATTTGTTCTTTTTATTCCTAACGCTCGTGAAGGTGATGAAGTTAGAGTTAAAATCACTAGAGTATTGAAAAAAGTAGGATTTGCTGAAGTTATAGGCCCGGCACAAGGACCGATTGATGAGGATCAACCACCTCAGAGAAGACCTAGAGAAGATAATCGACCTGTTGCTCAACCAGAACCAATGCGTGCATCAGTACCTTCACCTGAAGATACCGAAGATTTCGGAGATGAACCTGAAGAATCTGCACCTGAAGAAGCTGCACCTGAAGAAGCTGCACCTGAAGAATCTGCACCTGAAGAAGCTGCACCTGAAGAAGCTGCACCTGAAGAAATGCCTGCAGAAGTTCCAGTTGCAGAACCAGTTGAAGAAGTAAATTCTGAACCTGCTTTAGAAACTCCAGTTGAAGAAGCACCTGTAACAGAACCTGAAGCTGCACCTGAAGAAGTGCCTGCAGAAGAACCAGTTGCTGAAACTCCAGTTGATGATATGGAAATTCCACCTCCTCCATTAGATGATGAATCTGATGAAGAGAAAAAAGAAGAATAAATTTCTTTTTATTTTTTTATTTCTTATTTTTATTTTTTTTATTTTATTAATCTGGTAGATTTTCTTAACAAAAGTTTTATAAATAATTGAAGCATACTTTATAATATGTTAAATAAAATTGTAATTAAACAATTTGAATTTTTCTTTTTCTTTAGCTTTTGCTAACTTCATAATTTCTAAAATAAGTTTCTTCAAACGCTTGGCTTGAAATCCAAAATAGCATGAAACAAAAATTAGAATTCAAATCAGAACAATAATTGATTCTAGAAAATTCTATGTTGATTTTATTGAATGAATTTTTTTAAAATTAAAATTAAAACATAAAATAGCTTAAGCTATGCAGATTTGGAGGAAAAAATGCAAAATCAAACAATTCAAGGAATAAATTTAAGAGAAGAAAATTTGGAGGGTGCAGGTATTAGTTGTAATGAAATTAGCGACTTAATTCATGAATTAGTTAGCGAGTTAGAAACTCATGATTTGAGTGTTGAATTAGTAACGCCAAAAGAATTGCCAGGAGATCAACAAGATTTGTTAATTGATTTACTTTATGATGTCGCACTTGATTCATTTGGAAGATGGTTACCGTATGAGGCCATAGATGGGAGAACAAGGGAAGCTGATTATGTTCTTTTACTTAAACGAGATGAAAGAGTAATTGGATACGCAGTAAATGAAGTTATGGAACTCGCAGGAAAAACTGTTAATTATTATAACACTATTTTACTTCGACGAGAAATACAACATCAGGGAATTGCAGAACCCTTATTTAAATTAGAACTTGCTTTAGGGCCGTCAGATTATTTATTATCTCGAACACAAAATCCTGCGCTTTATCGAGCAATGGATAGATTATGTTCTCAAACAGGATATAAAATGCACCCTAATGGAGTTGAAGTTCCTGAAGCATTAAAGAAAATAGTTTTAGCATATGATCCTGAAGTTGGAGCTGATCTTGTAAAGAGAGGAGTTTATTTTGGGCGTGCACTGATGTATGATACTCCAAAACCTAAAACTGAAGAAGCACATATTTGGGAAAAATTAGGTGTTGAAAAAGGAGACGCTATAATGCTTGTTGCAGAACGAGTACAAAATTAAATTTAAAATAAGTTCGTTGGATGAATTTATTAAATAATTAAATTATTTTTTTTAGTTTTTTTTTTAGAATTATTTTATTTAACTCTTGAAATATAAAATGCAACATTTTGGTATTTTTGTTCTTTTTCTGAGTCATATCCTGAACTTGATTCAATCAAATCTTTTTTTGATTTCCATCTTGGGCCAAAATATTTGAGCGGAGTGTCGTTTACTAATTCTTGCCAAGAAGAATATGTTTTAATATTTGTAACTCGAACTGTTATTGATTCTTCTAAATTGGGGCGTTTTTTGAATTCAATAATATCTCCAATGCTAATTTTACTTCTTTTTTCATCTAATAAACGTAATTCTACAAGTTTTAAGTCTGCAGCGATTTCATCAAAACAAATTGATTCTAATCTCATTTGGTGTTCAGTTTGTTGAGTCATTTTGGCTTGTGGTATGTATTGATTGTTTTTTAGCTGAGTTTAGTTTTAGGGGGATTATTTAAAAATGTTTTGGGAAATATTCAGAAAGGCATATAAATTAGAATAAATATGAATTTATGAATAATAGTTTTTTTAAATTATGTTTTAATTTATGATTTAATAATATGATAATAATATTTTAATTATAATGGGTGAATAATCATGGAAATTGAAGAAAAAATCAAACTTATCAAAGAAGTTGGAGAAGAAATCATTAATGAAGATGAATTAAGAGAATTACTCCAAAATAAAGAACATCCAATAGCATATGATGGTTTTGAACCTAGCGGGCGAATACATATTGCTCAAGGACTTCTTCGTTCAATAAATGTTAATAAATTAACTAAAGCAGGAATTCATTTTAAATTCTGGGTTGCTGATTGGTTTGCACTTATGAATAATAAAATGGGTGGCGACTTAGAAAAAATTAGAACTGTTGGTGAATATTTCATTGAAGTTTGGAAAGCTTGCGGAATGGATTTAACCCATGTAGAATTTTTATGGGCATCTGAAAATATGGGTCAAGATTATTGGCTAAGAGTAATAAAAATTGGAACATTAAATACTGTTACAAGAATTACTAGATGTTCACAAATTATGGGTCGAAATGAAAAAGATTCATTAAGTGCTGCGCAAATATTTTATCCTTGCATGCAATGTTCTGACATTTTCCATCTAGATGCAGACATAACTCAATTAGGGATGGATCAAAGAAAAGTAAATGTACTTGCTCGCGAAGTAGCACCAAAATTAGGACATAAAAAACCTGTGGTTATATCTCATCATATGTTAATGGGACTTACTCCTCCTGCAGATCTTGGTTCGGACGTGAGTGGCGCTGATGCAAGTATTGCAAAAAAGATGTCGAAATCAAATCCGGATTCTGCAATTTTTATGACTGATACTTTTGATGAAATAAAAAGAAAATTTAAAAAAGCATATTGTCCAGAAGGAGAAGTTAAGGATAATCCAGTATTAGAATATTGTAAATATATTATTTTTGAAAAAATTGAGGAATTTGTTATTGAACGTCCAGAAAAATGGGGGGGAAATATGCAATTTAATTCATATGCTGATTTAGAAGCTGCATTTGTAAAAAAAGAATTACATCCAATGGATTTGAAAACTGCAGCAGCAAAATATATTGATTCATTAATTGATCCAGTAAGAAAACATTTTGAAACTGATGAGAAGGCAAAACAGCTTCTTGAGAAAGTTGAAAGTTATATTGTTACTAGGTAAATATTATATGGTGAATAATTAAAATGAAATCATTAAAAGAAAAAATAAATCAATTTCAGAAGTATTTATGTGCTGAAGGTATTAAGTATTCTCTGTTTATTAATATGGATGATGACAAATTTGATCCTAATTTTTTTTATTTAAGTGGTTTTAGGGGCTATGGATTATTAGTTGTAGGTCAAAAAGGTAAATTGAAATTATACGTAAATTCGATGGAATATTTGCGTGCAAAGAAATCATATCCTTGGGTTTCGGTTGTTAAATGTTCCAATAGTTTAATTAAACAAATAAAAAAAGATTTTAAAATTGGGAAGCGAGACAAACTAGGAGTTGATTTGAGTGCTTTAACTTGTGTTGCTTTAAATAAATTAAAACAAGCAGTTACTTGTGAGTTTCGAGATGTTTCAACTGCACTAGTTTGTTTAAGAAAAACTAAAACTTCACAAGAAATTATTAAAATTAAAAAAGCATGTAAAATAACAGATGAAATTATGCAATCTATGTTTTGGAATTTTAAAAAATTTAAAACTGAAACTGATGTTGAAGCATTTTTGGTGAGTTGTGCGATTTCTCGAGGAGTAGAATTATCTTTTAAACCAATAGTTATGGCTGGAAAACAAGGGATGCCGCATTTTAAAGCGCGAAATGTTAAACTTTGCAAAGGATTTTTAGTAATTGATTTTGGAATTAGAGTTGATGGCTATTGTTCTGATATGACTAGAACAATTTATTTGGGAACTCCATTAGTTAAGGAAGTTGAACTTTATTATTTAATTTTGAATACGCAACAAAAATCAATTGAATCAGTTTCTAAAGGAATTCATTTTTTAGAACTTCATGAAAATGCAGCATCTTTTTTAGGCAAATATTCAAATAAATTTATTCATGGTTTAGGGCATGGTGTGGGAATACAAATTCATGAAGCACCTCATGTAAAACCAAAAAAAGGAATTGATCCTAAAAATGCTTTAGGTGACATGTTGGAAAAAGGAGACATAATTACCATTGAACCTGGAATTTATGCTCCTGGAAAATATTCAATAAGAATAGAAGATACAATACTAGTTACAGAAAACGGTTGTGAAATTTTAACGAAAACTGGGAAAAACTTATTGATAATCAAATAAAAATAAATTTAAAAATATTTTTTTAATTATGATTTTTTTTTTAAAATTAAAATTTTCCATTCTTCTGAAATAGTTTACCGTCGAGATAAATTTCTCCTTGTTCGCGCATATCTTTAATCATATCCCAATGAAGCATTGATTTATTTGTTCCATTTGCATCTTCAAAAGACATACCCAAAGCAAGATGAATTGTTCCGCCAATTTTTTCATCAAATAATATTTGTTTAGTAAATTGAGTAATTCCAAAATTTAGTCCAATTCCAAATTCTCCAAGATATTTCGCACCGCTATCGATATTAATCATTTTTGTAAGCAATGTTTGATTTTTGGTCGCTGTAGCTTTGATTACTTTTCCGTCTTTGAATTCTAATTTAATTCCTTCTACTTCTTTTCCTTCATAAATTGCAGGAAATGAATATTCAATAAAACCTTGAGTAGTTTTTTCTAAAGGGCATACATAAACTTCTCCATCAGGCATATTACATTGGCCATAACACATAACTGCTGGACGATCTTTTATTGAAAAAGAAATATCAGTATTTTTTCCAATAATTCTGACTTGTTTTGCACTATCCAGGCGTTGTTTAATCTTTTTTTGAAGAACTTTCATTTTATTCCAATCAACATTAACTGCTGAAAAAACAAAATCTTCATATTCTTCTAACGACATTTCTGCATCTTGAGCGAGTGCATTAGTTGGAAATTTAGTAAGGACCCAATCATTTTTTAACCAAATCTTTTTTATTGGGAAAAATGATTTTCTAAATTTTGATAACGTATCATTTGAAATATTTGAAAACTCACGAGTATTATATTCTCCACCAATGCGAATAATTTTATTTGTTTCTTTCGCTTCTAATAAATCAACTTTTGAAGTCTTTGTTAGTGCAGTCTCTCCCGCATATTTAAGAAATGTATGTTGAAAATTAGGCAAATTGGGTTTTAGTCTAACTATTGCTTTGTTTTTTAATGCAAGTTTGTAACATTCTAGTGCAAGTGGGCTTGCATTCGAATCAAAAATAATCAAAACATTATCATTTTTTTTAATTCTTGTAGAATAATTAACAAGAATATCTGCAAATTGTTTAATTCTTGGATCGGTCATATTAATTTGGAGTTTGTTAAAATATATAAATGTTATTTACTTAATTTCCTTTTTTTGATTTTGTTTATTCAGGAGTATTTATGTGCTTTTATTTATTTAATCTTATTTATTCAGGATTATTTATTTGATTTTATTTGTTAATGAATATTTTCTTGAATGATTTATTTGGATTATGGGTTTAAATGGATGAAGTTATATTTGTGGATGGTGCCTCCACATAATTTAAAAACACAAGGTTTAAATATTACTGAGCAGAAATTAAGACGATGGCAACAAAAAAACAAACAATAAAATCCCGTCAAATAAAAGATGAAGCAGTAATACAAGCTTTGATGGGAGGTTATACTGAAAGTTCATTATTAGAGCGAGAAAATAAATTGCTAAAAGAAACAGTTAACCATCTAAAAAAAGAATTAGATAGGTATCAACACCCTCCACTATTAGTTGCTGAAGTTCGTGATTTGATGGGTGATAATGCAGTTTTAAAATTAAATAATGGAAATGAGTTCTATGTATCTGTAAATTCAAATTTAAAAGATTTAACGTCTGGTGATGCAGTGTTAGTTGAACAAAAAAATCTTACCATTGTAAAAAAAATTCCAGTTACTAAATCATTCAATGTAGAAAAATTTGTGATTGTTGAAAAACCAAACATAAGTTGGTCAAAAATTGGCGGGTTAGAACAACAAAGAAATGAATTACAAGAAGTAGTTGAATTACCTTTGAAAAAACCTGAATTATTTAAAAAAGTAGGAATTCAACCTCCTAAAGGAATATTATTATATGGTCCTCCTGGAACTGGAAAAACATTACTTGCAAAAGCCGTAGCATCCAGTACTGATTCAAACTTTATTGAAGTTGTAGGAAGTGAACTTGTACAAAAATTTATTGGAGAAGGTGCAAAATTAATTAAAGAAATATTTCAATTGGCTAGAGATAAAGCTCCTTCAATTATTTTTATTGATGAAATTGACGCACTTGCTTCTAGAAGAATTGATATTGGAACTAGTGGGGAGAGAGAAGTTCAAAGAACATTTATGCAACTTCTTGCAGAAATTGATGGATTCAAACCATTAGGTGATGTAAAAATTATTGGTTGTACCAATCGAAAAGATATTTTAGATCTTGCAATAACTAGGCCAGGTAGGTTTGATAGATTAATTGAAGTACCACTTCCTAACGCTGAAGGTGTTGAACAAATATTTAAAATTCATACAAAAAATATGACTCTTGACTCTAAAATTAAATTAAAAGAACTTAATAAAAAATTAGTAGGATATAGTGGTGCGGAAATAAAAGCAGTTTGTACTGAAGCAGGATATTTTGCAATTCGTGCTAATAGAACAAAGATATTAGCAAAAGATTTTGATGAAGCACTTATTAAAGTTCAACGTGAAGAAGAACTTGAGGGTGACGACTATATGAAAATGTTTGGTTAAGGTTGTCGTAATATTTTATTTTTTTTTACTTCTTTTATTATTTCTTTGATTGATAATATCTTGTTTGATTGTTGGAATTCTATCAAAATCATTTATAAACCTTTTTTAAATCAATTTATGTATTTTTAAACCCGTATTTTATAACTTCAAAAGATTTAAATAAATGGTAAAATTCTTTAAAATAGAAAAAACCTAAAATATAGGATTAATAGATGATTTAGATTATTTTAATCAAGTTTCAAACATAAAACGGGGGTTTACCACATGAAATTAAGTTTAGCTGAACCAAACTATCTAAAAGATAGCGTATCAATTATTTCTGAGCTTGTAAATGAAGCATCATTCAAATTCACACCAAATTCAATAGAACTTATTGCTATGGATCCTGCAAATGTCGCAATGGTCATATTTAAGTTATTGAGCAGTGCATTTGTTGAATACAAGGTAGAAAAAGAAACAGATATTGCTATTAATTTGAACAATCTTAAACAAATTTTAAGAAGAGCAAAATCTAGTGATACATTAGATTTAGAAATTGAAGAAAGTAAATTAAAAATTACTCTAAGAGGAAAAAGTACTAGAAAATTCTTCTTACCAATTATTGACTTAGAAGAAAAAGAACAAAGAATTCCTGACCTAAATTTTCCTGTCGAAATTGTAACTCAAACAAATATACTAAATGATGCAATTGAAGATGTAGATGTTGTTGCAGAAAGCGTAAGTTTCATGGCCGAAAATAATACATTTATTGTAAAAGCAGAAGGAGATTTAAGTAAAGCACAAATTGAAATTCCAGGAGATGAAGCTACTCGTATTAATGTAACATCTGATGATAAAATAAAAGCAAAATATTCTATTGAATATTTGAAAAAAATGATTAATGCATCAAAACTTGCAGATACAGTAACAATTCGGTTTAATAAAGATTATCCGTTAAAACTCGATTATGTAAGTATTGATAAAATTTTCATAAGTTTTATTTTAGCTCCAAGAGTTGAGAACGAATAAACATTTAATTTTAAATAATTTATTTTTTTATATTGTTTTTTCTTTTTGTATCTATTTTAAAATTTTTAATATTTGGTTTAAGGTTGAAACATGAATATCTCAGATGATTTATTACTTGTGAAAGATCAATCATTTAGACTTATTTGTGAAAATGAATATGCAATTTGTTTTCACGATTTTAAGGCAATTCATTTTGGACATTGCGTCGTGATGCTTAAACGACGAGTTAAACATCTTTTTGAACTTAATATGCATGAAAGTAAAGCTTTTTTTGAACTCATTGAAAAAGCAAGTGAGTTGGTAGCTAAGGCAACTGGTAAAAATGTGATTGTTTTGAAAAATATGGGCGAGTTCATATCCCATAAAGAACAGGTTCATTTTCATATTCTTCCTTCTGATTACAAATTTGGCGATATGTATTTCACAATGCACGTTGTAAAAAAAATTGAAAAAAGAGATCGAAAGTTATGGACAAAAGAAGAATTGACAAAAGTTTCCGAAAAAATTAGAAATGTCTAAAATCGTTAAGCATATTTAATTTGGTCTTGGTGAGTTGTTACTTGCATATTTTGTTTTGTTTTTTAATTTTGACATTGTTTTTATTCGTCTACTTTTTGTTCTAGGTTTGATTTTTGCACAGGTTCAAATTGATGTTGTGCTTTTATGGACCCATAAAAATATCCTCCTGCAAATGCTAAAAGTGTAAGTCCTATTGTTGTAGGAGTGTATTCAGTATTAAATAATCCATATGCTGATGCACAAATACCTCCCGCAGCAACATATCCTACTGCGACATCTGTGATTGTCATATGCCTTTCTTTAGTTCTATTTATTTCATATTGGTTTTTTTTCTTCATAATTTTTCCTTGTGATAATTTATTAATAAAAAGAATAAGCTAGCACAAGTTTAATTAATTGAGTGTACGCATTTATTGTTAAATGTAAACTTTATTTTGTTAGAATTATTGTGGTTTTATCGAATTTAACTTCTAGAACCAACGCCTGTGGAACCTTGATAATGACTTTTTAATTCGTCAGATCCATATGATCTTAAAACGGGTTGGTCATATTTATGAATGAGTCCTAACCCTATTGGAGTTCCTTTCTTAACCATTAATGGGAACTTTCGTCTTACTGGATGAGCAGTCACAAATCCTTGATAACCGGGATCAACCCAACCCGCACAAGCAGTATGATGATCAACAAAAATCATTGAAGGATCAGGTCTAGTCTGAGGTCCGATTTTAGGATCATATCTATGAACAAACGGAATTTGGTGAAGAATTTGAATTCCAACATCCCCTGAAAGATCAAATTTAGGATGAATTTGACACACTGAAAATAAATTAGTTGTATTAATTAATTCAGGAGTTGTGGCTATTTTTTTGTATAAAACATCTGAAGCGGGTTTATTTTCAGTATCTATTGGACCAATATTTTCGTTAAATCTAAGAATATGATCTCCAACAGTTAATAAAATATATGGGCCATACATTTCAAAATCTGTTGTACAAACAGTTCTTGCTATTTCTTCTGCTTCTTTTGGATCAGTAACTACATATCCATCTGCTAATTCTTCGGTTTTAGGATAAAAAAATAATTGACCAAATTTAGACTGACCATAAAGAATTATTGAATTGGGATTATTGTTTCGTAAAGAAACAAATGGGCCTTCATCTGATTGTTGTAACATCATGCTATCAAGAGT
Organism: Candidatus Woesearchaeota archaeon; assembly: GCA_018675335.1. NCBI lineage: Archaea > Nanobdellati > Candidatus Woesearchaeota > Candidatus Woesearchaeota archaeon. The sequence continues at coordinate 520,594 of JABGYH010000007.1, forward strand.
TAAACCTAATCTTCCTCTACTACTTCTAAGATCTAATTGGACACTAAACTCTCTTGGATCGAAATCAATTGATTCGTGAAAGTATAATTCCGCATAACAACCTGGCGGAAGAGTTATTGGGATATCTTTTTGATTTGGGAGTATAACTGCAAACTCATCTGTAGGTTCTGCATCAATTATGTGTAAAGGTAACATTTTACAATCTTCCCATGAATCTCCCATTGATTGTCTCGTTGTTTGATCTAAGTATTCTCTAACACCTAAGCTTAAATGGGTTTTAGCCATTGCTTCACCATCAAAAACTTTAACTTTTCCAATTCGCACATCTAATGAAGCAGGTTGGATTTGATCAGTAGTTGGAGTTGGAGTTATTTTGATTTTTCTAGATTTAATTGCTGCAATTAGACCTCTATCGCTAAGTAAATATTGAGCTAGTATTGCTGGAACTGGATCATTAGGTAAAATGGGTGTAATCATATGATTGGAAATGGAAGTGGTATTTATAAAAATTATTGGTGTTTGGTTATTATTATAGTTTAGTTTGATTAGCATATTTTTTTGAAGTTTTGTTTAAATTTTTGATTTAAATTGATTTTATTTGGTTTAAAAAAGAAATATTTAAATTTGATAAAAAAATAATCCAAAAAAAGAGGTGTGAAACTGGTATGAATCCTACAGATTATTTATCGCAATGGTTGAAAAGATATCTTAAAAATAGAGATATCGTGTTTCATAAAATACAAACCATAGAAGAAAAAGAAGGCTTCGTTTTAGTAGAAGAAAAAACTAAAAAAATAGTATATTATATTGAACCGTTCATCAAATCATTAAAAGAACTTTTGTTAAAACTAGAATCAGATTCAACAGAACATAAAGGGCTTGTTTTTTACAATACTACTCCAAACTTTAAAGAATTATTGAAACATTGGGATGAAATTTCTAAAATAAAAAATTTAGTTGTGTATTTTGTAAATCCATTTTCTCGTCTTGAAAAAAAATGGATGTTATTTCCAAAAACTCATGCGCTAATAAGTGGGGATGATGTTCACGAAGGGCTTAATTCCTTATTTTTAACAGTAGAAGAAACAACTGAAGACGAACTTACAAAAATAATAACTGAATAAAATAAATCAAAAATTATTTCTATTTTTTTGTTTAAATAAGTAGTTTGAATAAAATTGGAATTAATAATCCTAATATTATTCCGACGAGAACTTGAGATTTAGTATGTCCTGCAATCACATTAATTTTATCTGTTTTTACTAATTTATTAACTCTTTTAATCAAATCATCAACAGTATGTCTAACGCCCAGAGCATCTCTAATAACTACGATTGAAAATACTAATGAAACAAAAAAAAGTGGTGCGTTAATTGAATCAAATAATGCTACGCTCATTGTTAGCGCAGTAACTGAAGCGGAATGAGATGAAGGCATACCTCCAGTTTTATACCAGGAATGCCAAGATAATTTTTTAGATTTATAGCTATCATAAATGAACTTAACTAAATGGCATATAAGAAAAGTAATTGCGGTTGCAAGAACTATTTTACTTGAAAAAAATTCTGATAACATAAAGAATCACTCCACCTCTTTTTTAAAAATTTAATAAATTTGAATTAAAAAATATTTTGAAAATTTAGACAACCCTATTCTGCGATGTCTTCATCATCAGGACCATAGTTAGGAACTGCAGCTTTGCTGATAATCATGATGTCACCTATAGATTTAACTAATTGGTGTGGAACAATAACTCCTTTAGCAGAACCTAAAACTCTAGCTAAAAAACTGCTTTTTGTAGCTTTAACTCTCCAACCAGCAACTTTAGTTTTAGTAAGAATTGCTTCTTCAATATCACCAAAATAATCTCCAGCATCAGTAAAAACTTTCATTTCATACGCTTCAGTGATTTTATGCATTTTTAACATTAGTAACCCCTCCTTTGGCAGTTTTTAATAAACGTAAGCAGAGATCTGTATGTAGACTCTGTTTTGTGCCATATTATTATCAAAACCTATTAATAATTGATATTTATTAATTAATAAATAAATCAAATATATTTATAAATTTTATCATTATCTATTTATATATAAGTTTGTGGTTTATTAACTACTCCAATAATTATTGGAAAATTATATTGTTAAAAAAATTGGATAAAAATGAAATATAAAAATCTCACCCTAATAGGGACAAGTCACGTATCTGCACAAAGTGTTGCTGAAATAAAGCACACAATTGAGAAAGTAAAACCTGAAGCAGTAGCAGTAGAATTAGATGTTAATAGATTACAAGCGCTCATGACTGAACAAAAAAGTAAGTTAAGTATTAGAGATATATTACAGATTGGTTTAAAAGGATATTTATTTGCGAAAATTGGTGGTTGGGTACAACAAAAAATTGGTCAAATAGTTCGTGTAAAGCCTGGAAGTGATATGAGAATTGCAGTCATAACTGCGGATAAAGAAAAATCAAAAATTTATTTAATAGATCAACATATACAAATCACTCTTAAAAATTTATCAAAACGTCTTACTTGGAGAGAACGAGGGCGAATGGTTGTTGATGTTTTTCGCGCAATGATTTATCGTGAAAAAGAACTTGCGAAATGGGGAATAAAAAATTGGGATTTAACAACCGTTCCTGACAAACATGTTATTAGCAAAATGATTAATCAAGTGAAAAAAAGATATCCAAATATTTATGGAGTTTTAATTGATGATCGAAATAAAATTATGGCAAAAAGACTAGTAAAAATAATGAAGCAACATGACGGAATAGTAGTGGGAGTTGTTGGTGCAGGACATGAAGAAGGAATGATGAAAGAGATGAAGCGCATTTGGAATTCTGTTGAGGTTGTAAAAACTAAAAACTCTAAAAAAACTGAGACTACTCATAAAATAAATATTTCTTCAAAATAGGAAATAACTAATATTTTACTTTTTTTTTAGAAAACTATTTAAAAACTGATTTCTGTAATAACTAATATGAGTAGTTGGATCAATTTCAAAGATAAGTTTAGACTATATGGCCAATTTTCTGCGAAAGAAATAAAAGGACTCATAATCACTATTTTAGTTCTATCATTTATTGTTTCATTTCGAAATTGGGGAATTGATAAATTTGATTTTGAATTTGGACTTGTGAATTTACTCGTCGCAATAGTTTTAGTAACCATCTCATTTGGTATTCGAGAATTAGGCCATAAAACTGCAGGAGTTTTAGTTGGGTATAAAGTTGAATATAAACCTTGGACTTTAGGACTTGTAATTGGATTATTGCTTGCATTTGTTTCTAATGGATATTTATTTTTTTTAGCACCTGGAGGAATTATGCTCCATCATCTTTCAAAACATAGACTCGGGAGATTTTGGTATGCGCCTGAAAATAGCACTCGAGGATGGTTATGTGCTGCAGGACCTATAACTAACATAATTCTTGCAATGATTGCAAAAATTTTATTTGTAAGTACTGGTTTTGGAATATTTCAAGAACTCGTACTCATTAATATTTGGCTTGCAGTATTTAGTATGCTTCCGATTCCTCCACTGGATGGATCTAGATTCTTTTTTGGGTCGAAACATTTGTATGTATTTAGTGTTGGCGCAATACTCGCATGTGCACTTTTTTTAAGAATATCCGAATATACTTTACTTTCATTATTGGGTGGATTATTTTTTGGTGCAATAATTTTGTTAATATTCTTTGTAGTTATTGATAAAAAGTTTACGATTTAGGTAAAAAATGAAATCTGCAATTTTAGTTATAGACATGTTATCTGATTTTTTTTTAGACAAACCTATGTTAAATGAAAAAGAATCTTTGGTTAAAAATATTAATTCATTAACCAAAACTGCTAGATCTAAACAAATTCCTATTTTTTTTATCCGACAAGAATTTTTACCCGATCTTTCTGATGCGTATTATTTCATGAAAAAACGTAAAGAATACACAACAATCAAAGGAACTGACGGTTGTGCATTTGTTAATGGGTTAGTTACTGAAAAAACTGATCATATTATAACAAAAAAAAGATTTAGTGCTTTTTTTAAAACTAATTTATTGTCTAAGTTAAACAAATTAGGAATTGATACTTTAATTATAACTGGAATTTTTTCTCATGCGTGTGTTCGCCAAACAACAATTGATGCGTATCAATTAGATTTTAACCCTATTTTGGCAAAAGAATGTATTTCTTCTTGGGATAAAAAACATCAAAAAGTAACTTTAGATTATTTAAATTTAGGTTTGATGATTCCTTTATTATCTAATTCTGCAATTAAAAGAAGAATTTAGGTTAACTCATTAAAGAGAAGAATGCTTTTTGACCTAGATAAATTATGATTGCCCAAGTTAAAAATGTTGTGAATCCAAATATTAGTAAAAGCATATATGCTCCGCAAAGAATATCTAGAATGGAATTAATTTCTGGAAAGAACAAAACTCCTTTGAATATTAAATAAACTACAAATATAATTCCAATTCTCCAATAAGAAAAAACTTCTAAGTGAAAGAGTAAAATAACTATTGCAGTTATTAAATCACCAATTCCTAAAATTTTTCCAATCATTAATTTTTAATAAATTGAGATAAATATTTAAATATAGTTGGTTTGATATTTTTTTCATATTATTAGATTCTGATAGTATAGATTAATTTGGAGACAATAATGATTTCAAAAGTAGCAAAAGATGTATGGAAATTTACAGGAGATGACATGGTTAATGTCTATTTTTTAGATTTTGAACAAAAAATCATAGTTGATTGTGGGAATCGATGTGATAGTGCATTAATTGATCAGTTCTTAGGAAAAGTCACTGATTTTAAATTTGTGGAAGTAGTAATTTTTACTCATCTACATTATGATCATATAGGTAATTTTGATTTATTTCCTAATGCAAAATTTTATGCGTCTTCTGAAGAAATTGCAGATTTTAAAGCAAGAAAAACTGTAACTGGACATTTAACTGAAGAATTTTTAAAAAAATTAGATTTAAAATTAGAAGTTTTACCTGAAAAATTTAATCGATTAGAACTGATTAAAACTCCTGGGCATACTCGAGGATCAATATGTATTTGGTATCCTGAAGAAAGTATTCTTTTTAGTGGAGATACTATGTTTGGGAATAAAATGTTTGGAAGAACAGACCTACCCACATCATCACCGGGAGATTTAAATAAATCTATTGTAAAACTTGTGGGTTATAATTATCGAATTCTGTGTTCTGGACATGATTATTAATTTTTTTCTCTTTTTTGCTCACTGGACACTGGACAGTTGCGTGTGAGCTATATAAACAAAGTTGTTATTACTAACTTATGATGGGATCAATTGATGCGATGGAACAAGTTATAACTCAAGGTGGTAAGTTTTATAATCTCACAGATTTTATTTATGGCAAACCCAGTACAACCGTTATTAATGGTAGAACTAATACAAGAACTATGAAAACTCTTGATGAAATGGAAAAAGAATTTGAGAAAGAGCTAGAACAAAAAGCTAAATTAGAAAAATTAAAACAATCAACTAAAACAAATTCATTAAAAAAATCTGAAAAATTTGAGAAGATAAGTTCAAATTCAGTACCTAATGTTAAAGAAACGTCTGAATTATTAAATACTCAATTAAAACCTAGATTGTATCAAGAAACAATACTTGGAACTTGCTCATTCAATAATACTTTAGTTGTTCTTCCAACTGGAATGGGAAAAACAATGATTGCAATGTTGCTTGCAGCAAATAGACTCAAAACATTTCCTAATTCTAAAATTTTAGTGCTTGCACCAACTAGACCTCTTGTTGAACAACATTTACATACATTTCGTAAGCACACTAACTTGACTGAAGATGAAACTGTTTTATTCACTGGACATGTTAAACCTGAAAAACGAGCAGAACAATGGAAAACTGCAAAAGCAATATTTAGTACACCACAAGGACTTGAAAATGATGTTTTAAGTGGCAGAATTAAACTTACTGAGGTGTCATTAATTGTTTTTGATGAAGCACATCGTGCGACAGGAGATTATAGTTATGTTTTCTTGGCAAAAAAATATGATTCTCAAGCGACCTATTCTCGAGTTTTAGCATTAACTGCAAGTCCTGGAAGCGATGCAGAAAAAATAATTGAAGTTTGTCAAAATTTAAAAATAGAAGCAGTCGAAGTAAGAACTGATGAAGATCCTGATGTGAAACCATATATTCAAGACGTAGAACTCAAATGGATTTCAGTACAATTTCCAGAACAATTTAAAAAATTACACTCTTATTTGCAAGAATCATATAAATCAAAAATTGCACAAGCAAAAAACTATGGTTATATTAAAAATGGTAGTTCGCCATCAAAAACAGAACTTCTTAGAGTGCAAGGATTTTTACATAAAGAACTTTCTAAAGGCTTTAAAGATGAAGGATTATTCAAATCAATATCTTTAATTGCGGAAGCTATGAAAGTTCAGCATGCAATTGAACTTATTGAAACTCAAGGAGTAACTCCGCTTGTTGAATATTTGGATAAATTAGAAACTGAAGCAGTTCAGGGAAAATCAAAAGCTGCAAAAAATCTTTCAATTGATATAAATTTTAAATCTGCAAAAATTATTGCAACAAGATTAAACGAAGAAGGAGTAGAACATCCAAAAGTTCAAACATTAGTTGATTTAATTACAAAAGAAACAATTAATCCAAATCAAAAAATAATCTTATTCAATCAGTACAGAGATAGTGCATTAAAACTTAAAACTGAATTAGATTTAGCAGGGATTTCAAATCAAATATTTTTTGGGCAAGCCAAGAAAAAAGGACGGGGCCATAGTCAAAAAGAGCAAAAACAAATTTTAAATGATTTTAGATTTGGAAAATTTCAAATATTAATTTCAACTAGTGTTGGTGAAGAAGGTCTTGATATTCCGAAAGTTGATTCTGTTATTTTTTATGAACCAATACCCTCAGCAATACGAACTATTCAGAGGCGAGGAAGAACTGGTCGAAGTGAAAAAGGTAAAGTATTTGTTTTAATGACTAAGGGTACGCGGGATGAAGGATATAGGTGGAGTGCACATCATAAAGAAAAAAGAATGTATCGTGTTTTAGAAGAAATAAGGAAAGGATTTGAAAAAGCAGGACTTACCAAACAAACACAAAAATATGTTAAACCTTTAGAAAAATCCGAATCAAAATTAACTGATTTTATTTCAGAAAAACCTTTGCTAATTTATGCAGATCATCGAGAAAAATCAAATACAATAGTTAAAGAAATGTCATCTCAAGGAATTCACATTGAACTTAAACAATTAACACTTGGGGATTATCAACTTTCTAAACGAGTTATTGTCGAACTCAAAAAAGTTTCTGATTTTGTAGACTCAATAATTGATGGTAGATTACTTGATCAAGTAAAACGACTCAAAAGTGAAGTTGAAAGACCAGTTATCATAATTGAAGGTGAAGAAAATATTTATTCACAACGAAAAATTCATCCGAATGCAATCAGGGGAATGATTGCAACAATTACAATTAGTTTTGGGATCCCAATAATTCAAACAAGAAATGTGTCAGAAACTGCAGCATTATTATTGATCATGGCTAAACGTGAACAAGATGAGTTTAGTAGTGAATATTCTATGCATGGATCTCGTAAACCAATTACTGTGAAAGAACAAGTGGAATATATTGTTAGTTCGCTACCAGGAATTGGTCCTGGACTTGCAAAACCATTACTTGAAAAGTTTAAGACAATTAAAAATATTGTTAATGCAACTGAAGATGAATTAAAAGAAGTTGCAAAAATAGGAGATAAAAAAGCTAAAGAAATACAAAAAGTTTTAACTCAAGAATGGATTTGAAAAACTTAGTTTTTATTTTACATTAATTCTTTTGTTAAATAATCAGTAATTAAAAGAATTATTATTCCGAGTCCTAATGAAACTGTGAAACTTGTGATTGGTAACTGAGGAACTAAGAATTCGTCTAATAACCCCCACACTCCTCTCCAAAAACAAACAACTGCAAAACCTATAAGTAGTGCGAAAATTATTTGGTGATGAGATTTTAATTTACTAATTCTTCTTAACATATTCGCACAAAAATCATTTTGAGTTTATATATTTAAGTATTTTAATGTGAGTTTTTATTTTTAAGAAAATAGTTGAGTTAATTATTAGCTGTTAATTGATATTGAATTAATAAAAAATGAGAAAGTTTATTTTATTTAATCTTCTTCAGGTTCTTCAATATCTTCGCCAAAATCATTTGCAGTATCTGCAATAATTAAAGTTTCACATTTTTGAATATCTTCAATAGTATTAATATTGTTTTGCATAAATTCTTCAAACGAAGTAGAAGTTTCACAATCAATCTTTACAATTAAATCATATCTACCATAAGTCTCATTAAGTATTGCTACTTCTTCAAAATTGTTCATTCTAGTTGCAACAAGCTTTTTCTTGCCAAATTTGGTATTTAATAATAGATATGCTGAATACATAATAAAAAGAAAAAGAGAATGGATTTATAAAATTTTTGCTCTTAAATTTAGGCATTGCTTTTATTAGTTTTAGTGAATTCTTTGCACGTATGGTGTGGGAACTTAAAATTTCATGTGCTTAAGCCTTTTAATGCGTTCTTCCATTGGTGGGTGAGTTGATAATAGTGCAAATAAGTTTTTTGAAGTGAATGGATTTATGATGAACAACGAAGAAGTTGCTTCTGAACCCAATTTCATTTTATTATGGTGTGAACTATTGTGAAGTTTTGCAAGCGCACTTGCTAGCGCTTGAGGATTTTTGATAAATCCTGCGCCAGTTTCATCTGCAAGGTATTCTCTAGATCTTGAAATTGCAAGACGAATTATTGTTGCAATTAAAGGAGTTATGATTGCTAAAACTAAAAATTGTAATATGTTTCCACCATCTCGATCTCGATTTCCAAAACCCCCAAAAATCGCACCCCATCTTGCTATAAATCCCACATAACTAATTACTGCGGCAATTGTTGCAGCAATTGTTTGAATTAAAATATCTCTATTTTTGATGTGTGCCATTTCATGTGCAATTACTCCTCTAAGTTCATCTTTTGAAAGTAATTTCATGATTCCTTCTGTGCAAGCAACAACTGCATGTTTTGGGTTTCTACCTGTTGCAAATGCGTTACTTTGTTCGGAAGGTACTATGTATACTTGGGGCATAGGAATTTGAGCTAAATGCGCGACTTCTTTTACAATTGAAACTAATTCGGGATAATCTTTTTTAGAAACTTTCTTTGCACGATAAACCATTAAAACAAATTTGTCTGAAAACCAATACGAACCAAAATTCATAACGATTGCAAAAATAAGTCCTATAGTTAAACCATTAAATCCCCCTAGTAGCCAACCTACTGCAAGTAATACTCCAGATAAAAGTCCTAATAGAACAACTGTTTTTAATTGATTTAACATGTGATCACCCAAGTACACAGAATATGTGTTATTTAATAATTATTATTTAGTATTTATTTTTGTTATTTGTTATTGAGTGTTTGTTATCAAAACTGATTTATATATTTAACCACTTTAAAATAATTTATTATAATTTAGTGAGATTCTAATTTGTTGTGAATTTTTTCATAAAACCATTTATAAAGTTTTTTTAGTATTGCTTAAATATGTTAATAACTATTCCTAAATTAATAAATACTACATTAAATTAAGGCTTCTAAGTGAATAATATGGATCCTGTAATGCTTAGCAAAGTTCTAAAACACTATAAAAAAATAGATGTACAACAAGCCATAATAGACGGAGCTACAGATAAAGAAATTTCAGGCAGTTATGGTGGAAAAGGATATACTAGAAGGCCTGATGTGTTACAATATCCTACCGACGTAATTGAAATGGTAAAAAAAGGAGTTACAAGTTTTCATGCGAGTGAAGAACTCTGGCGAAACCCTTTACAAATAAAAACCGGATCACCAAGAAGAGAAATGGACGATCTAAGAAAAGGGTGGGATTTGGTTTTAGACATTGATTGTACCTGGTTGGATTATAGTAAAATTGCAGCACATCTTTTAATACAGGCAATAAAATATCAGGGAATAAAATCAGTAAGTTGTAAGTTTTCGGGTAATCATGGATTTCATATTGGAGTTCCGTTTGAATCATTTCCTGAAAATGTTTTAGGAATTGAAACAAGAACATTATTTCCTGAAGGTCCTCGAAAAATTGCAGAATACTTAAAAGAAATGATAAAAGAACATTTATCTCGAGAAATACTAGAATTTGATAGTTTAGATGTTATAATGAAAAAGTCAGGAAAACCTTACGAAGAACTTGTTGTTGATGGGAAGTTTGACCCATTCACTATTTTAGAAGTTGATACAATTCTTATTTCTTCTCGGCATTTGTATAGGATGGCATATTCATTTAACGAAAAAAGCGGGTGGGTAAGTTTGCCGTTAGATCCTGACAAAGTTAAAGAATTTGATGTAAAAGACTCGTATTCTGAAAATGTAGTTGTTAATGATTTTAGATTTATGGATAAACGAAATATTGTTTTAGGTGAGGCTCGAGATTTGATAATTAAAAGTTATGATTTTGCCGCCGAGCAAGAACAAAAAAAGAAAAAAATCGCACAAGATAAAAAAGTTTTCAAAGTAGAAAAAAGAAATGAAGAAGTAGATCTTGAAAAATTTGAAATAAAAATTCCTGAAGAATTATTTCCACCTTGCATTAAAAAGATTTTTGGAGGGCTTGAAGATGGGAAGAAACGAGCAGTTTTCATATTAATTAATTTTCTTGCGAGTTGTAATTGGTCGTATGAAGATATGGAAGATTATCTTGAGCGATGGAACAAACAAAATAAAGAACCTTTACGTGAAGTTTATTGGAGGGGGCAATTAAGATATGCTAAAACTCAAAATAAAAAAGTACTTCCCCCTAATTGTAATAATAAAATGTATTACACTGATTTACAAATTTGTTGTCCTGATGGTATTTGCAGGGGAGTTAAAAATCCAGTTAATTATGCAGTTAGAAGAATGAAAAGTTTAATTGCAATTGAAAAGAAAAAAACTAAAACAAAAAATAAATCAGAAAACAAAAAAGAAACTTCAAATAAGAAAAAACAGGATGAGGATCAAGAAACAAATACTCAAGAAGCGCCCACTGATCAAGAAACAAATAATTCTGAAGGGTTAAAAGATCAAGACAAGTCTGATGAGTCAGAATCTTTGAAAAATGAAAATGTTTTAACTGTGGATGATGAGTCCGTTGATAATTCTACTTCTGAAGATGTTACCTCAGATGATTTGGTCGAATCAAATGACATAAGTAAATCTTCTAATCAAAATGGTTCCGTAGTTAATAAAAATAATATTGATAATGAAAATGACCGTGCAGAATAAATCCCTTAAACGAGTTTTAGCATTCGGAACATTTGATGTACTTCACAAAGGTCATAAAGATTTTTTAACACAGGCCAGACAATATGGCGATTTATTATTTGTGGTGATAGCTCGAGATAGAACAGTTAAAATTCATAAAAAAGTAAAATTACATCACAATGAAAATTATCGATTAAAAAGTGTGGTGGAATCAGGCATTGCAGATTTTGTACTTCTTGGAAATAAAAAACGTAAAATGGATGTTATTCGACGAGTAAAACCAGATATAATTTGTTTAGGTTATGATCAAAAACATTTTATTTTTGAACTTGAACAGTATATTGATCGGAAAAATCTTAAAATTTTAGTTAAACGATTAAATTCTCATAAACCGCACATTTACAAATCAACAATTATTAGAAAAAAGTTGAATGAATCTGATGAATGAATTGGATTAATGAGTGGGTGCATGAATATGTGTGTTAATAAGTGAGTTTGATAATGAATAAAACCAATAAATTGAGGTGTTATTGATGGATGTTAAAATAGCAATAAACGAACGAAAAAGCATAAGAAAATATCAAGAAAAGGAAGTTAGTTCTGAAATTTTACTGGAGCTTATTGATGCTGCAAGGCTTGCTCCGTCAGGAAATAATGCACAACCTTGGAAATTTAAAATAATTACTGATAAATCTTTGAAACAAAAGCTTCGTGAAAATAATATTTTTCCACAAGACTTTGTATATTCTGTTCCTGCTATAATACTTTGTTGTGCGGATCCAACTGAATATAAAAAGAATGTTTCTGGACTTGATGATGCTAATAACCTCAGAGCAGTTAGAGATTTGTCTATTGCCACATCATTCTTATTATTAAGAGCTACAGAACTTGGTTTAGGTACTTGCTATGTTGGTTGGATGAAAAAAGAAGAAATTTTGAATTTGTTAGAGTTGCCATCAGAATATGTTGTACCCTATATAATAACAGTAGGATATCCTGCAGAATCGCCTGATTCTAAACCCCGAAAAAATATTGATGAAATATTAATTAAGTGAATTGTAAGTGATTTGATCAGTTATAGGGTGTGTTGAATTATATGTTGAGTTTGCATAATGTGATAAGTTAGATTATATTGCTGTGAAATTGACCTTGTACTGTGGTTGATTAGTGGGATTATAGGGTTGGGTAGTATTGGCACGCAAGAGGAAGTTATACTATTGTGCGTTAGTATTATAATATAATTGATATTGTTGTAAAATTTGAGGTAAATTCCGCAATTGAGAACATATATTTGACCTAATTGTTTCTCGTATACCAAACTTTTATAAACAACCTGGAAATTTACTCAATAAATTAAAACTGATGTTTATAGCAGTTAAACAGTAAAAATAAATGTTTAATTGCTTCAAAAACTCTAAGAGCCTGAAAAAACGGTGTTTTCAGTACGAACGGGGTATTAATTCTCTGTTTCTTGCTTAAACGTTATGAATAGGTTCTTTAAACAAAAATCAATAATTCAATTGTGTTTTTTGCTTTAAAGACTGATTCTAAGGCTTTTATGACAATTTTAATCAAAGGTTAAATAAGAATGGGAAAAGTAACAGGACCAAGAAGCGGAAGTATGGCATACTGGCCACGTAAAAGAGCTAAGCGAGCTTATGCTCGAATTAGAAGCTGGCCAGAATATAAAGATGCACAATTATTAGGCTTCTCCGGTTATAAAGTTGCAATGACTCACGTTTTATTAACTGATAATCGAAAAAATAGTACTACGAAGGGATCAGACATTAATTTTCCTGTGACAATTATTGAATGCCCCCCAATTAAAATTTCTTCAATTATGCTTTACAAAAAAAATCCTTATGGTTCTAAACTTGTTAATCAAATTAATGCGAAAGCAGACAAAGAGTTAGCAAGAAAAATTAAATTACCAAAAAAAATTGATGATAAGAAAAAAGAAGAACTAAAAGCAGAAGATTATTCTGATGTAAGAGTTCTTGCTTATACTCAACCAAAATTAACTGGAATTGGAAAGAAAAAACCAGAACTTTTTGAACTTGCAATTGGTGGAAAATCAGTTGAAGAAAAATTAAATTATGCAAAAGAAATTCTAGGAAAAGAAATTGCACTTAAAGATGTATTTGGTGCAGGCGAACAAGTTGATTTTCACGTAATAACTAAAGGAAAAGGATTCCAAGGACCTGTAAAGCGATTTGGAGTAAAAATTCGTGGAAGAAAAAGTGAAAAAACTAAACGAGGACCTGGAAGTTTAGGACCTTGGTGTGGACAAGGACATATTATGTATCGAGTAGCACACGCAGGACAAATGGGATATCATCAAAGAATTGAATATAATAAAGTCATACTTCAAATTGGAGAAGATGGATCTAGCGTAACACCTAAAGGTGGATTTAACAAATATGGAGATATTAAAAATCCGTTTATTATTGTTAAAGGCAGTATTCAAGGACCTTCAAAAAGAATTGTAAAATTTAAAAAAGCATTACGGCCAAATAAAAAATATAATTATGGCGCACCTGAAATTCAAAATATAAGTCTTATTTCAACTCAAGGAACAAGAAAAAAAGCGTAATTAAATTACGTGTAAAATAATAATCAAAAATTTGGATAAAAAATTCAACAAAAAACAAAATGCAAGTCAAAATATTAACACAACAAAATAGCGAAAAAGGAAAAGTAAAATTGCCAAAGCAGTTTGACGAACCTGTACGACAAGACTTAATTAAAAGAGCAGTTGAAGCAATCCAATCTCATAATAGACAACCATATGGTGCAGATCCTGACGCAGGAAATAAACATTCTTCAAAATTATCAAGAAGAAGACACAATTACCGAGGATCATATGGATTCGGAATTTCAAGAGTACCAAGAAAAATTCACACAAGACGAGGAACAAGATTCTTCTGGGTTGGAGCAACAGCTCCTGGTTGTGTTGGTGGACGAAGAGCTCACCCGCCAAAAGTTGAAAAAATTTGGTCTAAAAATATTAATGTTAATGAACGAAGAAAAGCAATTAGAAGTGCAATTGCGGCAACCATGATTCCAGAATTAGTTGAAGATCGCGGTCATAAATTACCTGATACTTATCCATTCATAATTGATAATTCATTTGAACAAATCGAAAAAACTAATGAGTTTGAAAAAATTTTAGTAACATTAGGATTAACAGATGAATTAGGAAGAGCAAGTCGAAAAACATTTAGAGCTGGAAAAGCAAGACTTAGAGGAAGAAAATACAAAAAAGCAAAAGGTCCTTTAGTTGTTGTTTCAACAGAATGTCCATTATTAAAATCTGGAGTGAATGTTGCAGGAGTGGATGTTGTTGAAGTAAAAAATCTAAATGCGCAATTACTAGCGCCTGGAAGTGATGTTGGAAGATTAACATTGTTTACTGAGGCAGCAATTAAAAAACTTGAAGAAGAAAATTTATTTTCTCGGCGAGTAAATGATAAACTTGCTAAAAAAGTTTCAAAAAAAGAATTAAAACAAGATGAATTAGATAAATAAATCATAATTAAAAATAATAAAAAATTTAAGAAAAATGGATAGCTACAAAATAATCAAATACCCGCTTTCAACAGAGAAAGCAATAAGACTTATGGAATCTGAAAATAAGTTAGTGTTAATTGTAGAATTAAAAGCTAGAAAACCTGAAATCAAAAAAGCAGTAGAGGAAGTGTTTAAAGTAAAAGTTACAAATGTAAATACGTTAATTACAATGGACGGAACTAAAAAAGCATACGTAACTCTCTCTGAAGAAACACCTGCTTTAGATGTAGTAACAGATTTAGGATTAATGTAATTAAAATAAACAATTAAAAAACATATTAAGGTAATAAAATGGGAAAAAGACTTATTCAACAAGCAAGAGGAAAAGGCGGACCAAGATACCGTGCACCTAGCTTTAGATATGTTGGTGAAGCAAGACTTCCTATTTCACACTCAGACACAATTCAAGGAGTAATTCAAGATATCGTACACTGTCAAGGACATAGTGCGCCATTATTGCATGTAAGAATGGAAGATGGACGAGAATATGTTATGATTGCTGCGGAAGGAATGAAAGTTGGAGATATTATAACTGCAGGTCAAAATGCTGAACCCGTAACTGGAAATGTGATTTTTTTAAAAGATGTTCCTGAAGGAACAAGTGTATTTTTAATTGAATCAGTTCCTGGAGATGGTGGAAAATTTATCAAAGCATCTGGAACCTCTGGAAAAATTATTACAAAACAATCAAAAGAAGTAATTGTACAATTACCGTCTAAAAAAAGAAAATCATTCCATCCAAAATGTAGAGCTTGTATTGGAGTTGTAGGTGGCGGTGGAAGACTAGAAAAACCAATCCTTAAAGCTGGAACTAAATATTATATGATGAAAGCTAGGAATAAACTCTGGCCAAAAGTAAGTGGATCTGCACAAAATGCAGTAGACCACCCATATGGTAACAAGAGAACATCACGTAAATCCAAAGCAAAACCAGTTAGTAGAAATGCACCTCCTGGACGAAAAGTAGGAATGGTTGCTGCAAGAAGAACTGGACGTAAAAAAGGAAAAGATTAAATTTATACTATTGAGGAAAAATGGCTAAAAAAGAATTTACATATCGGGGAAAATCACCAGCTGACTTACAAGCATTAAGTCTGAAAGAACTTGCAGAAATAATGCCTGCAGGAATTCGAAGAAGACTTAGTAGAGGATTTACTGAATCGCAAAGAGTTTTTCTTCAAAAATTACACTCAGGTGAAAAAAGTATTAAAACCCACTGTAGAGATATGCCAATTTTACCCGAAATGTTTAATCAAACAATCGGGATTCATAATGGAAAACAATTTGTGGAAATTATTATTCAACCAGAAATGATTGGACATTATTTAGGCGAATTTGCACTAACACGGAAAAACGTAGGACACAGTTCTCCAGGAGTTGGGGCATCAAAAAGCTCAGCAAATGTAGGACGAAAATAAAATTATAATTAGTTAAAATCATAAATAAAAAAATGGCAAAATACAAATATGCATTTCAAGGATATAATGAAGAACTTATGGCTAGAGCTGTCGGTAGAGATATTTCTGCAAGTCATAAAGTTTCAATTGAAATATGTAATTTTTTAAGACATAAAAATTTACAAAAAGCAAAACAAATCCTTGCAAGAGTAATTGAAAAAAAACAAGCAGTGCCATATAAAAGATTTACCAATGGTCCTGGACACAAACCAGGAAAAATGGCGTCTGGAAGATATCCTATTAAAGTTGCAGGATTACTACTAAAATTACTTGAAAATGTAGAAATTAATGCACAAAATAAAGGCCTTAGTACTGGTCAATTAAGTATTATTCATTTTTGTTCCCATCAAGCAAGTAAACCTATGAGGGGCGGACGAAAAGGAAGAGTTGCTATGAAAAGAGCACATGTTGAAGTTGTTGTTCAAGAAAAAGTTGAACAAAAAAAATCACGATCTAAATCTACAGCAAAAGTTGAAGCAAAACCTGTTGAAACAAAAACTGTTAAATCTGAACCTGTAGAAAAAGTTGAAGTTAAATCAGAAAAAGTTGAAGCAAAGGTAGCTGCTGAAGTGAAAGTTGAAAAAACTAAAACTGACACGCCTGTTGAAAAAACAGCAGAAGAAAAAATTGTTACTAAATCAGATTCAAAAGAAAAAGAACAAACTCCAAAGGGGGAAACTAAAGAATGATTGAACGATCAATTGTCGCGGATAATTTGAAAGAATTCCAAATTCAAGAATACATTACTAGTCAGCTTAAGAATTTAGGACAAAGTCACATTAAATTAAAGAAAACACCTCTTGGTGAAAAAATTATAATTTACGCATCACGACCAGGACTTATAGTCGGTAGAAAAGGTCAAAATATTAAAAAATTAACAATCGATTTAAAAGAAAAATTTCATTTAGAAAATCCTCAAATTGAAATCAATGAGGTAGAAACACCAAATTTAGATGCACAAATTGTTGCTGAAAGAATTGCTAGTAATTTAGAACGATTTGGAACCAACCGATTTAAAGGAATTGGTCATAAAGTTATGTCTGATGTTATGTCTTCAGGCGCACTTGGTGTAGAATTATTATTATCTGGAAAAATTCCAAGTTCAAGAGCGAGAAGATGGAGATTTTACCAAGGATACTTAAAAAAATCAGGAGATATAGCTTTAACTGGAGTAGATACTAGTTATGCTGTTGCAGGACTTAAAACTGGAATTGTTGGAATTCAAGTAAGAATTATGCCTCCTACTACAATGGTTCCTGACAATATTACTGTTTTAGATGAACCAATTGAAATTGTAGAAGAAATTATTCCTGAGAAAAAAGAAAAACCAAAACCTAAATCCAAACCTCGAGCTAAACCAAAAAAAACTGTAGCTAAAAAGGTAGCAAAACCTGTAGAAGCAAAAGTTGAAAAAGCTGAAGTAAAAGTTGAAGAAAAAGTTGAAGTAAAAGCTGAAGTAAAAGCTGAAGTAAAAGCTGAAGTAAAAGTTGAAGAAAAAGTTGAAGAAAAAGTTGAAAAGACTGAAGACAAGACTGAAACTAAAGTTGAAGAAAAAGTAGAAAAAACTGACGCTACTGATAATAAAAAAGAATAATAAATTAAATTTATAATACTAAACCAAAATGAAAATAAACGAAATACAAGGGATGACTGGAAAACAGATCCAAGAGAAACTTAATGAATTAAGAAAGGAATTAATTAAGTTGAATGCTCAAGCAGCAACTGGTTCAACTCCACAAAAACCAAGTTTATTGAGAACAACTAAAAAAACAATTGCTAAATTACTTAAAGTTCAATCACAACAATCAAAGGAGGAAATGAAATAATGAGTGAAATTTGCTCAACATGCGGTTTACCGAAAGAGTTGTGTGTTTGTGAATCTATCGCAAAAGAATCACAATTAATCGAAGTTACAACAATCAAAAAAAAATTTGGTAAACAATATACAGTTATTTCAGGAATTGACCAAAAAGAAATTGACATGGGTAATCTTGTAAAAAAACTCAAAGCAAAATTCGCTTGCGGGGGAACAATTAAAGCCCACAAAATTGAGTTACAAGGAAATCATAAACAAAATGTCAGAAGCGCATTAATCTCGCTTGGTTTTTCACCTGAAACAATAATTGTCAAATAACTGCATTAAGCCTTGAAAAATGAAAGGCGAAATCATAGGTTCAAATGTTTTGGTAATAAACTCCCAAAACCGCGGCCAAATAGGCATACAAGGAAAACTTGTTGATGAAACAAAAAACACAATCAAAATCAAAACACCCGACGGTGTTAAAACATTAATCAAAACACAAATCATAATCAAAATTCAAAAAACAAGCGAAATAATTCATATGAATGAACTCGCAATTAAACCCGAAGAAAGAATAAAAAAACTATAATAAAAATTATAATTCATGGTGATTAAATGAAAAGTACAAACATCGGTTTTGGAATACCTATACCAAAGGAAACATGTGAGGATAAATCTTGTCCATTCCACGGACAAATTAAGATTAGAGGTAAATCCTTTACTGGAGTGGTAGTTTCAGATAAACGACAAAAAACAGTAACTGTAATGTGGGAAGGAAGAAAATTCATTCCTAAGTATGAAAGATACAAAAAAACAAGAACTAAAATTCAAGCACATAATCCTCTCTGTATTAATGCAGAAGAAGGAGATATGGTTAAAATTTATGAAACAAGAAGAATTAGTAAAACTGTAAGTTTTGTAGTTGTTCAAAAGTTTGATAAAGATCGAGAATACTTTTTAGAAAAAGAAGCAAAAGAAGAAACTGTAGAACGAGAAGAAGCACAACATCACAAACATAAATCAACTCATACTGAAAAATCTAAAGCTACAGAGAAAAAAGTTGTAGTTGATGAAAAAAAAGTTGAAGAAAATGAAGTTGCTGTCGAAGAATCTGAAAAAGTTTCTACCGAAGAAAAGATCGAAGATTTAAAAGAACCGTAAGTTAAAGAATCTGTTAAACCTGAAGTTGCTGACACTGTTGAAGAAGTTGAAGAGATTGAAGAAACAGAAGAAGATGATGGTTTTGAATCAGAAGAATTAGAAAACGAGAAAAAATAATAATTATAATTTATTTATTTGAGGCTAAAAAATGAAAGCAGTTAATGCAAAAGTATCAAGAGCGCTTACACAAGGGTCAGTATTAACCACTTGTGATAATAGCGGTGCAAAAGTGATTAAGATAGTCTCAGTTAAAAAACGTCAAACAACAACAAAAAAAAGAATGCCGACTGTAGGAGTGGGAGATATATTTTTTGCAAGTGTTAAAAAAGGAAAACCTGAGATGAGAAAACAAGTTGTATTAGCAGTACTTGTTCGTCAAAGAAAAGAATATAGACGACCTGACGGAACACGAGTTAAATTCGAAGATAATTCAGCAGTTATATTAAAAGATGATAAGGGAAATCCAAAAGGAACATTATTAAAAGGCCCAATTGCAAAAGAAGTGGCTGGACGATGGCCTGGGATTTCAAAAATTGCAAGCATCATATTATAATTAACACATAAATCAAAATAAAAATAAAAAATAAATTACAATTATACAATATAAGGATAAGAAAAATGAAAAAAGCATTTTCAACAAACTGGATTTCAAGTAAACAACCAAGAAAACAGAGAAAGTATAGATATAATGCGCCTCTACATCTTAAGAAAAAGTTTTTAGGAGTTCATTTTTCAAAAGAGCTTAAAACAAAACATAATACTCGAAGTCTTCCTGTAGTAAAAGGTGATAAAGTTAAAGTAATTCGAGGACAATTCAAAGGCAAAGAAAATAAAGTTGAACGAATTGATGTTATGAAAGGAAAAGTTTTCATAACTGGAATTGAAAGATCAAAAAAAGATGGATCTAAATCATTATATCCCTTTCAACCATCAAATTTACTTATTACTGAATTAAACTTAAGAGATGTTAAAAGAAAAGAAAAACTGGAAATGAAATCAGCTGGTTCATCTGTTAAATTACAATCAAAAGAAACTCAAGCAAAAAAAGAATTAAAACAAGACGCTAAAGTAGACACTAGCAAAGATGTTAAAATCGACGCTAAACCTGAAGTGAAAACAATTCCTGAAAAAAAGGAAACTACTAAAGAAGAAGTTAAATCTGCTGAGAAAAAAACTAAGGAATAAAAAAAATGGTAAAAAATCATCTCAAAAGCATATCTGCACCAAAAACTTGGAGAATCGAGCGTAAAAAAACTAAATTTATTACTCGACCAAAACCTGGAGCACATAAATTAGAATATGGAATTTCATTATCTTTATTGATGCGTGAAATGATTAAAGTAGCAAAAACATCAAAAGAAGTTAAATACATTTTAAATCATAAAGACGTTATTGTCGACGGTAAAAAAAGAGTAGATCCAAGAGTTCCAGTAGGACTAATGGATGTAGTTTATTTCCCTTCATTAAACTTAGCATATCGAATGAGTCTTGATGAAAAAGGAAAACTCGCGGCAGTAAAAGTTGATGAAAAAGAAGCAAATATTAAAATTTGTAGAATCTTAAATAAAAGATGGGTTAATGTTTCAACTAAAGACAAAAAAAGAGCAACTAAAATGCAATTTTGTTTAAGTGATGGGCGAAATTTATTATTAGAAAAAGATAATTCCGAATACAAAACAGGAGATTCATTTTTATTAAGAACACCATCTCAAGATATTGCAGAACATTTAAAATTTGAAAAAGGAGTTCCAGTATTTTTAATTGGTGGACGACATGCAGGACAAGTTGGACTAATTGAAGAAATAATGGAAAAGAAAATTTTATTCAAATCTAAAACTAATCAAATTTATGAAACATCAAAAGAATACGCAGTTGTTATAGGAAAAAAACAACCATTAGTAACTTTAATCCAAAAATAAAACTAAAAAATGGCAGACAAAACACAAAATCCAATGAGAGAAATCCGAATTGAGAAGGTTACCTTAAATATAGGTGCTGGCAAGGATCAGAATAAATTAAGTAAGGGTATTAAACTATTAACTTCATTAACTAATAAACAACCAATTAAAACAAAAACATCCAAAAGA
Organism: Candidatus Woesearchaeota archaeon; assembly: GCA_018675335.1. Lineage (NCBI taxonomy): Archaea > Nanobdellati > Candidatus Woesearchaeota > Candidatus Woesearchaeota archaeon. The sequence goes on from JABGYH010000007.1 coordinate 542,026, forward strand.
ATTCCTGGATGGGGACTTAGACCTGGACTTCCAATTGGTTGTAAAGTAACTGTAAGAAATGAGGATGCTCAAATATTGTTAAAGAGACTTCTTACAGCAGTAGATTTATTATTAAAAGAAAGTCAATTTGATGAGAATGGAAATATATCTTTTGGAGTTAAGGAGTGTATTGATATTCCTGAATTAAAATATGATCCTGAAATTGGAATTATGGGACTTCAAGTTTGCATAACTCTTGAAAGACGTGGATTTAGAGTTAAGAAAAGAAGAACAAGACCTGGAGTCTTACGTCAGAATCATAAAATTTCAAAATTAAATTCAATTGAATATATGAAATCACAATTCCAAGTTAAACTTCCAGAGGATGAATAAAAATGACTACTAGCGATCATAAAAAAATGTTATCACAACTTTCAGTTAAACCTGCAAAGTATAAAAAATTCATAAAACACAACAAACCAAAAGAAAGAAGTTGTGGGGTTGCTACAAAAGAATGTCGACGATGTGGAAGAAATAGAGGTCATATTGATAAATATGGTTTAGATCTTTGCCGACAATGTTTTAGAGAAATTGCAACTAAAATCGGATTTAAAAAATACAGTTAAAATTAAAATTATAAAAGTATGAACAATCAGGTGTAATAAAAATGTCAATGAACGATCCACTCGCGGCTGCATTATCCAAATTAAGAAATGCAGAAAAAGTATCCAAACGAGAATGTTTGATGAAACCAGTATCTAAAGTAGTTCAAAAAGTACTAGACATATTAAATGAAAAAGGATATGTTGGTAAGTACGAAATTAAAGATGATGGTAAAGGTGGATATATCCTATTAAATTTGTTAAATGCAATCAATAAATGTGGAGTAGTAAAACCAAGATTTGCAGTTACTTTAGATGATTACGAAAAATTTGAAAAAAGATTTTTACCTGCAAAAGATTTTGGAATTTTAATCATTTCAACATCACAAGGAATGATGACTCACTATGAAGCAAAAGAAAAAAAGATAGGCGGTAAATTAATCGCATATTGTTATTAATTTGATATAAAATGAGAGCAGACATAAAAGAAGAAATTGAAATCCCGCAGGGCGTAACAATTACTGTGGATGGAACTAATGTTATAGTAAAAGGATCTAAAGGAGATGTAACTAGAATCTTTAATCATCCTAGAATTCACGTAAGTTCCGAAGGTAATTTAGTTTTTGTCGACTCAAAAAATGCATCAAAAAGAGAAAAAACACTAATGAATACTTATATTGCTCACATTAAAAATATGATTAAAGGAGTTACTCATGGACATCTTTACAAAATGAAAATTTGTTCAGGTCACTTCCCAATGACTGCAGCAGTAAGCGGTAAAAACTTTGTTGTTAAAAATTTTTTAGGAGAAAAAAATCCGAGAAAAATGCAAATTAAAGATGGTGCAAAAGTAAAAGTTGAAGGAGATCAAGTAATTATTGAAAGTACTAATAAAGAAATCTCTGGACAAGTAGCAGCAGATATTGAATTATTAACTCGTGTTGGAAATCGACGAGATATTAGAATTTTCCAAGATGGAATTTTCATAATTGAAAAAAGTGGAAAATCCATGTTAGAATAAATTAATCAAAATTAATAAAGATCAAAGTTTAATTATTATAAAAATAAAAAAATAAAATTATTAAAAAATCATTATTCAAGAAAAATGGCAGACAAAGAAACCCTACTCAAATTGAGAACAAAACTCAAGAGAAAAAAACCAACTTTCCTTAGACAGGATGCTCATAAAGCAATGAGAGTTGCAAAAAATTGGAGAAAACCAAGAGGACTTCAATCAAAAATGAGACTTCATAAAAAAGGTTATTGTAGATCAGTAGAAATGGGTTGGTCAAGTCCAAATGCTGTTCGAGGTCTTAGTCGTGAAGGATTAGAATTAGTAAATATCAGCACTATGGATTTGTTATTAAAATTAGATCCTAAAAATGATAAATTAATTATTAAAGCAACTGTTGGACTTAAGAAAAGATTAGAATTACTTAAAAAAGCAGTAGAATTAGGCTTTGCAGTTCATAATTATGTAAGCGTTGAAAAGTTTATTCAAGAAAAAGAAGACATGCTTAAGAAAAAGAAAGAAATAACCGAAAAGAAAAAAACTGAGCGAAGCGGTAAACGAGCAGCAGCAAAAAAAGACGCAGAAAAAAAGAAAAAAGATGCTGAGAAAAAAGATGCTGAAAAAGCTGGCGAAGAAAAAGTTGACGATAATAAAAAAGAAAAAAAAGAACAAGATAAAGTATTAATTTCAAAAAAAACTCAGTAAATGCATAATATAATAATACTATAATAATATTAAAATAAAAAAAATATTAAATTAAAATAACTAAGAAAAATGAACCTAACATTACAAAAAAAACTTGCAGCAATTGTATTAAAGTGCTCTAAGAAAAAAATCTGGTGTGATCCGGAAGGAATTAAAGAGATTAAAGAATCTATTACTAAAGATGATGTTAGAAAAGCAATTAGTGCAGGTTCTATTCGAGCTAAACCTAAAAGAGGAATTAGTCAAGGAAGAACTAGAAAACAAAAAATCCAAAAAAGTAAAGGTCTTAGAAAAGGAGCGGGAAGTAGAAAAGGAAAACCAACTTCTCGAGAACCAAAAAAAGTAAGTTGGATGAAAAAAATTAGATTACAAAGATTATTTATTAAAGAATTAAAAACAAAAGGATATTTGACTCCTACTAATTATAGAATGTTATACTTAAAAACAAAAGGTGGCTTTTTTAGAAGTAAACGACACATCAAACTATATCTTGATGAGCATAAATTAGCAATACCAAAAAAATAAAATTAAAAAAATTATAATTGAAAATGAAAAAAGCACAAAACACTCGATCAGTCCCCTTTCGTAGAAAAAGGGAAGGAAGAACCGACTATAAGAAAAGATTAGCTATGCTAAAAAGTGGTAAGGCTAGACTTGTAGTTAGAAAAACACTAAAAAATATTTATGCTCAAATTATTAAATATGATGCTAAAGGTGATATTATTATTGCAAGTGCATGTTCTGAACAATTAAGAAAACTTGGTTGGAAAATGAATGCGTCTAATGTATCTGCAGCTTATTTAGTTGGGTATATGGTCGGTAAAAATGCACAAGAAAAAAAAGTATCTGAAGCAATTCTTGATTTAGGTTTACAAACTACTTTTGGAAAATCAAAATTATACGCAGTATTAAAAGGTGCGGTAGATGCAGGATTAAAGGTTCCATATTCTGATAAAGTATTACCGTCTCAAGATCGAATTGAAGGAAAACATATTGAAATTTATGCTAATTTATTAAAAGAAGATAAAGTAAAATATGAAAAACAATTTTCAAAATATTTAAAACAAAATGTTAAACCTGAAGAAGCTTCAAAACATTTTGAAGAAATTAAAAAGAAATTATGATAATTATAAAATTAAATTTTAAGTGATTAATAATCTTAAACCAATTTTGGATAAAAAATGGCAAAACAAGACAAAACAAAAACTGAAACAAAAAAAGACGCGCCTGAAGTAAAAACAGAAGTAGCAGAAGCACCAGTAGCAGAAGCAATTCCGGTAGTTGAAGGTGAAGCAGTTTCTTTAGCGACTGAAGCTGATGGAAAAGTTAAAGAAGAACCTGGTGAAGAAAAACCTCGATTTGTTTCAAACTTTGATTCTGACTCTTGGAGTCCAAAAACCGAACTTGGTAAATCAGTTAAAGATGGAAGCATCACGGATATTAATCAAGTATTAGATATTGGGAAAAAAATATTAGAACATCAAATTATTGACATATTAGTTCCAACATTAGAATCAGATTTATTATTAATAGGACAATCAAAAGGTAAGTTTGGAGGCGGTCAACGACGAGCATTCAAACAAACCCAGAAAAAAACAAGAGAAGGGAATAAACCAAGTTTTTCAACAATGGCAGTAGTTGGAGATCACAACGGTCATGTTGGAGTAGGATTTGGGAAAAGTAGAGAAACTGTTCCTGCAAGAGAAAAAGCATTTAGAAAAGCAAAACTTGCAATTGTTAAAATTAGAAGAGGCTGTGGAAGTTGGCAATGTAATTGTAACGACGCACACAGTATTCCATTTAAAGTTGAAGGAAAATGTGGATCCGTAATTGTAGTGCTTATGCCTGCACCAAAAGGAACTGGACTTTGTGCGGGAGGAGAGATTGCAAAAATCTTAAAACTTGCAGGAATTGAAGATGTATGGTCAAAAACATTTGGTAAAACAACATCTCGAATAAACACAATCAAAGCAACACATGCTGCATTACAACAATTAATGAAAACTAAAGTTAAAGAAGGACATTATGCAAAGCTTAACATTGCAGAATAATTATATTTCATAAATAATTCATATTTAATAAGTTAATAAAATTAAAAAAATGGCAGAAGAAAAACAAACAACAAATCCTGAAGCAAAAGTTGCAGAAAAGATTGTAGAAAAAGAATCAAAACCAACAGTTGCTGCTGGATCCAGTAAACCAATTAAACAATTAGTTGTAATTAGACTAAGAAGTATGATTCGTGCAACTGGTGATTTAAGACATGCAAATATGATTTTAGGATTAAATAGAAAAAACGCTGCAAAACTTGTTAATGACACTCCAAGTATGAGAGGAATGTTACAAAAACTTAAAGATTATATTACTTATGGTGAAATTGATTCAGAAACATTAAAATTATTGAAATCAACAAGAGCTGAAGTAGCATCAGACGGAACTGAAAAAAATTGTTATCGTTTACATCCTCCAAGAGGTGGTTTTGAGCGAAAAGGAACTAAAAAACCGTTTGGAATTGGTGGTGCTGCTGGCGATCGAAAAGAAAAAATTAATGATTTATTAAAACGGATGATTGATTTATAATTATGCTTAATAGAGGCTAAAATGGTTGTTAACAAAAGAAAAAAAGACACGCGACAAAGAGCTGGAACTACTCATGGTTATGGTTCAATGAAAAAGAATAGAGGCGCTGGTCATAGAGGTGGACGAGGTAATGCTGGTTCTGGAAAACGTGGAGACGCGAAAAAACCAAGATACTGGAAAAGTAAATACTTTGGAAAATCTGGATTTCATTCAGTACTTCGTAAAAATATTGTTGCAATCAACTTAAGATCACTAGAATTATCCTTAGAAAAATTTGTTTCTACTGGAATAATTGCAAAAAAAGGCGAAACATACACTATTGATTTGAATAAACTCGGATACAATAAACTTTTAGGAACTGGAAAAGCAACTAAAAAATTAAATATTACTGTGGACTATTGTAGTGCTAAAGCGCAACAAAAAGTGGAAGACGCAGGGGGAAAATTAGAAATTCTTGAACAATCTGTTCTTGAAAGCGCATCTGAGAGTAATTCGCCTGAAAAATCTGCTGAGGCCTCTGAAGAATGAGTTTATACAAAAAAATAGTTTATAATTTACCTGAAGTTGAAGGACCAACTCAAAAAAGACTTTCTTTTAAAGAGAAACTTAAATGGACATTAATTATACTTGTAGTTTTCTTTGTAATGGGACTAGTACCTTTATTTGGACTAGGACAAAATGCATTACAACAATTTGAATTTTTATCAATAATTCTTGGAGCAAGTTTTGGATCAATCATAAGTTTGGGAATTGGACCAATTGTTACAGGATCAATTGTATTACAGTTACTAAATGGTTCGGGAATAGTAAAATTTGATTTGAACTCTGTTGAAGGAAAAAAACTATTTCAAGGAACACAAAAAGTAATGTCAATATTCTTTATTATATTTGAAGCTGCAATTTATGTATTCATGGGCGGTCTTGCACCACCTGCAGAACTTGCTGGAACTGCGGCTTTTTTTAATTTTGAATTAATGTTAGTATTTCAATTAATTTTAGGTGGAATCTTAATTTTATTTATGGATGAAGTAGTAAGTAAATGGGGTTTTGGAAGTGGAGTAAGTTTATTTATCGCTGCAGGAGTATCTCAGTCTATATTTATTCGAGCATTATCCTTCTTGCCAAGTCCTACTAATCCTGAAATTGCAACGGGAGCAATTCCTGCATTATTTCAAAGTCTTGCTGCGGGAGATCCACAAACTGCTGGACTTATGCTTGCAGCAGTAGTATCAACAATACTAGTATTCGTTCTTTCAGTATATTCACAAGCAATGAAAGTTGAAATTCCATTAAGTTTTGGAAGAGTAAGAGGTCATGGAATTCGTTGGCCACTAAGTTTTATTTATACTTCAAACATCCCTGTAATTTTAGTTGCAGCACTTATGGCAAACGTGCAATTATTTGCGAGATTATTACAAAATTGGGGACATCCAATTCTTGGAGAATTCGTTGGAAACACTCCTTCAAGTGGACTTATTTATTGGTTATACGCACCAAACATAATTGAACGAATAATTCAAGGAAATTTAACTTGGGTGAATATTGGTCAAGCATCAGTATATATTTTATTCATGATTGGTGGTTGTGTATTATTCAGTATATTTTGGGTTCAAACTAGTGGGATGGACTCTAGATCACAAGCAAAAAATATTATGTCTAGTGGACTACAAATTCCAGGTTTTAGAAAAGATCAAAGAATTCTAGAAAGATTACTCGACAGATATATTGGTCCATTAACAATTATGGGTGCGATTGCAGTTGGAATACTTGCCGCAGTAGCAGATTTAAGCGGAGCGCTTGGAAATGGAACTGGAATTTTACTGGCAGTAATGATTGTTTACAAATTATATGAAGAAATTGCAAAACAACACATGATGGATATGCATCCCATGATGCGAAAATTCATGGAATAAGTTAGTTTTTTATTTTTTTTATAATTTTTCAAATTTTTATTTTTCAAATTTGTAAAGATTTTTTTTAAGTATTTTTTAAATTTATATTACAGTTGTAATTAATCAAAAAAAAATGGTATTTGAAAATTTATTGGATCCAGTATTTGCGCCATTATTAAATATTAATTCATTAGTCTCAGTTATAATTCTAGCTTTTATTATTTCAATTTTAATAACTCTGGTATACAAATATGTTACTGACCAGAATAAAATGAAAGAAATGAAAGACACTATGAAAAAGAATCAGAAAAAAATGAAAGAACTGAAAAATGATCCCGACAAGATGATGAAAGTTCAAAAAGAAACCATGCAGATAAACATGGAAATGATGAAACAATCGTTTAAACCAACAATCATAACTTTATTACCCATCATAATTATATTTGGCTGGTTAAATGCAAATTTAGCTTTAATGCCAATTCAACCAGGAGAACAATTTGATATAAATCTTGTTTTAGAAAAGGATGTTTCAGGAGATATATTGACAGTAGTTCCAAGTGGAGTTACAATTGTTGGATCTGATATAGTAACTATTAATAATCAAACAGCTAAATTTTCTTATTCAGGACAAGCTGGAGATTATCTCATAGAGTATAGGCTAGGTGAGCGAGTATATACAAAAGAGCTACGTATTAACGAAAATAGATACGCCCCACAATCAAAAAAAGTTGAAGATGGAACTGTTAAAGCAATAGTTACAGAACAATCAAAAAAAATTGTGTTAAATTTATTTGGGTGGAAACTTGGTTGGCTTGGAGTATACATCATTTTTTCATTAATATTTAGTCTTGGTTCAAGAAAATTACTTAAAGTACATTAGTTCTAAATGATCTAAATCAACTAATTTGATATGCCCAGTTATCAATATTTATTATTAAAATGAATCAATCCAATAAGTCGATAAACTCAGCTAATACTTCTTCAAATAATTTAAATTCTGACAAATTAAAACCCGTAATTTCTGAAATAGATTTAGACATATCTGAGAGTTGTAAAGAATTAATAAGCCAAGCCAATAAAGTTTATTTTGAAAATTTTGATGGGAAAACTTGGTTTGGAAGATGCATATTCTTAAGTTGGTATTGTGACGTTGGCACTTGTAAATTTTGTTATAGATCAACACAAAAAAGTCGTATTAAACACAAAGAAAATGCAAAACGATCAATTAGTAGCGTTATTGTTGAAACACTTCTCGCAAAAAAATTAGGGTGGAGAATTGAATTTTTAACTGGAGGATACAAAATCTTTGGCAAAGACAAATTAATTCAATTTGCAAAGATTGTAAGTACAATTTATGGTGAAAAAATTTGGTTAAATCTTGGAGCGTTATCAAAAGAAGATTTAAAATTATTTGAACCATATGTTAGTGGAATAGTATCTTCAATCGAAACAATAAATGAAGAATTACACAATCAAATTTGTCCAGATAAAGCAATACAACCATATGAAGATATGTTTGAAGATTGCACCTCTTCAGACTTTAAAGAAGAATTTAAAAAAAGTATGACTGTTGTGATTGGTCTTGGAGAAAAACAAGACCATTTTGAAGAACTTCAAAAGTTTATTTTTAAATATGATTTAGAACGAATTACTTTTTATGCACTAAAACCAGTATTAGGAACTCCATATGAAAAAGGACCGGCAACGCAAGATTATTGTTGGTGGATTGCAAAAACAAGAATTGCATTTCCTAAAATTGAAATTATTGCAGGAACTACTGCCAGACGAGTTGGGGAAGTAGAACTCGTTTTAAAATCTGGAGCTAATGCTATCACTAAATTTCCTGCAACAAAACAATTTGGAACTTCAAACGCACAATTATTAGAATCTCAAATAAGTAGTGCTGGACGAGAATTTGTGGGAACACTCACTAAATTTCCGACTGATTGGGACTATAAAAAAGAAATTGAAGAATTAAATTTAGTTGAATTGGGACTTGATGAAGAATTAAGGGCAGATATATTTGAAAAAATGAGAATTTATTTAGATCGAATGAAACCTAAACAGTAATTTAAGAATTCTGTTTTTTATTTGTTTTTTTATGTTGGCGCGTTAGGTTTATTATGATTCTCAGTTTATTCATATCTAAGCGCATCTGCAGTAATTAGTTTTGATGCTTGTTTTGCAGGTAGAACTCCGGATAATACTCCCACAATAAATGAAAATGCAAGTGCTCCTGCAAGTAGTTCCCATGAGAAATATGCTGTTAATAAAGTGATTCCTGCAGCATGAGATGCAAGTTCAACTAATTTACTCATGCCCATTCCAATCGCCACTCCAATAAGTCCTCCTGCAATACCTATAATTCCTGACTCAATTAAAAAAATAGAAAGAATATCTGAATTTCTAGCTCCAATTGCTTTCATGATTCCAATCTCTTGAGTTCTTTCTAAAACTGAAGTATACATTGTATTCATTATTCCAATTCCTCCAACTAAAAGAGAAATAATTGCAATGCCAATAAGAACTGCAGAAATAATATTAAAAATACTTGCAAATGATTCCATTAATTCTTCTGATGTTTGAACTGAAAAATCTTCTTCATCTTCTTCAAATCCTCGACTTTTTCTAAGCTTTTTTTCAATACCTTCAGCAACTGTTGCAATATTTACGCCGTCACTAACTTGAGCCATAACTATATCCAGATTATTTTTATCATTCATGATATCTCTTGCAACATCAATTGTTACTATTAGTTGACTATCATCTTGGGGGTTTCCAATTTGATCCATAAATCCTACAATTGTAAATTTTTTCCCTTCAACATTAATAGTATCTCCTGGACGAAGAGCTTTTTCAAAAAATTTACCTTCATATAACCAAATGCCTGCTATTGCTTTATATCTATCATTTTTTCTTAAATCACGACCATACTTAATTTTAAAATTTGACATACTTGAAAGTAATTCTTTAGTTTCATCTTGTGGCATTCCCGTTACGAACGTATATTTAGTTTCATCACCTAATTCAACTCGTAATGCTTTGTAAATAAATCCTCCCGCGCGCTTTACACCTTTAACACTTCGAATCTCATCAACATCATCATTTGTAAAAATTTTATCTCCTATTCCTAAAAAAGCAGCTTTATTCATGATCATAATTTTATCTACTCCCATTTGTTCAAATTGAGCTGTGACTGATTCTTGTAGGCCTTGACCGAGTGAGATTAAAGATACGATTGCTGCAATACCTATAAAAATGCCAATCATTGTAAGAAAAGTTCTTTTTTTTCTCGCTGTATAAGTCCTCAGCGCAATCATAAAATAATCTGAAATCATTTTTTTTAGTTTTTTTTTTTAGTTTTTGGGCTAATTTGGTTAGTTATTGTTTATTTACAATTTATTTCTTTTTTCTTAATGCATCAACAGGATGTAATTTTGAAGCTTGATATGCGGGTAGGACTCCACTAAGTGCACCCACACTAAATGAAAATAATAATGCCCCTGCAATTAATACAAAACTATAATTGGGGGTTAGAGTGACATCAAATGATCTTGCAGCAAGTTCTGCAGTTTTACCAAGTAACATTCCAATAATTACTCCCATAACTCCCCCTACAAATCCGAGTAAACCCGATTCAATTAAAAATAAATACATAACTGCTGAATTTCTAGCGCCTAATGATTTTAAAATACCAACTTCTTTTGTTCGTTCTAATACTGAAGTGTACATTGTATTCATGATTCCGATTCCTCCAACTAATAAAGAAATAGCTGCAATTCCCACAAGTACTGCTTGAATTACTTTTAAAAGTTGGTTAATTTGTTGAATTGTTTGAGCTGAAGTTTGAATAGAAAAATCTTCTTTATTCTCTTTAACTCCTCGATATTTTCGTAATTCTTTTTTAATTTTTTCAACAACTGTGTTAAGATCTTCTTTTTCTGAAACTTTACCGAAAATTAAATCAATGGTGTCTCCCGTATTAAACATTTCTTTAGCAGTTTTGAAAGGAATTCTAACCATTTGATTATGAACTCCTGTTCCTGATTTTGCTTGAGTTCCAATAACTCCAAATTCAATATTATTTATTAAAACAGTTCGCCCAGGTTCGATTGGTGATTCAAATGAATCTTCTGCAATATTATATCCTACTACAGTTTTATATTTATCATTTGGTTTAAAATTTCTACCAGTTCCAATATCCATAATTCCTAGTGCTTCATAATATTTTACTGCTTCTGAATCAATTGGCATTCCCCACATACTAAGAACTGTCGTTTGATCTTTATACTTAACTTGAACAGTTTTAGCAATAACTCCTCTTGCAAATTCAACTCCTGGAACATTTCTTACAATATCTATTTCTTTTTCAGATAAAGTACTCGCAGCAGCAGAACTACTTAATGGACCAAAAAAAGTTCCTCCTGGAACTATCATAATTCGTGTTTTTCCAATTTGTTCAAATTGAACATTTACTGCATCTTTCATTCCTTGAGATAATGCAATTAATGCAACTACTGCTGCAATTCCTACAAAAATACCTAAAATAGTAAGCCAACTTCTAAGACGGCGTCTAAGAAGATTATTCAGAGAAATAATAAAAAAATCTTTAATCATTTTGAAAATAAAAATTTATGAAAAATTTGACAGTTTATTCTGCCTCAAGTTTTTTACGTTTTTGACGATTTCTCCAGAAACGATAAGCTATGAAAACAACTATGATAATAATAATTGCACCAATAATAAGGCCACTATTATTTGATTTACCCTTTGTTTTTCCTTCATCATGTACTTTGAAAGTCACATCTTTATTCATGGAAAATTCTTGATTACGAATATCTTTAAAGGTTACTTCAACTGGAACTGTAACCATTCTATCTGAACTTAAATTTTTCAAATAAATTTCAAATTCTGAACTTTCATAATCATCAGAATCAATGTTTCCAATATAATCTGCACTGCTAGTTAAGACATCATATTTTTCGGAATCACCAATTGTAACATAAACAAATTTGATATCACTAACTCCTTTATTAATGAAATTAATAATTACATTACCTTTAGAATCTGTTTTAACAATTGAACTACTATCAAAATCAATAATTAGTTCGGGTGGGGCATTAACAATAACTCCAATCAAATCTTCTTTTGAATAAGATGTTTCTTGTTCATCTGAATAAGTTAATTGAATTGGGAGTTTGTATACTCGAGTCATTGCAGTAGGATATGCAATTAAATTATAATCTAATAATACTTCTTGACCGGGTTTTAGAGAAACAATTCTTTTTTGAGCAGAACTACCAATAGGTGCGAAAGGAAGCGCTTCATAATACGCATCTGCTTGAGTTGTGGTTACACGATCAAGAGTTGCATAAAATAAATCTAAATCAATTGTGATATCTTTCATTAACGAATCTGCTAAATTTTTAATTTTAAGTTGAAGACTAAATTCTTGACCTGGAAGAATTTCTTTTGGTTCAGTAATTGCAGATGTAATCATAACCGCAGCATCCACTGATTGAATTCTAACTGCATATGAATCAAGAGTTGACCATTCACCGCCATTAATTCTAAATCTTAATTTGATTTTATTAGTTCCTTCAACCGCATCTTCACTTACGAGTAATTTATAATACAAAATAACTTTATCATCATCTAACTGTGCGGGACCAAGCGAGCCTAAATTTTTAATAGGATTACTTCCAGGCATTGTAGAAAATGGAAATTCTGGAACAATTTGAAATTCAACATTATCTGCAGATTCTCCACCTAAGTTTTCAACCATCCATCTTAATTCAATATAACTTCCTGGTTCTGCAGGATCTGGATCTTGACTAATCATAGTTGTTTTTAGGTGAGCCCAATTACCAATACTAGTTAAATCAGACATGCTAGTAGCTGAAACAACTGACACTAGTAATAATGCGATGACATAGAATAATATTGATTTTTTCATTTAAACTTCCCCTTTTTAGACTTCGGTTAAATTGTTTGGTTTATTAGTAATAATTATTAATTTTTATTTATTAACTTATTGGTTATTTATGCTATGTTTTAATCATTTTTTCTTTGTTGAAATGATTTCTCCATCTTTTAACATTTCCATTCTGTCTGCTAGTTTACCAACATCTGAATCATGAGTTACAATAATTAATGTTTTACCTTCTTGTCTATTTAGGTCTTTTAGCATTTTCATAACTTCTTTACCAGTTTTTGAATCTAAATTTCCTGTAGGTTCATCTGCTAAAATAATTTCAGGATCATTACAAAGCGCTCTTGCAATTGCAACTCTTTGTTGTTCGCCACCACTTAATTCAGATGGCTTGTGAAACATACGATGTTTGAGTTTTACTAATCCTAATAGTTTTGCTGCACGTTTTTCGCGTTTAGTTTGACTAATTCCTTGAAAAATCATTGGTAAAGTTACATTTTCAAGTGCTGTTAGAGTTGAAATAAGATTGAATTGTTGAAAAATAAACCCAATTGTTTTACCTCTTATTTGGGCAAGATCTGATTCTTCCAAATGAGCAATATTTTGGCCACTCAAAAAAATCTTTCCTTTTGTGGGAATGTCTAAACAACCAACCATATTCATTGTTGTAGATTTTCCACTTCCGCTAGGACCCATGATTGATACAAATTCTCCTTTATTAATATCAAGATTAAGACCTTTAACTGCAGGAACTTCTACTTCACCCATTTTATAAATTTTCCAAACATTTTCTAATCTAATTATTGGCGTTTGCGAGGTTTTAGATTTAGTTTTTGTGACCCTCTTCATAATAAAGATAAAAACAATTTTCTTTTTAAATACTTTTGGGTATTTTAATATGGTTTATTTCATAGAAAATATTATAAATCAAGCATTTATCCTTCTAAATCATGTCTCGAATAAGAAAACACAAAATTGGTAAAGATACATCAACTAAACGGAAACGAAGAAAACTTAGAAAAGAAACAGTCTGGACTATGATTTTTGCAGGGGTATTATTCATATCGGTAGTTGGAATGATGTTTGGTGGAGTTAGTCATAATCCTGATGATTATGTTTACAAACAACAAAAATTTACTAGAACAAATCAAGGTTGGATGACTAATGTTGATGGCGCATCTTTAAGATTTGATTTTTTTCCAGGAGACATAGAACAAATTAACATAAGCTCAGATGTTTTTGAAACATTAAAATCAAAAAAAGTTATTTGGTTAACATTTAATCCTGCAACAAAAGATTTGCAAACCATGGAATTAACTAGATTTGAACTTGGAAATTTATTTTCAACTCATCTTGGAACTTACATTAGTGGTGGAATAACTCAAGACAATTTGGATTATTCACTTCCAATAATAAATTGCATAAATGCAACTCCTGAAATTCCAGTTATATTACTTGAAACTGCGAATCAATCAAGTGTCGAAAAAATAGGGGATTGCATACAGATTAAAGGAACAAGTAATGGGATAATTGCAATCAAAGATAGAATCGCATATCAAATGCTTGGAATTATGGAATAAATTTTAAAAAATGGTTACTCAAAAAAATAAAAATGCAAAGAAAAAAACTTCTAAACCTGTTAAGGTTGAAGATGCAGCTAAAAAAAAACCATTAGTTAAAACTCGCGAGAAAAAAAGTTTTAAACCTGAGGACGAATTAGAAAAAATTGATTCTAAAAAAGAAACTCGTAAACTCATGGTTGTATTAAGCATATTAGTATTATGTTTTGTGGCATTTGTGGTAATAAGAATTGCATCTGTCGAAGATCCAGTTATAAAAACAATAGATGATTTACATGCTGAAAATTTGCGTGGAGAACTTGATTTGGAATTAGGTTATATGTATGAAGGATATAGTTTCGTAAATTTTGAAGGTATGTGGTATACTCAAGCAAAACTTGGAAACACTATTTATGATTTAGTGTTTAATCACGGACCTAAAGAGTTAGAGCACATAACTGTAGAAGGAGAACTTGACTCAACATTTTTTGATGATCATAAATTTGCAATCACATTTGATTCGAACGCGACTAACTTAAAACATATTGCAGTTGCTAATGGTGGGTTTAGTATCAGTCTTACGAAAGCATTCGGTTATTCGTTAGAAGCTGGCTGTACTACTCATGATGATTTAGGATGTCAATCAAAACCTGCAATTAATTGTGGTGACGAAAATCGATCTGTAATTTATTTTAAAGATGCGACACCTACAAAAATAATTTATTCAGGAAAATGCATTACATTACAAGGACAGAATGATGAAATTGTAAAGGCTAAGGATAAATTATTGATGCGATGGTATAAATTAAATGATTGATTTTTCTATTTTTTTTTGAATTTTTTTGTTAGTATATTTTATTTAGAATTTTTTAGAAACGTTTTTAAATATTGGTTTCTTTAAGTGTATTAAAAGAGGTGTGTTTAGTATGTTAGATTTGTCAGAACTAGTACCATTAACTGAAGAATTATTTTATATTCTACTTTTTGTAATAATTGTGATTGGAATTAGTATTATACTTTTATTATATTTAAGACGAAAAAAAATCGAACGAAACTTAGCTGATAATTTAAAATCTGACAAAACTAATGTTTCATCGTCAATTTCTCAACCTGAATTAGATACTGCGTCCAAGCAGGAAATTGTTTCAGTTACAAAATCAAATAAAATTAATTTAAACAAATTAGAGATATTAATTTATGAATTAATGACTGAAGGTAATAGTCGAGAAGATATAAAACAACAGCTTTCATATGAGTGGTCTGAAAAAAATATTGAGACAATATTTGTTAGATTAGACTCTACCATTGCAGTTGCTAAAAAATTATTCGGAGTGGGAAAACTTGATTTTGAAGTTAAACAAAAATTAATCGTGCAAGGAAACAAACCTGAATTAGTTGGAGCAACGTTTTCACAATTGAATGTTGAAAAGTCTAGTTCTGATTCGGATATGCCTAAAAACACCATAATAAAACCGCTAGTTGTTAAAGTTGCAAAAATTGCGGAAAGAATAAAACAAGGACATGTAAATCGTGCACAGTCCGAAGAAGAGTTAATTAAACTTGTTGAACAAGATTTAAATGTGAAAAATGAAGTTAAATTGGTTTTTAATACAATTAAGCTGTTAAAGCAAAAAGGTTTAACAAAGAATCAATTAAGAGAACTTTTGGTGCGTCAAGAATGGTCAAAAGAAAGTGCTGATAAGTTGTTATATTGGGAGTTTTGAGATTAAACAAATTTAAGTATTAAGTTTAAACCATGTATGATCTAACTTTAATATTAATTTGGGCTGCAGACTTGTTTATTATTAATTAAAATAATCAAAAGGTTTTTATATATTATAAAATAATTTTAATATAAAATGAAAAGAGGTAGTTTTATTTTAGTTCTATTAAGTATATTATTTGTTTTAGCGTCAGCAAGTGTTATTGCTATTAGTAGTTCTTCAAGTTCAACATCTGAATGGACTATGTTTGGACGAGATTCATATCATGCAAGTTATTATCCCGCAATGTTTAATTTAACAAAATTAGATTTGATGTGGAATTATTCTACTGGTTCTTCAGTTATTTCTAGTCCTGCAATAAAAAATGATATGTTATATGTGGGAAGTTTAGATAATAAATTTTACGCAATTAATGTTTCCGATGGACAACAAATTTGGAACTATACTTCAGGTGGAGAAATTTGGTCAAGTCCTGCAATTGCAGGAGATATTATTTATTTTGGGAGTGCAGATAACAAACTATATGCGCTAAATACAACTAATGGTGATGAGATTTGGAATTATTCCGCATTAGGTGCAATTTATTCATCTCCAGTAGTTTATGGTGATTTAATTTATTTTGGCGCTCGCGATTATCGGATGTATGGACTATATTTAAACGGTTCAAGAAATTGGCGGAATTCAGTTTCAGGATCATATATTGATTCATCTCCAATTGCGACATCTACAGGATTATACGCTTGTGCATATAATAAATTACATAAACTTAATTTAGGCACGGGAAGTTCTGAATGGGGGAGTCCACCTTCTGTAACCTGTGGATATGAATTAGGATCTAGTCCAGTATATTATGGTTCGCAAGATAGGATATTTGTTGGAAGTTCTTCAGGGGGAACATATTCTTATGATTATTTTAGTGCTAGTCCTGCCCAAACTTGGTCTACTGGAGTAACCAAATCTTCTCCAAGTATTAAAGCTAGTTACATATATGTTTCAGGCGGAACAACGGTATATTCCTATTTTTATTCAGATCCAAATCCTACTTGGCAAACAGATATAGGTTCTTCTGTTGTTGGAAATATTGCATTAACAAGTAATTTATTATTTGTTGGAACTACTGATGGATATGTTCATGCACTAAATATTACTAATGGGGATACGGTTTGGAATTATTCTATTGGTTCAAGTATTAATTCATCTCCAGTTATTGCAGATGATACATTATATGTTGGAGCAGATAATGGTAAAATTTATGCATTCAAAGCAGGTTATTACGTTGATCCAACTGCGCCAATTATTAGTGAATTAATAAATACAACAACTAACGATACTGCAACAATAAACTTCAGTACTGATGATTTAACCAACGCAACGATTAAATATGGACTTGATATTCAACTTGATTTAGGTGTTGTTGTTGAAGAATCATTTTTAAATATTCAAAATATTGTTATTCTTAATTTAATTAATTCAACATTATATCATTACAAGATTACGAGTTGTAATGATGATGGACTTTGCACTAATTCAAGTATTTATAATTTTACTACTCAAGAAAATGAACCTCCAACATATTCTGCTAACATAACTGATCCAAGCAATGAAGTTGGCGATGTGCAGACCAATACCACTTTTATTTTTAACATAACTAACAATGGTACTGCAACAGGAGTTAATTATACATTTTCAGCATTAAATATTGGTGGGGCGGATGTTTCAGAACTTAATAAAACTTCAGCAATCATAAATTCTGGTGAGTCAACATTAGTTTCATTAAAAACTGGATCTTTAACCGAAGGGTTTTTTTACTTTAATTTTACAGTTACTAGTTCTGATAACAGTTCAATAAATGAAACAATACAAGTACTACTAACTGTCAAAGCAGTTCCTGGGATGGTTATTGATTCTTCAGGAAGTTATGATTTAAGTCAGGATGTTTTAAGCGAAGGAGTCGGAGTTCAAATACTTTCAAGCGATGTTATTTTAGATTGTCAAAATAATCAAATTAATTATAGTAATTCTGTATTTAATACGAATTATTTTGGTATTGAAATAGAAGAAGGTCTAGATAATATCACAATACAAAATTGCGTAATAAATCAAATGAATGAAAGTAATTCTAATGCGGATGGAATTGTTATTATGTCTGATGATGTAATTATAATTAATAATAGTATTTTTGTTTCTGGTTCTAATGGAATTGTTTTGGATGATTTTGTTTCAGAAACAATAATTTCAAATAATCAAATTAATAATACTGGAGATATTTCGGGATATGGAATTGAATTAAATTCCCAAAATCAAAATAATTCATTAATTAATAATAATATTTCGAGATTTACTAATGCGTTTAAAGTAAGTTCTCCTGCTGATAAAAATTTTCTTAAATATTTTACGGAGTATGCAGCTATTGAGTGGAATCAAACTGATATTACTATTGTTGGCGATTTTATTTTAAATGAAGATTTGATTTTAGATAATAATAACATAACTTTTTTTAAAGATGAAAATAAAATAAATTTAAATTCATCTTCAATATTATCTTTATATAATTTGAATTATCCAACTGCGCCACAATTTTTTAGGGATGGAGTTGATTGTGGTAGCACTAATGATTGTAATTTAAGTTACTTGGAAAATATTATTTTTGCAAATGTATCATCTACCATGCATTCATTCATAACTGGATTTGGGTGCTCCGAATTAACTTCAAATTTAACATTAACTAATGATGTTTCATCCAATAACACTTGTTTTAACATTCAAACGGAAGGAGTTGTATTAGATTGTGCTAATCATACCATAATTTATTCTAATGATGGAGGGTTTGGTTATGGAATTAACATAAGTGCATCTAATGTCGAAATTAAAAATTGCAAAATCATAGAAGGTCAAGTTACAGGCACATCAGGAAAATATGGAATTTTTAGTTTAAATTCAGATAATTTAATTTTAGAAAACAATAATATAACCACAGTAAGTATGTATGCGTCTGGAATTAATTTGTTAAGTTCAGGACATAATCTAGTTTTTGCAAACGCTATTAATACTTCTGGAAGTAACGCAATTGGTGTAATTTCTTCATCTGCTCAAGATATCAATAATACTATTAATTACAACACAATTATTACTAGTGGATCTTTTGCATATCCAATTTTAGTTGAAGCACCAAATAATATTATTGAACATAATGTGTTAATATCAACAGGTGCAAATTCTCACGCGATTTGTGAATTTAATTCAGGAGTCAATTCAGATGATTTGTTAATAAATAATAATTCGATCTTTACTTCAAATTCAGGGTATGGAATATATTTATCTAAAATGTCAACTGAAAATGTAATTATAACTGATAATGTGATAGAAACTAATTATTCTTTAGCAAATGGAATTCATCTTAAAGGAGGGAGTAATTCAGTCAATAATCAAGTGGATAATAATACTATTAATATTTATGGAACAAATTCGATTGCTATTTTTGGAGATTTTAGATACACAAATATTTCAAATAATGTCATAAATTCTGCTGCCACAATTTCTACAGGTATTAAATTAGATAGTGATTCTGATTTTAATAATATTTGGTTTAATGAAATAAATTTAACTCAAGCATCCTCCACAGGAATTAATGTATACTTTTCAGATGGTAATTTAATTAATCAAAATAATCTAATTATTCCCGGATCTAATTCGTATGGTATTTATCTTTTTTCTGCGCAAAAAAATTCGCTTGAAAATAATTTAATTGAAACTACTAGTTTTTCAATATATGATAATTATGCTGGATATTATAATATTGTATTATTTAATAATTCTTTTGCTCAAATTTTTGTGAATAAAACAAATTTAACTACTCAGTTAAATCTTTCTCAAAATACAATTTATCTTGAACAAGGGAATTTAGGAATTATTGATAGTGATAAAATGCAGCAATTAAATGGTTCTGCCACAATACAATTAAGAAATCTAACTGAGTTTAATGAAACTCCTTTGTTTTTAAAAAATGGCGAGGTTTGTGATGATATTAATATGTGCAATATTTCTTGGAATAATGATTCTAAAATTTTAACTGCTAATGTATCTAGTTTTAGTAATTATTCAGTCCCAATTATTATTTCTGCATATGATGGTTGTGACTTTATTATTGATAGTTGTCAAGATTTAGATTCTTTAGGAGTTTATTGTTTAAATGAATCAGTAATTTCTGATTCAACTTGTTTTAATGTTTTGAGTGATAATATTGGATTGAATTGTTTACAAAATAAAATAAATTATTCTATGCAAAATATTCTTGGTTATGGTGTTAATGTTACGGGATATGATAATGTGACTGTTAAAAATTGTATCATAACTGAAAATTCAATTACTCCAAATTATAAGTATGCAATATATTTATCAAATTCCAATAATAATTCAATTGATAATAACTCTATTTTAACAATTGGTCAGTTTTCATATGGATTTAAACTTGAAAGTGTTGATGATTCTATATTTTTGAATAATTTAATTAATTCTTCGGGGAGTTATGGACGAGGAATTGTGCCCTCCTCTTGTGTTAATGATTCTTTTTTTAATAATATAATTTATTCCGCATCTAATTCAGTTATGTCTTCTGGTAGCATATCTAATTTTTTGAATTTTTCAAATAATTATTTTGATAAATTTTTGACGGTAAAAAGTGATAATTTATTCTTTTTTAATAATACTATTAATAATTCAGTAACAGGATTAACCATTTCTGATTCTGAATTTCCAGTTGTTAAAAATAATTCATTTTATCCATCGACTGCGCATTCAACTGCAATAAGTCTTGATGAATCTGCGTTCGGGTTATTTTTAGGTAATAATTTTCATTCTAATTCTGCGCTTAAAATAAGTAGTGCATCGTCACCATCAATTTATTTAAATCACACTTTTTTAGATAATAATCATAACCAAAAAGATATAAAATATGATTTTGGAATGCAGGATCAAATAATTTTAGAAAATCAAAATTTAACTGATATTTATTCTGAGATTTTTTGCGCATACTGTTTAAATGTAACTTATTCAAATATTACTTTTAATTCAGGATCATTTTATTTGTTATATTCAGAAAATTCTCAAATAATAAATTCAGATTTTAACTTTAATAAAACAATGCTTTATTCAATTTATAATATGTTGTTTCAAAAATCATCTAATAATTTAGTTTATAATAATTCAATATATTTGACTGCAGTAGCTTCATCTGCATTTAAACTGGTTGAAGAGTCAGAGAATAATAATTTCACTCAAAATATTTTGCAAACGAATGCTAGTTCTGCAAAATTAATAGATATTGATTCAAGTTCAAGTAACAATAATTTTATTTTTAATACATTTTTGACAAATGCATCATCTACTCAAACTATCTATCTCAAATCTCGCGAAAATTTAATTAGATCAAATAATATTACTACAATTCAAACTACTAGTCCTGGAATTTACGTTTCTAATTGGGATAACTTGGTTGATAATAATTCTATTTTGACTCAAGGAGGGTCGGCTCATGGAGTTTTAATTGGCGACTATGCTTATTATAATAATTTTACAAATAATTCTGTATCTACATTAGGTGATGAATCTTATGGTTTTTATGGTGATTTGGATTCTAATTCGATATATGAAAATAATCAAATTTATACTTTCGGAGTTGACTCTTGGGGAATTTATATTGATTGGAGAAATGCGACTTTAATTAATAATTTAATTAATTCCTCATCAAATTCGATATTTTTAAACCCCATAGATTATTCAGTTTTAATTTATAATAATTCTAATGGTTCAATTAGGTGGAATTTTACTGATGCAACTGTTGAACCAAATTTAATTATTGGAGAATCTATTTTTTTAGAACAAAATAATTTAGGAATTAGTAGTTTTCATAATTCCACCTGGCTTAATACAACTGCTGAAATCACTTTTCATAATTTGCCTGAATGGATAAATGAATCAATTGAGTTATGGGAAAATAATCAAACAAGATGTGATAACGAATCAAGTTGCAATATAACTTATTATGACGGAACTGAAGGAATGTTGATTGCAAACGTAAGTCATTTTAGTAATTATACTGTTAGAGGAGACGGTGCAGAAATTACTATTGAATATGATTTGCCTAGTGTGGGTAGTTGGTATTTGATTAGTGTTCCTGTTGAGGTGGATAGTTTGGCTGTTACTGATTTGTTTGGTGATTTGTCGGGTAGTTATCAGGTTTGGGGTTGGAATGATGGTTGGGTTTTGA